>JBKPRG010000083.1:0-4852 GCA_046765815.1 Actinomycetota bacterium
TCTCTGCTCAATCTGACCGCGCCGACGAGCGATCCTTGCGTCACGGCCGACGTGCGGCTGGAAGTCCAGAACTACCTTGACGACCTCGAGCCGACGGTTATGCGTTGGTCGGTCGCCCTCATTGACGGTTGCGCCGGTGGATATCGGGCGTACCTCGGGCAGGCTGACAACGACCCGCTCTACATTCCGGAGTCCGACTTCGTCGTCGATCGCGCAGCCGGGACGGCGGATCTCCAGACGACGGTGGTCGGGTGGGATTGGCTGACACGACTGACCAGCGATGTCACGTTCGATCTGCACTTCAGCAGCGACGCCGCACTTTCCGACCATCAGGTGTCCGTGACAGGCACCGTCACGACCGCCTTCGGGGAGGTGCTGTTCGGTCCCGAGATCCAGTGGAATCGCTGGGGCAGCGACTTTCCGTGGGTGGGGCTGTGGCTCTGCATGCTCCACGACCAGACCACCGGGCCTAACTTCCACGACGGCTGGGGCCCCAGCTGTACCGGGGTCCCCGAGGGATAGAGAGCGCCGGCGTTCACCTGCTGCGACAAAGGGGCGGTACAAAACCGCCCCTTTGCAGGCATGAAGCGTTAGTGGACAACTCGGACGTGAGGGCAGCAGTCGAGGTTCCACGGGGGTCTGCACCGAGCGAGCAAACCCGTCGTCCTCGACAGAGATGACACCGCATCGTTGAGCGAAATCGACTCGGCGACACGACTTGTAATGCGCCCGGCAGGAATCGAACCTGCGGCCTTTCGCTCCGGAGGCGAACGCTCTATCCCCTGAGCTACGGGCGCCGGAGGCCAACTAGTGTAGCCCTCGTGCTCCTGACGTCCCGCGCCGTCACGCTCAGGCTCGCCGAGACGTTCACGATCTCGCGCCGCTCCGAGGACGAAGCCGAGGTCGTCCAGGTCGAGATCGAGCACGGCGACGTCACCGGCTACGGCGAGGCGGCGCCGCTCGAGCGCTACGACGAGTCGGCCGCATCGGCGCAGACGTGGCTCGAAGACGTCGAGGTCGGTGACGATCCGTTCGCACTCGACGAGATCTGGGAGCGTCTCCCGCCCGGCGAGCACGCAGCGAGGTCAGCCGTCGACGCCGCGCTCCACGACCTGCAGGGGAAGCTGACGGGACAGCCCGCTTTCCGGTTGCTCGGGCTCAAGCGCGCAGGCCCGCCGACATCGTGGACGATCTGGCTCGGCGACCCGGACGACATGGCGCGCCGCACTGAGAAGATCGCCGATCGCGGCTTCAAGCGGTTGAAGCTGAAGCTCGGCGGTCGCGACGGGCTCGACGTCGAGCGGGTGCACGCTGTGCGGGCGGTCACGGATCTCCCTCTGCAGTGCGACGTGAACGAAGCGTGGTCGCTCGACGAGGCGCTCGAGTACCTGCCGCAGATGGATCTCGAGTACTGCGAGCAGCCGCTCGTCGCCGGCGATCCGGACGGGCCGCAGCTGAAGCGGCGCGCGCCGATGCCGATCTACGTCGACGAGGACTGCCACACGCTCGCCGACATCGCCCCGTGCGCCGAGCGGGCACACGGCATCAACATCAAGCTCGCGAAGTCGGGAGGGATCCGAGAGGCGGTGCGCATGGCCGCAGCCGCGCGAGCACTCGGGCTGGGGGTGATGCTCGGCTGCATGATCGAGTCCGGGCTCGGCATCGCGGCCGGCGCGCACATCTCCTCCCTGATGGATCACGTCGACCTCGACGGCAATCTGCTGCTCGCGGAGGATCCGTGGCGCGGAGTCGAGTTTGCGGACGGCGTCCAACTGCCCGCCGAGGCGCCCGGGCTCGGTGTCGCGCCCGCGTAGGCTGCTCATCCTCGCCGAGGGGCGTTCGGGCGACCCGCACTTCGGCAAGACGGCGCGCGGCGTCATGCGCTACGCGCCGGACGACGTGGTCGTGCTGCTCGACTCGCAGTCCGACGCGGAGTCCATCGAGGGCTTCCCGCTCGTCCGCACCGTCGAGCAGGCGATGGCGTACGAGCCGACGACGGCCCTGGTCGGCGTCGCGACGCAAGGCGGGCGCTTCCCACCCGCCTGGCGCGAGATCCTGAAGGACTGTCTTCGTGCCGGGCTCGATCTCGAGAGCGGCCTGCACGAGTTCGTCTCGAACGATCCGGAGCTGATCGAGCTCGCGAATGAGCACGGTGTGGAGCTGCGCGACCTGCGCAAGCCCCCGCCCGGCCTCGACGTTCCGAGCGGCGCGAACCTCACGCACGGCGCCACCACCATCCTCACGGTCGGTTCCGACTGCGCGATCGGGAAGATGAGCGTCTCGCTCGAGCTCGACCGAGAAGCGAAACGGCGTGGGATCCGCAGCGAGTTCGTACCGACCGGGCAGACGGGCATCGCGATCGCTGGGTGGGGGATAGCCGTCGACGCCGTCGTCGCCGACTTCATCGCGGGTGCGGCCGAGCAGCTCGTCCTCGAAGGCGTCGAGCGCGGCGGAAAGCTCCTTCTCGTCGAGGGTCAGGGCTCGCTACTCCATCCCGCGTACTCGGGTGTGACGCTCGGGTTGATGCACGGATCCGCGCCGCACGGCTACGTGCTCTGCCACATGGCGGGGTCGGAGGTCGTCGACGGCGACGAGCGTTTCCCGATTCCGCCGCTCACCGACCTCGTGGCGCTGCACGAGCAGCTGAGCCTGCTGCCGCGGACCGCAAAGGTGTACTGCATCGCACTCAACACCCGGCTCCTCGACGACGACGCAGCCCGCGCCGCAATCGAGGAGGCTGAAGCGGAGACCGGGCTGCCCACGGACGACCCGGTGCGGTACGGCGCGTCGAAGCTCGTCGACGCGCTCGAACCGATAGTCGAGAGGTAGCGGACGCAAGCCGACGAACTCGCAGGGGTCCCATCGATGATGCGCCTGCTCGTAGCACTCCTCGTCACCGCGGCTGCCCTCGGACTGGGGGCTGCGGCCGCGTCGGCAGACGACATCGTCTGGGGCGTCAACGACGACGCCGGCAAGTTCGAGCTCGGCGAGAGCACGTTCTGGACGACCCTGCGCAGCGTCGGCCTGACGTCGGACACGATGACCGTACGCTGGGACGAGACGAGCGACACCGGCTTCGACGGCAGCGACCCCGACCTCATCGGTCCCGCCCTCGACGCGGCGACAGCGGCCGGCGTCAACGTCACCTTCGCCGTCTACCCGCGTCACTCGAACGCGTTCTTGTCGCCGGTCAACGCATCGCGATTCGCCGCGTGGCTCGCCACGCTCGCGCAGACGTACCCGCAGGTGCGCGACTACGCGGTGATGAACGAATGCAACACGAGCCTGTTCGTCAACCCGCAGTACGCCGGCGGGAAGAACGTCTCGGCGGCACGCTGCGGCATCTTCCTCGCCTCCGCGTACGACGCGCTCAAGGCGGTCGACCCGACGATCGTCGTCTGGGGGCTCGGACTCTCGCCGCGCGGCAACCCCGTCCCGAAGGACCGCAGCAGCCCGCGCGCGACGAACCCGATCGACTGGCTCGGTTTCCTCGGCCAGTGGTACCGCCACAGCGGCCGGTCACTGCCGCTGATGGATGGCCTCGACCTGCACCCGTACCCGATCCCGCAGAACCTGCCGTTCGAGTCCGGCTACTCGAGTCCGCGGGCGTTCAGCGTCACCAACCTGCCGCGGGCGTATCAGGCGTTCTACACCGCCTTCCACGGCACGCCGCAGGCGACGGTCGGCCCGGGGCGGCTTCCGGTCAGCCTCAACGAGGTCGGCATCCAGACCGTGCCGCCGGCGTCGGTCGCTGCCTCGTACACCGGGCTCGAGAACGCCGCCGGGGTCGCCGCGACGGGAACGGAGGCCTACCAGTCGGCCTGGTACCGCAAGCTCGTCGACTTTGCCCTCTGCGACGCCGACGTCAAGAAGGTGGACATCTTCAAGCTCGTCGACGAAAGCGGGCTGGAGGGATGGCAGAGCGGCCTCTTCTACGTCGGCTACGTGCCCAAGCTGTCTTCCGCGACGGTGGCGGCCGAGCTGGCGCGAATGGCGGGCAAGTGCGCGACCGGCGACGCCGCCTACTTCGTGCCCGGGAGCTCTCAGCCCCCGCCCGGTGGCGTCGACGGGCAACTCGTCCGCAAGATCGCCAAGGCCGCGAAAGCAGCCTCCCGACGATGATTTGACAACCCGAACATCTGTTCGCTATCGTAGGCGAACAGATGTTCGCTCGAATCCTTCTCCTTGCCGGAATCGCCGTCCTGGTTTGGAGTGCCGTCGCCCGCTCCTCCGAGGCGCACGGCGCAAAACAGGTGATCACCGTTCGCCCGTACGACACCCTCTGGTCGATCGCGCAGCGCCACTACCGTGGCGACCTACGCGATGCGATCTGGCGCATCGAACGCGCGAACCACCTACCAGGCGCGGACGTGCGTGCGGGGCAACGGCTCGTCCTCCCGTAACCGCTCGACTCGCCGTCGCCGGGCCGCCTTGGCCAGAATCGGCGCGTGGACCTGGATCTCGTCTTCCTCGGCACGTCGGGCAGCGCCCCGACCGCCGCCCGCGGACCGACGGCGCTGCTCGTCCGGCGCGGCGGCGACCGCCTGCTCTTCGACTGCGGCGAAGGCACGCAGCGGCAACTGATGCGCTCGACGGTCGGCCTGCCCGACCTCGACCAGATCTTCATCACGCACTACCACGGCGACCACTACCTCGGCCTGCCCGGGATGCTCAAGACGTTCCAGCTCCGTCAGCGCGAGCTCCCGCTCACCGTGTACGGGCCGCCGGGACTGCGCGAGCTTTTCGGTGCGCTCCGCCGGGTGTTCGGCAAGCTCTCATACGGGCTCGAGCTGGTGGAGGTTCGCGCGGGCGAGGCGCTCGAACGCGACGACTACCGCATCCTCGTCTACCC
>JBKPRG010000084.1:0-3507 GCA_046765815.1 Actinomycetota bacterium
CTGCCTCGTCGACGTAGAACGAGACGTCCTCGACGACGCTCCGCGACCAAGGGTCGTACAGCCGCGCGATGTTGTCATAGACGGACACGCGGGTATGCTTTTACCCATGCAGGCGATGCACGCGACGCTCTTTACGCGGCCCCGGTGGTCGGGCCGCGGCGTGCGCTAGCACCTTCGGCCGGCGACCGGGGCGCGTCAGAACCCTGGCTGCGAACCGAAGGAGGAACCTTGGATAGTGTCGCCGCGGTGGACTGGGCCGCGTACGAAGACGAAGCACACGCCGCGATTCGCGCGGCGCTCAGCGAGACCGAGCTCGACGACGCGCGCGTGCGGTACCTCGGTCGAAAATCGGACCTGGCGCAGGCGCTGCGCGGCGTCCGGGACCGCGAGAGCGGCATGCTCCTGAACGGCATCCGCTCCCGGCTCGAGGCGGCGGTCGACGAACGCGACGCCGAGCTCCGCCGACTCGCATTCGAGGCTGCCGCCGACAGCGGCATCGATGTCACGATCCCTGGCACGCCGATCGCGCGCGGGCAACTGCATCTGCTCACGCAGATCCGGCGCGAGATCGAGGACATCTTCCTCGGCATGGGCTACGAAGTCTGGGACGGCAACGAGGTCGCCACCGTCTGGGAGAACTTCGACGCGCTGACGAGCGACCCCGGCCATCCGTCACGCTCGATCAACGACACGTTCTACCTCGACGACGAGACCGTCCTGCGGACGCACACGTCCCCCGACCAGATCCGGGCGATGCTCACGCGGACGCCGCCGATCTACATGGTCTCGCCGGGCCGCTGCTACCGCCGCGACACGCCCGACGCGACGCACTCGCCGATCTTCCTGCAGGTCGAGTGCCTCGCCGTCGACCACGGCATCACGCTCGCCGACCTGCAGGGAACCGTGCTGCAGTTCTTCCGGGCGCTGTTCGGTCAGGAGCGCGAGGTGCGCATGCGCACGAGCTTCTTCCCCTTCACGGAGCCGTCTGTCGAGTTCGACGTCACCTGCTTCATCTGCGGCGGCAGCGGCTGCGCGACGTGCAAGCACTCCGGCTGGATCGAGATGGGCGGCGCCGGCTGGGTCGATCCCGACGTCTTCCGCAACGTGAAGCTCGACCCCGACGAGTGGAAGGGCTTCGCCTTCGGGTTCGGCATCGAGCGGATCGCGATGCTGCGCCACGGCCTCCCCGACCTGCGCGCGTACTGGGAGAACGACCTCCGCGTGTTGGGGCAGTTCTGATGAAGATCCCGGTCAGCTGGCTGCGCGAGTACGTCGACTTCGACCTACCGGTGGATGAGCTCGCACGGCAACTGGTCTTCTCGAGCTGCGAGGTCGACCGCGTCGTGCGCCGCGGCGTGCCCGGCGGCGCCAACTACGAGTACTTCGTCGTCGGCAAGGTGCTCGAGGCCGACAAGCATCCGAACGCGGACAAGCTGCAGCTGACGAAGGTCGACGTCGGCGACGGCGAGCCGCGCTCGATCGTCTGCGGCGCCTGGAACTTCGGCGCGGGCGCGACCGTCGCCGTCGTGCTGCCCGGCGCAACGATGCCGGGCGACTTCACGATCGAGCGGCGGAAGCTGCGCGGCGAGGTCTCGGACGGGATGATCCTGAGCGAGCGCGAGCTGGACATCGGACACGACCACCGCGGGATCATGGTGCTGCCGGACGGGCTCGAACCGGGCACGCCGCTCGCCGACGTCCTGCCGATCGGCGACGACGTGCTCGAGGTCGAGACGCTCTACAACCGGCCCGACCTGACGTCGATCTACGGCATCGCCCGCGAGGTCGCCGTGCTCACCGGAGCCGAGCTCGGGCCGGTGCCCGGCACCGAGCCGGAGCGCGCCGGCGACGAGCACGTCGACGTCGCCATCGAGGATCTGGACGGCTGTCCGCGGTACATCGGGCGTCTGTTCCGCGACGTCGCGCTCGGCGAGTCGCCCGCGTGGCTGAAGGCGCGGCTGATCGGCGCCGGGATGCGGCCGATCTCGAACGTCGTCGACGTCACCAACTACGTGATGCTCGCGCTCGGCAGCCCGCTGCACGCGTTCGATTACGACACGCTGGCCGGCGGCCGCATCGCCGTCCGTCGCGCGCGGCCCGGCGAGACGCTCGAGACGCTCGACGGCACGCGGCGTGAGCTCTCGACCGAGGACCTCGTGATCGCCGACGGCGAGCGTCCGGTCGCGATCGCCGGCGTGATGGGCGGCGCGAACACGGAGGTGGGGGAGTCGACGAAGAATGTCCTTCTCGAGGCCGCCAACTTCGAGCAGCTGACCGTGCTGCGGAGCGGCGAGCGCCACCGGATGCGCACCGAGAGCCAGACGCGCTGGGAGAAGGGCGTCGACCCGGAGCAGGCGGAGGCGGCGGCGCGCTACGCGTCGCAGCTTCTTGTCGAGCTCGCCGGCGCTCGCTACACCGGCGCCGGCGAGGTGCGCGCGGAGCCGGTGTCGCCGCCGGTCATCGCCTACCGGCCGGCGTACGCCAACGAGTCGGTCGGGCTCGAGATCGACGAGGCCGAGCAGCGCGACCGGCTCGAGCGCCTCGGCTTCGCCGTCGACGACGACTGGACTGTCCGCACGCCGTCGTGGCGTGCCAGGGACGTGCGGCGTGAGAGTGACGTCGTCGAGGAGGTGGCGAGGTTCCGGCTTCGCGACGTGCCGCTGACGCTGCCGGTCCGCCAGGCGATGTTCGGCCGTCTGACACACGAACAGCGCCTTCGGCGACAGGTCGAGGACGTGATGGCGGGCGCCGGGCTGTCCGAGGCCTACACGTACAGCCTGCAGGCCGACGATCCCGACGCGCAGGCGCTCATCCTGCCGGTGCCGCTCTCGTCACAGCAGAGGCTGCTGCGCACGACGCTGCGGCTCGGGCTGCTCGGCGCCGCGCGGCACAACGTCGCGATGGGCAACACAGGGATCCGACTGTTCGAGATCGCGCACGTCTACCTTCCGACCAAAGGCTCGGCGGTGCCGGAGGAGCGCTGGCGGCTGGGCGGGATCGTCGAGGGCGACTTCTTCCGTGCCAAGGGCGTCGTCGAGACGCTCTTCGCCGCGCTTCACATCGAGCCACGATTCGAGCGGGCACGGCCGTTCGTCGAGGCGTCCGTCGGCGCCATTGTCCAGAGCGGGTGGGTGGCGCAATACGGGCAGCTCGACCTGGACGGCGAGTGGAGCGCGTTCGAGCTCGACCTGCCGGAGCTGTTCGCGCTCGTGCCGGAGCGGATCCTGTACCGCGACGTGATCACGTACCCGCCGCTGCGGCTCGACCTCGCGTTCGTGGTCGACGAGGGAGTGCCCGCGGGCGACCTGCTGCTCGCCGCACGCGAGGCGGCCGGCGACGAGCTGCGCGATGCGCGCTTCCTGAGCGACTACCGCGGCGACCAGATCCCGCGCGGGCAGAAGTCGATCGCCTTCTCGGTCGCATTCCAATCGGCCGAGCGGACACTGTCCGACGACGACGGAGTCCGCTTGCGTGAGGCGATCGTCGGCGCGCTACGTGAGCGCTTCG
>JBKPRG010000085.1:0-9280 GCA_046765815.1 Actinomycetota bacterium
CCTGATGCTGCTCCCCAAGAAGACAAAGTTCCGCAAGCACCACCGCGGCCGCAGGCGCGGCGAGGTCAAGGGCGAGGCGACCGTGCACTACGGCGACTACGGCATCAAGTCGCTCGAGGCCGGCTGGGTCACCAACCGCCAGATCGAGGCCGCCCGTATCGCGATGACGCGCAAGATCAAGCGCGGCGGCAAGGTCTGGATCAACATCTTCCCGGACAAGCCGTTCACGAAGAAGCCGGCCGAGACGCGGATGGGCAAGGGCAAGGGCTCGCCGGAAGGCTGGGTCGCCGTCGTCAAGCCCGGACGCGTGATGTTCGAGCTGTCCGGCGTGCCGGAGCCGCTGGCGAAGGAGGCGCTTCGCCTCGCCGGCCAGAAACTGCCGCTCAAGACGAAGTTCGTGAAGCGGGAGGGTGGTGATCTCTTTGCGGGCTAGGGACATGCGCGACCTGACCGACGACGAGCTGGAGCACCGGCTCGCCGACACACGCAAGGAGCTGTTCAATCTGCGCTTCCAGGCTGCCACCGGCGCGCTCGAGAACACGGCGCGGCTGAAGCTGGCGAAGCGCGAGATCGCGCGGATCCTGACCGTGCAGCACGACCGCGGCACTTCCAACCAGAAAGTCAAGAGCTGAGATGACGGACGAAGAGAAGAACGAGACAACCGAAGAAGAGACCCCGACGGCTGAAGAGGTGTCAGACACCTCTGAAACGCCTGAGGTCGAAGAGACGTCTGCAGAAGTGTCTGACACCAGTGAAACGCCCGAGGCCGAGGCGACGCCGGCCGCCGAAGAGGTGTCTGACACCTCTGAAACGCCTGAGGTCGAAGAGACGTCTGCAGAAGTGTCTGACACCAGTGAGACGCCCGAGGCCGAGGCGGCCCCAACGGCTGAAGAGGTGTCTGACGCCAGTGAGACGCCTGCTGCCGAGGAGACGCCCGAGGTGGAGGCGAAGCCGACACGTTCGCGCCGCCACATTCCGCGCCCCCAGCGCCGCCAGCGCACGAAGACTGTGCGCGAGCAGGCGAAGAAGCGCAAGCCGATCACGCGCACCCCGAAGCCGGAGGCCGAGCGCGGCCGTAGCCAGGAGCGGCGCGGCGTCGTCGTCTCCGACAAGGCCGACAAGACGATCGTCGTCAAGGTCGACATGATCAAGAGCCACCAGCGCTACAAGAAGGTCGTCCGGCGCTCGGTCAAGTTCCACGCGCACGACGAGCAGAACAGCGCCGGTGTCGGCGACACGGTCCGCATCGTCGAGACGCGCCCGCTCTCGAAGCAGAAGCGGTGGCGGCTCGCGGAGATCGTGGAGAAAGCGAAGTAATGATCCAGCAGGAGACACGCCTCAAGGTGGCCGACAACACGGGTGCCCGTGAGCTACTCTGCATTCGCGTTGCGGGCGGCTCGAAGCGCCGCTACGCGCGCGTCGGCGACATCATCACGGCGACCGTCAAGACCGCGGCCCCGCAGGGCACGGTCAAGAAGGGCGAAGTGGTGCGCGCCGTCGTCGTGCGGACGAGGAAGCCCTTCGGCCGGGACGACGGGACGTTGATCGCGTTCGATGAGAACGCAGCAGTGATCATCGACAACCAGGGCGCTCCGCGCGGGACGCGCATCTTCGGGCCGGTCGCGCGCGAGCTCCGCGAGAAGAACTTCATGAGGATCGTGAGCCTGGCTCCAGAGGTGCTCTAGACATGACAGCAGCGTTGAAACTGAGGAAAGGCGACACCGTCCAGATGCTGTCCGGCAAGGACCGCGGCAAGCAGGGACGGTTGATCGACGTGCGCCCGCGCGATCGCAAGGTGATCGTCGAGAACCTCAACGTCCAGAAGAAGCATCAGAAGCCGCGCCCAATCCGCGACGCGAACCGCATGGGCGGGACGCAGATCGCGCCCGGCGGCATCATCGACCGCCCGGCCGCCGTCTCGGTGTCGAACGTGATGCTCGTTTGCCCGACCTGCAATCTGCCGACTCGCGTCGGCTACCGGTTCAAGGAAGGCAAGGGCGGCGACCGTGTGAAGGTGCGCGTCTGCAAGCGCGACGGCTGCGGGCAGGAGATCGACAAGTAATGGCCGTCGCAGAGACCTACGTCCCGCGCCTCAAGCAGCGCTACCAGACCGAGCTCCGCGCACAACTGCGCGAGCAGCTCGACCTGTCGTCGATCATGCAGGCGCCGACGATCGCCAAGATCACGCTCAACATGGGCGTCGGCGAGGGCAAGACCGACGCGAAGCAGATCGACTCGGCGCTCGACGAGCTCACCGTGATCGCCGGCCAGCGCGCGCAGGTGCGCCGCGCCCGCAAGTCGATCGCCCAGTTCAAGATCCGCGACGGCATGCCGATCGGCGTCAAGGTGACGCTGCGCGGCGACCGGATGTGGGAGTTCCTCGACCGGCTCGTCTCGATCGCGCTGCCGCGCATCCGCGACTTCCGCGGGCTCAACCCGGACTCGTTCGACGGGCGCGGGAACTATTCGCTCGGCATCCGCGAGCAGATCATCTTCCCCGAAATCGACTACGACAGCATCAACCAGATTCGCGGCCTCGACGTCGCGATCACGACGACTGCGGCGACGGATGAGCAGGCGCGCGCGCTCCTCACGGGGCTGGGCCTGCCGTTCGCAGCCGCTGGGAGCGAACGCTAAATGGCGAAGAAGTCGCTGCGAGTCAAGGCCTCGAGGCCTGCGAAGTTCAAGGTGCGGAACTACACCCGCTGCAACCGCTGCGGGCGGCCGCGCTCCGTGTTCAAGAAGTTCGGGCTCTGCCGCATCTGCCTGCGCGAGCTCGCGCACGAGGGCGTGATCCCCGGCATGACGAAGAGCTCGTGGTAGGAGAGACGAAATGCTGACCGATCCCGTCGCCGACATGCTCACGCGCATCCGCAACGCCAACAAGGCGCTGCATGACCGCGTCGAGATGCCGAGCTCGAAGCTGAAGGTCGAGATCGCCCGCATCCTCAAGGAGGAGGGCTACATCCGCGACTACCACGTCGCGAACGACGAGGGCCAGAGCCATGCCACGCTCGTCGTCGAGCTGAAGTACGGCCGCAGCCGCGAGCGGATCCTCACTGACCTGAAGCGCGTCTCCAAGCCGGGCCGCCGCATTTATGCCGGCAAGGACCGTCGGCAGCGCGTGCTCGGCGGCATGGGAATCGCGATCATGTCCACGTCCCGCGGCGTCGTCACGAGCCGCACCGCCGAGGCCGAGGGCATCGGCGGCGAGGTCCTCTGCTACGTCTGGTAGGCGATGAGTCGCATCGGCAAGAAGCCCATCGAAGTCCCCGCCGGCGTGCTCGTCTCGCTCGATCCCGGCCGCGTCACCGTGTCCGGGCCGAAGGGCGAGCTGCGCCAGACGGTGCCGTCGCGCATGCAGATCAAGCAGGAAGACGGCACGATCACCGTCGAGCGCCCGACCGAGCGCGGCGACGACCGCGCGCTGCACGGGCTCACCCGCAGCCTGATCGCGAACATGGTCGAGGGCGTCACCAACGGCTTCGAGAAGCGCCTCGAGATCCAGGGCGTCGGCTACCGCGCGGCGATGTCGGGCACGAACCTCGAGCTGCAGGTCGGCTACTCGCACACGGTGCGCATCACGCCGCGCGAGGGCATCAGTTTCGAGGTGCCGGTGCCGACGCAGGTCGTGGTCCGCGGCATCGACAAGCAGATCGTGGGCCAGACGGCCGCCGAGATCCGCAAGGTGCGCCCGCCCGAGCCGTACAAGGGCAAGGGCATCCGCTACGAGGGCGAGTACGTCCGGAGAAAGGTCGGGAAGAGAGCGTGAGCAAGATCAGCACTCGTCAGCTTCGTGAGCGTCGCCACCGCCGCGTACGCGGCAAGATCAGCGGCACCGCGGAGCGTCCGCGCCTGGCGATCTTTCGCTCGAACCGCGGCATCTTCGCCCAGCTCGTCGACGACGACGCGGGCAAGACGCTGGCTGCCGCCTCGTGGGTCGTCCTGCCGAAGTCGTTCAAGGGCGACAAGACGGAGCAGGCGACCGAGGTCGGCAAGCAGCTCGCCGAATCGGCCAAGCAGGCCGGCATCGAGAGCGTCGTCTTCGACCGCGGCGGCTACCTGTACCACGGTCGCGTCAAGGCGCTCGCCGAGGGCGCGCGTGAAGGAGGACTCAGCTTTTAATGACCACTGATTACGTCGAGACCCGCGAACTCAAGGAGCGCGTGGTCGAGATCAACCGCGTCGCCAAGGTCGTCAAGGGCGGCCGGCGGTTCTCGTTCACGGCGCTCGTCGTGATCGGCGACGAGGTCGACCGCGTCGGCGTCGGCTACGGCAAGGCGCGCGAAGTGCCGCTCGCGATCTCGAAGGCCGTCGACGATGCCAAGAAGAACCTGTTCACGGTGCCGAAGCACGGCCAGACGATCACGCACGAATCGCTCGGACTGTTCGGCGCGGCCAAGGTCCTGCTGCGCCCCGCCTCGCCCGGTACCGGCGTGATCGCCGGCGGCGGCGTCCGCGCGGTGCTCGAGCTGGGCGGCATCCGCGACGTGCTCGCGAAGTCGCTCGGCACGACGAACCCGATCAACATGCTGAAGGCCGCCGAGCAGGCGCTGCGCCAGCTGCGCCGGCCGGAGGACGTGGCCAAGGCGCGCGGCAAGACGATCGCCGAGGTGCTGCCCTACAAAGCGTCTGACACCTCAGAGGTGTCTGACACCAGTAGCGAGGCAGAGGAGGTGAGCGCGAATGGCGAGGCTGAAGCTGACGCAGGTGCGTAGCCAGATCGGCCAGTCCCAGCGCCACCGCGGCACACTCCGGGCCCTCGGGCTCGGGAAGATCGGCCGCACCGCCGAGCACGACAACTCGCCGGCAATCGCTGGCATGCTGAGGAAGGTACGCCACCTCGTGAAGGTCGAAGATGCCTGAGAGCCTGAATCTCTCGAACCTGCAGCCCGCGCAGTCGCGCAAGGATCGCAAGCGCGTCGGCCGCGGCCTGGGCTCGGGCAAGGGCCGCTACTCCGGTCGCGGGATCAAGGGCCAGAAGTCGCGCGCCGGCTCGCACTACATGCGGGCAGGCTTCGAGGGCGGCCAGATGCCGCTCTACATGCGCACGGCGAAGCTGCGCGGCAACACGTCCGCGGACGCAATGCCGATTGGGCCGTTCCGCACGTACACGCAGCCCGTCAATCTGCGCGATCTCGAGGCGCGCTTCGATGCCGGCGAGGAGGTCACGCCAGAATCGCTGAAAGCGAAGGGCCTGATCCGGTCGCTGCGCAAGGACGTGAAGCTGCTCGGCGTCGGCGAACTGACGAAGACGCTCTCGATCACCGTGCACGGCGCCTCGGCGACCGCGCGCGAGAAGGTCGAGTCGGCCGGCGGCACGCTCACGCTGCTGCGTGAGCCGAAGCCGCGCAAGCCGAAGAACCTGAAGCGGCGCCCCGAGGGACGGGCCACGGCCGACACAGAACCCTCCGAGGGCGAGGAGTAGTTTGCTCTCCTGGCTCGCCAACGCCTGGCGGGTCCCGGAGCTGCGGCGCCGGCTCCTCTTCACGGCGGCCGTGCTCGCGGCCTACCGGCTCGGCTCGTGGATGCCCGCCCCGGGCGTCGACTCGAAGCAGATCGAGAACTTCTTCAACGGCAAGGGCGGCTCGCTGCTCGGCCTGCTGAACCTGTTCTCCGGCTCGGCGCTGTCGCGGTTCTCGATCTTCGCGCTCGGGATCATGCCGTACGTCACGGCCTCGATCATCCTGCAGCTCCTGACTGTCGTCATCCCGACGCTCGAGCAGCTGCAGAAGGAAGGCGAGTCGGGCTACGCCAAGATCAACCAGTACACGCGCTACCTGACCGTCTGCCTTGCGGGCGCGCAGGCGGCCGGCTACGCGTACCTCTTCCACCGCTCGGGCGCGCTGTCGGGCAACCCGGGCCGGCTCGTGCTGATCATCGTCACGCTGACCGCCGGCACCACGCTCCTGATGTGGATGGGCGAGCTGATCACGAAGCGCGGCATCGGCAACGGCATCTCGCTCCTGATCTTCGCCTCGATCCTCACGTCCGCCCCGGCGGGCATCAACGCCTGGGTGAACGGCGGCCCGACGGAGAAGCTCTTCTTCCCGCTGATCGCGCTTGGCGTGATCGTCGCCGTCGTGTTCGTGCAGGAGGGCCAGCGGCGCATCCCGATCCAGTACGCGAAGCGGATGATGGGGCGCCGGCAGACGACGGGCGGCTCGACCTACCTGCCGCTGCGCGTGAACATGGCCGGCGTCATCCCGGTGATCTTCGCGGCGGCGCTGCTCGCGCTACCGCAGACCGTCAGCTCGTTCGCACCGAGCACGCAGTCGTTCATCAACCAGCACTTCTCGCCGCGCTCGTGGGCGTACCTCGCCACCGAGGCGATTCTGATCATCGTCTTCACGTACTTCTACACCGCGGTCCAGTTCAACCCGGTCGACCAGGCCGACAACCTGCGCAAGTACGGCGGCTACATCCCGGGCATCCGGCCGGGCCCGCCGACGGCGCAGTACCTCGACCGCGTGCTGACGCGGCTGACGCTCCCGGGCGCCTTCTTCTTGGCCACTGTCGCGGTGCTCCCGTCGGTGTTCATCAACAACTTCGGCTTCTCCCAGGCAACCTCACGCGCTCTGGGCGGCACGTCGGTGCTGATCGTCGTCGGCGTTGCGCTCGACACGATGCGCCAGATGGAGTCGCAGATGATGATGCGGAGCTACGAGGGCTTCCTCCGCTAGTGAACTTGCTCGCCGGAGTTTCCGGGACTCCCGGGTGAACCTGCTCGTCCTTGGCCCCCAGGGCGCCGGCAAGGGAACGCAGGCGAAGCGGATCTCCGCCGAGTACGGCATCCCGCACATCTCGACCGGCGACATGTTCCGCGCCGCGATCGCAGCGGGGACGGCGCTCGGCAAAGAGATCGAGCCGCTGTACAACACTGGCGCGCTGATTTCGGATGAGGTCACGATCGCGATGATCCGCGAACGGCTCGGCGAGCCCGACGCAGCTGAGGGGTTCGTTCTGGACGGCTTCCCCCGGAACCTCGCCCAGGCGGACGCGCTCGACGAGATGCTCAGCGGCATCGGCCGCGACCTTGGCGCGATCCTCTACTTCGACGTTCCAGACGACGTTGGGATCGAGCGCGCGCTGGAGCGCGCGAAGCTCGAGGGCCGAACCGACGACACGCCTGACGCGATCCGGAAGCGGCTCGAGATCTACCATCGCGAAACGGAGCCCGTCGTCGAGCACTACCGCGCCACAGGGAAGCTCGTTCCGATTCATGGAGCCCGACCCATCGACGAGGTCGCCGGGGAGATCTCGCGCTCTCTGAGGGTGTTCGCTTGATCATCCGGAAATCGCAGGCCGAGATCGAGACCATGGCGCGCGCCGGGCAGATCGTCGCCGGCACGATCGCGCTCCTCGAAGAGAAGGTGCGGCCGGGCGTCACGACGGCGGAGCTCGACTCGCTGGCCGAGGAGTTCATCCGCTCGCATGGCGGCGAGCCGACGTTCAAGGGCTACAAGGGCTACCCGGCCGCCACGTGCCTCTCGCCGAACGACATGGTCGTGCACGGCATCCCGAACGACTCGAAGCTCGTCGACGGCGACGTGCTCTCCGTCGACGTCGGCGTGACGCTGGGGGGCTTTGTGGCGGACTCGGCCTGGACGTTTGCGGTGGGCACGATCCCGCCGGCCGCGCAGCACCTGCTCGCCACCTGTCAGGCCGCCCTCGAGGCCGGGATCGAGCGGGCTCGCGTCGGCAACGTGGTCGGGGACATCTCGAACGCGGTCCAGACCGTGACCGAGGAGGCCGGCTTCGGCATCATCCGCAGCCTGGTCGGGCATGGGGTAGGCCGCTCGATGCACGAGGACCCGCAGGTGCCGAACTTCGTCTCGCGGAACCGCGGCCCCGAGCTGAAGGCGGGCATGACGCTGGCGATCGAGCCGATGATCACGGCCGGCACGCCGGAGGTCTACATCCACGACGATCAGTGGTCGATCTCGACCGTTGACGGCTCCCTCGCGGCCCATTTCGAGCACACGGTGGCCGTGACTGCGAAAGGGCCCCGCGTCCTGACTTCGAAAACGGCGGTCCTGGTACCATGACGACCCGCGGTGCGCAGCCGAACGTCTGTCTGCGCGCGTGTTTCTTTAGAAGACATTTGACTCTCTCATGAAAGTCCGCCCGTCTGTCAAGCCCATGTGCGAGCGCTGCCGCGTGATCAAGCGGCATGGGCGCACCATGGTCATCTGCACCAACCCGCGCCACAAGCAGCGCCAGGGATAAAGGAGCGAATTGGCTCGTATTGCCGGAGTGAACCTCCCGAACCAGAAGCGGCTCGAGATCGGGCTGACCTACATCTACGGGATCGGCCAGCCGACGGCCCAGAAGATCTGCGTCGCGCTCGGCCTTTCGCCCGACACGAAGGTCCGTGACCTGACGGAGGACGAGGTCGCGAAGCTCCGCGACTACATCGACCAGAACGAGCAGGTGGAGGGCGACCTCCGTCGCGAGCGCACGCAGGCGATCAAGCGCCTGCAGGAGATCGGCTCGTACCGCGGCATGCGCCACCGGCGCAACCTGCCGGTGAACGGCCAGCGCACGAAGACGAACGCCCGCACGCGTAAGGGCCCGAAGAAGACCGTCGGCCGCGGGAAGAAGGCGGCGAAGTAGTGGCGCCTCCTCGCAAGTCTGCGACCAGGGGTCGCACGCGCCGCCGCGTCCGCAAGAACATCGCCATCGGCCAGGCACACATCAAGACCTCGTTCAACAACACGATCGTCGCCCTCACCGACCGGGAGGGCAACGTGATCGTCTGGGAGTCGGCCGGCTCGGCCGGGTTCAAGGGCTCCCGCAAGTCGACCCCGTTCGCCGCCCAGGTGACCGCCGACTCGGCGGCCCGCAAGGGCATGGAGCACGGCCTGCAGAAGGTCGAGGTCTTCGTCAAGGGCCCGGGCTCGGGCCGTGAGACGGCGATCCGCTCGCTGCAGGCGGCCGGGCTGGAGATTCTCGGAGTGAAGGACGTCTCGCCGCAGGCGCACAACGGCGTCCGCCAGAAGAAGCGGAGGCGCGTCTAAGTGGCAAGGGATCGTTCACCGAAGTGCAAGCAGTGCCGCCGGGAGGGCATGAAGCTCTTCCTCAAGGGCGAGCGCTGCCTGACCGAGAAGTGCGCCATCGAGCGCCGCTCGTATCCGCCGGGCGAGCACGGCCGCGGGCGCATCAAGCAGAGCGAGTACCTGCTGCAGCTGCGCGAGAAGCAGAAGGCGCGCCGCTACTACGGGTTGCTCGAGACGCAGTTCCGCACCTACTACGAGAAGGCGAACAAGCAGGGCGGCAT
>JBKPRG010000086.1:0-7118 GCA_046765815.1 Actinomycetota bacterium
GATCGACACAGACAAGGTGACCCAGGAGGTCGAGTCCGACTTCGACGGCGTGCTGCTGAAGATCGCGCTGCCTGAAGGCGAGGCGCCGGTGGGTCAGACGATCGCTTGGATCGGGGCGGCCGGGGAAGAGATTCAAGCAGCCGAAGCGCCGCCTCCCACGCCGGAAGAGGCGTCAGACACAAAATCAGACTCGAAAGAGGTCTCTGACACGGTGTCGGAGACCGTTGTTGTTGCGCCACCGTCGGCGAACGGCGGCCGCATCAAGGCTTCGCCGCTCGCGCGGCGGATCGCGCGCGAGCGCGGCATCGACCTGGCGTCCCTGTCGGGCACCGGCCGGGAGGGCCGGATCGTCGCCGAAGACGTGGAGCGCGGCGCCGTCCAGGCGCCGGCGGCCGCACCCGTTCCGGCCGGCGAGATCGAGTCGATCCCGCTCACCAAGATCCGCAAGACGATCGCGCGCCGCCTCACCGCTGCCTGGCAGGCGCCCGTCTTCCAGCTCACCGTAAGCGCTGACATGGGGCGCGCGAGCGAGCTCGTCGCCCGCGCCCGGGAGCTGAACCCCGACGTGCGGATCACTGTCACCGACCTTCTGGCGAAGCTGTGCGCGCAGGCGCTGATGCGCCACCGCGACGTGAACGTCCAGTTCACGGAGGACGCGCTGCTCAAGTTCCCGACCGCGAACATCGGCATCGCGGTCGCGGCGCCGCAGGGGCTCGTCGTCCCCGTCGTGCGCTCGGCCGAGCGCCTGTCGCTGGCCGATGTCGCCGTCGCGCGCGGCGAGGTCGTCGGGCGCGCGCGCGACAACAAGCTGTCGGCGCAGGATCTCGAGGACGGCACGTTCACGATCTCGAACCTCGGCATGTTCGGGGTCGAGCAGTTCGTCGCGGTGCTCAACCCGCCGCAGGCCGCGATCCTCGCGGTCGGCGCGACCCTTGACACGCCCGTGGCGCGGGACGGGGCGGTCGAGATTCGCCCGATGATGACTCTGACGTTGACCGTCGACCACCGTGCCGTGGACGGCGCGGCGGGCGCCGACTTCCTCAGCACCGTGAAGAAATTCATCGAGGATCCCGCGCTGGCGCTGTGACGGCGCCCCGAGTCTGGTACCGCGTTCGCGACTTCGACGCCGGTCGCGACTTCTACAAGCGAGTCCTGGGCTTCGAGGAGACGTTCGTCGACTGGGAAGACAAGTGGTCGCAGCTCGAGCGCGGCAACATGCTGATCGCGATTGCCGAAGGCGAGCCGACGGAGGGCGGCGTCGCGACGGTCGACGTCGACGATGTGAAGGCGGCCGCCGAGCAGCTGCGCGAGGAAGGGGTCGAGGTGGGGGTCGTGCTCGAGCTCGCCGGGCAGATGCGGCTCGTGGACGTATTCGACCCCGACGGCAACCGCATCCAGCTGGCGCAGGCGATGGGCGAATGATCCGGAAGGGGTCGAACGCCGACGTCTCCTTCATGAAGTCGATGCTGGCCCACGCCTACGCGTGGCGCGTCAACCAGTTCGAGGCGGACATCCCGCTCACGCGTTACGTCGACAACTGGGGTCGTCCCGGCGACGTCGCCGTCATGTCGACCGAGAGCGGCCACCGAATCGGCGCGGCGTGGCTGCGTCTCTTCCCCGAAGGCGCGCCCGGCTACGGCTTCGTCGACGAGCGGACGCCGGAACTGACGATCGCCGTCGTGCCGTCGCGGCGCCGCCACGGCCTCGGCCAGGAGCTGCTCGACGCGCTGCTCGCTCGCGCGCGCGAGCAAGGTCACAGCGCGGTGTCGCTCTCCGTCGAGGCGGATTCGCCCGCGGTCGCGTTCTACGAGCGGAACGGCTTCGAGGCCGTCCGCGAGTCGGACGGCGGCCTCGTCATGCGCCGCGACCTGTAACGGGAGCGGGCAAGGGAGTCAGCTTCGGCTCGATCTGCGCCCGCAGGTGCTCGAAGCTCGGCGGCAGGATCAGCTGCTCGCCGAGATGCTCCGGCTCCTCGTCGAGGGTGAAGCCGGGTCCGAGCGAGGCGATCTCGAACAGCACGCCGCTCGGCTCGCGGAAGTAGATCGAGCGGAACCAGAAGCGGTCGATCACCGTCGTCGGCCGTGCGCCCGCGTCCGCAGCCTTCTTCACCCACGCCGGATGCTCGTCGAGCGGCACCGACCACGCGACGTGGTGCACGGTGCCGGCGCCCGGGATGCCGCGGCGGCCCTCGGGGCCGTCGTAGGCGTAGAAGCAGTGGCGCGTACCGCGCGACTCCCACAGATCGTCGGTGCGCGTGAATGTGAGCTGCTCGAGGAAGTCGGCGCTGCGCTCGGGGCTCGACGAGTATGCGCGGACGCCGGCGAAGCCGCGCAACACGTGCTCCTCGGGGATCTCCGGGTGCTGCGCAGTCAGCGGCTCGTCGTCGCCGTCGTCCAGCACGAGCTCGAGCCCTAGGCCCTCCGGGTCCTCGAAGCGGAGGCTGCCGGCCACGCGCTCGCCGCCGACCCGGTCGCGCCAGAAGTCGAGCGACTCCTCGCTGCCGACGCGGAACGCGATGCGGTGAACCATGCCGTCGCCGGCCCGTCCCGGGATCGCGCCCGGGTACTCGAAGAACGTGATGTCGGCGCCTGCCGAGCCGAGCTCGTCGGCGTAGAAGAGGTGGTAGATCGTCGGGTCGTCCTGGTTGACGGTCTTCTTGACGAGGCGCAGCCCGAGCGCGCCGGTGTAGTAGTCGACGTTGCGCGGGGCGTCGCCCGTGATGCACGTGACGTGGTGGATGCCGTGAAGCCGCACACGCCTATCCTCCCAGAAGCGATGCGGGCGGCAGTAATCCGGGACGGTGCGCTGGTGATCGAGGAACAGCCCGATCCGGAGCCGCGCGACGGCGAGGTGCTGATTCGCGTTCGTGCCGCCGGTATCAACGGTGCGGATCTAGCGCAGCGCGGCGGTCACTACCCGGCGCCGCCGGGCTCGCCCGCCGACATCCCCGGTCTCGAGTGCGCGGGCGAGCTCCCTGGAACCGGTGAGCGCGTGATGGCGCTGCTCGGCGGTGGAGGCCAGGCGGAGCTCGCCGTGGTCGACGCGCGGCACACGCTGCCGGTGCCCGACGGGGTCGACTGGCCGGAGGCGGGTGGCTTCGTCGAGACGTTCGCGACCGCGCACGACGCGCTCTTCACGCAGGCCGAGCTGCAGCCGGGCGAGCGGCTGCTGGTCAACGGCGCGGCCGGCGGCGTGGGCACCGCGGCGGTGCAGCTCGGAGTGGCGGTCGGCGCCGCCGTCACCGGCGCCACGCGGTCGAACGCCGATCGCGTGCGCGCGCTTGGAGCCGCGACGGAGGCCGAAGGCGAGTACGACGTGATCCTCGAGCTCGTCGGCGGCGACAACCTGCGCACCGATCTGCAACGCCTGGCGCCGCTCGGGCGCCTCGCCGTGATCGGTACGGGCGCGGGCCGCAAGGTCGAGGTCGACTTCGGGCACCTGCTGGGAAAGCGCGGCCGGATCCACGGGTCGCACCTCCGCAACCGCTCCGCCGACGAGAAGGCGGAGGTGATGGCCCGGCTGCGTCGCGAGGTGATCCCGCTGCTCGCCGAAGGGCGCGTCCGCGTGCCCGTGCATGCGACATACCCGCTCGAGCGTGCTCAGGAGGCATACGAGGCGTTCCTCGTGCCGGGCAAGTTCGGCAAGCTGGTTCTCGTGCCGTAGGCGAGCGCTACGATCGCCGACGGACACCGAAGCGAACTGAGGAGCTGACATGGAAGTCGACGTCGCCGTTCTGGGCGGTGGCCCCGGCGGCTACACCGCAGCGATCCGCGCCGCCCAGCTGGGCGCGACGGTCGCGTGCATCGAGAAGGAGCCCGAGCTGGGCGGGACCTGCTTGCGCGTCGGGTGCATCCCGACGAAGGCCTGGGTGCAGACGGCCCTATTCCTGCACCAGGCGAACGAGACCTTTGCCAAGCTCGGCGTCAGCGTCAGCGGCACGCAGCTCGACTTCGGCGCCGCCAACGAGTGGAAGGCCGGCGTCGTCAAGCAGATGGTCAACGGCGTGGCAGGCCTGTTCAAGTCGAACGGCGTCGAGTGGGTGAAGGGCTACGGCAAGTTCACCGGCCCGAACACGATCGCGGTCGAGGGCGGGGAGGACGTCACGTTTAAGTCGGCGGTGATTGCGACCGGCTCGTTCCCGCTCCGCCCGCCGATCCCGGGCCTCGAGTCGGACCTCTGCGTCGACTCGACCGGGCTGCTCGCGCAGACCGAGGTACCGCGTCGCCTCCTCGTTCTCGGCGGCGGCATCATCGGCTCCGAGTTCGCGTCGATCTTCAACCGCTTCGGCTCCGAGGTGACGATCGTCGAGATGCTCGACACGCTCATCCCGCAGGAGGACGCGGATGCCGCGAAGGAGCTCGCGAAGCAATTCACGAAGCGCGGCATCACGCTGCACCTCGGCAAGCAGTGCACGAAGGTGGAGCAGAGCGGCAACTCGCTCACCGTCTACTTCGGCGACGGCGAGAGCGCGCAGTGCGATCTCATGCTCGTCTCGGTCGGGCGCGGGCCGCTCGTCGAAGGCATCGGGCTCGAGGCTGCCGGCGTCCAGTTCGACAAGCGCAGCGGCATCACCGCCGACGCCGCGCGCCGAACCAACGTGCCGCACATCTACGCCGTCGGCGACTGCGCCGGCTATTGGCAGCTCGCCCACACCGCGTTCCGCGAAGGCGAGGTGGCCGCGGAGAACGCGTGCGGCCACGAGGCGACGGTCGACAACCGCGCCGTGCCGCGCCCGATCTACACGGACCCCGAGATCGCAGGCGTCGGTCTCACCGAGGCCGAGGCCCGCGAGCAGTACGGCGACGATGTCGCGGTCGGCACGTTCCCGTGGGTCGCGAACGCGCGCGCCGTCATGCAGGCCGAGACGACCGGCTGGGTCAAGTCGATCCACGAAACGAAGTACGGCGAGCTGCTCGGCCTCGTCATGGTGGGCCCGCACGTCACGGACATGATCGAGGCGGGCGTCGTCGCGATCGACGCGGAGTCAACCGTCGAGACGGTCGGCGACGGTATGGCGCCGCACCCGACGTTGAGCGAGGCGATCAAGGAGGCAGCCCTCGCCGCGCTTGGGCGCGCGATCCATATCCCGAACAGGAAACGCGCCCCCGCAAAGGCATAGCCTGGTTGAGCTGCAGGATCTGGCGCTTTCTGCCGATGAGTGCCACGATCTGATCGATGCGCAAGTTTCGGCGCCCTAAGGGATCTACCGGGACATGACGCCTCTTCTGGCGAGAGTCCCGAGTGCCGAAAAGCAGTTCGAGCGGCTGTACAGGCGGTACGCGGGCGACGTCTATCGGTACGCGATGGCGGTCATGCGCAATGCGCAGGACGCGGAGGACATCACGCAGACCACCTTCATGAACGCCTACCGCGCGATGCAGGCGGGCGAGCGGCCGGACATGCCGAAGAACTGGCTGATCACGATCGCGCACAACGTTTGCCGGCAGCGGTTCCGCCAGGCGCAGCGCCGCCCGCAGGAGTCGCCGCTGTTCGAGGACGCGGCCGAGGCCGCCGTGCCCGAGCACGAAGAGCGCTACTCGGCGGAGGACATCCACCGGGCGCTTGGCCAGCTGGCGTTCAACCAGCGGGCCGCGCTGGTGATGCGCGAGCTCGAGGGCCGGAGCTATGCCGAGATCGCCGAGATGATGGACCTCTCCGTCTCCGCCGTGGAGACCGTGATCTTCCGCGCCCGGCGTGCGCTGCGCGAGCAGCTCGAGGGGACACTCACCTGCGCTGAGGCGGAGCGGTTCCTGTCGAAACAGGTCGACGGGGAGCTCGACCGGAAGGAGCGCGGCGACCTGCGCGCGCACCTGCGCGCGTGTGAAGAGTGCTCGGCGCTCGCGCGCAAGCAGCGGGCGTCGCGCGGCGCGCTGAAGGCGATGCTCGGTGCGATCCCGCTGCCGGGCTCGCTGCTCGGGTTCGGCTCGGGCGGCGGTGCGGTTGCGATCGCGGCGAAGGCAGCGGCCGTGGTCGCTGCCGGCGCTGTGGTCGGCACGGGCGGCTATGAAGCGGCGAAGAAGGTGGAGCACCATCCGGCTCCGGCGGTCGCGGCTGCTGCGACCCACTCCGTGACGACGAATCCCGCGGGGAACCTGCGTGCCCTACCCGATCCCCATGGGCACGCATACGGGCTTCGCTCGTCGTCGACGCCTCGGGTGGGGACGCCCGGGAAGTCGAGCTCGCACGCGGTTCGCTCACACGGCGCGTCGCGGGCGACGCCGACGCATCCGGTGACGCCTCGGCGCACGGCGCCGGCGCGCAGCGGGCACCCGGTCAGGCCGACGCATCCGGTGACTTCGGCGCCGAAGGCTGCAGCGCATGCGCACTCGAACCCGGTGCATCCGACGCCGGCGACCCCGGCGAAGGGCAAGAGCGCGGTAGCGAAGGGCCACACCAAGCCGACCACGACGACCTCGATCACGACCACGACCACGAGCTCGCAACACACGCAGTCGCAGGGCCACGGTCAGGGACTCACCCGCTAGCCGGTTTGCATCCCCACCCCGCGGGGGTATGGTCGCACCGTGGGCGTATTCAACCGCCGCAACGCAGCCGTGGGCTGGCTGACGTGGACCGTCGGCAAGCGGGTGCTCAAGCGCAAGGCGAAGGGCGCCGTGCCGGCGATCGACACCGAGACGAAGCGACCGAACAAGAGTGCGATCGCGCTGTTCGCAGCGAGCGTGGTCGGCGCGCTGACGTTCTGGAAGAAGCGCTCGGGCTCGGCCGACAACGACTCGTCCGAGAAGTAGGACTAGCTGGCGCTCGCGCGCCGCTGCCAGCGATCGGTCCAGCCCGCGCGGGTCAGGCCTGAGATGACGGCGCGGCGCAGCAACCGTCCGTCGCGCGTGCGGCCGAGGATGTGCACGCGGAGTGGCAGCGCGCCGAGCGGCACCTCGATCCGCGTCTCGCCCGCGGCCAGCTCGTGGGTCTCCCGCACCGTGTAGTCGGAACGCACGTCGGGCCGCTCGCTGATCCGCACCTCCCAACGGGCCACGGCCGCAACAACGTCCCAGACAATGCTGGACTCGCCGGCGCGGCGAACATCCATGTTCGCGTTGACCGTCGGCCGTGTCCGCAGGAGCCGCGTCGGCTCGGGCGGACGCGCCGCGGTGCCGGGC
>JBKPRG010000087.1:0-16916 GCA_046765815.1 Actinomycetota bacterium
GGACGCGATCCGCTTCGACAACGACACGATGCGGAACGTCGAGGCCGGCCCCAATGGGGTCGAGTACCTCGCGTTCAGCGCCGGCGACGATCCGCAGGACGCCGAGATGGTTCCCGGCTGGTGGGCCGACTAGCGCCGGCCTTCACGATCGCGCTCGGAGCGGGCGCCGCGGCCGGCGTCGCCGGGCGCCGGCTGGTCCGGCGATTGCTAGCCTGACCCGGTCGCGGGGCGTGGCGCAGCCTGGTTAGCGCGCTAGTCTGGGGGACTAGAGGTCCCGAGTTCAAATCTCGGCGCCCCGATTGTCGAAAGCCCCGCTCCGGCGGGGTTTTTCTAAAGCAAAGCCCTTCTGGCGAGAAGACTCCCGGCGAGGCTTACCGTCCCGGTTTGCCATCAAGTCGGTGGCCTTCGCTACTGCGGCGGCTTTCTGGTTCCCCGAATGGCACCGGCTAATCGAACCTCTTCGACCACCGAGTCAAAGGGAGCCCCGGCGCAGATCGACCGGGTGCGGCAGTTAGCGGGTGTCAACAACCGGCCTCGGGATCTGAGGGTCCGCTGCGCCAGGGCTTAGCCGGGCGTGTCCTTGCTCACGCGGCAGTAAACAAAGGAGACCGGCCTGAGATCGGCTCTTGCTGCGACCGACGGGATGCGGTGGGCCTCGTGCCGCCGGAAGGGAGGCGACCGCAGGGCAAACGGACGAGCGCCGACGGACGCTTCAGACCCCGAGTGCCCACCGCGTGCGCAGTGTCGGCCGGCGCCCCCGGGGCGGGGGCCCTGACACCAACTGCATGGTTCTCTTTCCACGGTCTAATTGCGTTGCCTCTCTAGGCCTTCGCGGATCCGCTCACTGCGACGCTGTCGCGCGAGTTCGCGCAGGTGCTCGGGCAGCTCTTCGATTGCGTTCGGACGCAGACTTGCACTGGCCGCCTCGACGAGGTCGTGCTCGAGAAGGTCGTCGAGGCGCTCTCGAAGGAGTGGAACCACTCCTTCCCACGCCGCTTCGAGCAGACCGGGCTCGGGTGGGATCGAAGATGCCGACTCCGGATCGAGCGCTCGGAGCTCCCTCTCGGCACGCTCGAGCGCGGCGCGACGAGAATCGAGCTCCTCGAACGCCTTCCTGATCCATTCGAGCGCCGACGCCGCTTCGCGCAGCGCCAGGTCGCGCGCCTCCACGGCTTTGTCGAATGTCTGCCGCACCAGGTCGATGTGGAGAGCTGACAGCTCTTGGTGAGACTGCTCGAGAACCCGCTCGAAGTCCGCGATCGCGCGGCGACTGATCACGGCCTCGCCCGCGAGCTTATCCCGTCTCTCCTCAACCGCCAGGAGCTCCTCTTCCGCCTTTGCCAGGCGCGCCGTCGACTCCGTGAGACGCGCCGTCGCATTGCGAATCCGATCCTCAGCCGCCCTCAGCTTCTGTTCGATTTCCGACTGAGCCATCGCAGCGAGAGGATGCCCGGTTGGCTACGCCTTCATTCACCGACTGCAGGTCCCGGGTTCACATCTTGGCACCGATCGACGAAAGCCCCGCACGTGCGGGGCTTTGTCGTCCCCGCCGTCTACGCGACGCCCCACAGCGGCCGGACCTCGATCGTCCCGATCTCGGCGAGCGGGTGCGTGGCGGCGATCTCGACCGCCTGCTCGAAGCTCTCGCACTCGAGGAGGTCGAAGCCGCCGACCGTCTCCTTGGTCTCCACGAACGGGCCGTCCGTGATCAGCGTCTTGCCGTCCCGCACCCGTACCGACCGGGCCCGGCGCGGCGGCGCCAGCTGGTCGCCGATCTGCCAGATGCCGCGGGCGCGGAGATCGTCCACCCACCAGAAGCCCTTGTCGGGCTGCGGCTCGTTCGGGTCGGGCTCGGTTTGCGCGTTCATCCGGTCGGTGTCCCAGCACACCATCAGCAGGAATTTCATCGCTGGCTCCCTTCGTCGTTGGGTTCAGCCTTACCAACCCATGACGAGCCCGGCGGAGCCGAATCGACAGTTGGCGCGCGCCTATATCTGGGCGCTGACAGATCTGGGCGGTCCGAAGCCGCCCACCACAGACCTGCGCTCGACCGCCTCGAGCTGCGCGATCTGTAGCTCGACGGCGTTCAGCTCGGCGACCAGCGCCGCGAGCTGGCGCATATTGACCGCGTTCGGGTAGTGACCGACGCGCTCCTGCAGCTGCTCGCGCCGCTGCCCCACATGCTCGCGAAGGCGCCGCAGCCGCAGTAGCTCCACCGCCGTCTCGAAGTTCTCAGGCGTACTCACGCGACTCCCTTCGTCGCCTGTGGCGGCTCAGGCGAGTCGACGACCTGCAGCATCGGCGAGGTCTCGACGCGGACGAAGATGCCGGGCTCGACCTCGGTCCACTCGTCGCCGAGTTCGGCGGCGTAGTGCGCCTGGACGCCTAGATCGTCGGTATCCCACATACTCCCCTCCAACTCTCCCAGGGCGATCCTCCGTCCTGAGCGCGGCCGATACCACCGCTCGATGGACGGCTCGAGCCACCCATAAGGTCTGGTCCCGACGTTGGGTGCGCGGCCCTGGATCGGGCCGCGCACCCACGAATCGACCTAGGAATGCAGCTTGAGCAGCGTCCCGCCGGTCGAGCAGTACGGGAACGGAGATCCCGTCGCCGGGCAGGTGCTGTTTGCGCTGACATAGAGCGTGCCGCCCGAACCGACCGCGATCTGGTTCGGGAAGTTCAGCCCGCTGGCCAGAACCGTGGCCTGCCCGCCGGGGGCGACCATGACGACCGACCCCGTGTTGGCCACGCTCGCCGGGCCGGCCGGAATCGGCGGTCCCGGCTTGCCCCACATGTCGACGAGATAGAGGTTGCCCGCGCCGTCGGCGGCACAACCGGTGACGTGGTGAAGAAGCCCCGCGGCGAGCGGGACCTGCGTCAGGAGCGGCAGCGTCGACGGCGTCGACGCCTTCTTGCCGTTGCTCTTGACGGAACCGGTCCACTTCAGCACCCGGCCCGAGAGGTCGGCGACGTACAACGTGCCGCCCGCCTGCGCGACGCAGGTCGGAACGCCGTCACCCGGGAAACCGCCCGACGGCGGCAACGGGTCGCCGGCGAGCAGCTGAACGCTGCCGTTCGGGCCGACGAAGTCGAGCGTGTTCGAGCCGGCGTCGGCGACGAATGTGCCGCGCGACGTGGGCAGCAGCCCGTACGGGTTCGCGTTTGGCGGAGCCGTCGACAGCTGGTTGTGCGCCAGCGTCCACGTGTAGTCGACCGCGCCCGGCGAACCGACGACCTTCTTCTGGCCGGACGGCGTCGCCTTGATCAGCGTGCCGGCCTGCTTGCGAGCCGCCGCCAGCACCTGCGCGCAGTCGCTCGGCTGATTCGTGCAGGTCCAGCTCGCGTACCGCTGCGGGAAATCCGTCATCACGGTCATGATCTGACCGCCCCGCACCGCGAGCCCGTCGGCGCCCGTCAGGCCGAGCCCGGACGTCGAGAACAAGCCGGACACGACCGTCCTGCGCGCGCCGGTGGAAGCGTTCACCGCAGAGATGCGCGAGGTCGTGCCGATGCACCGCGTGATCGGCATGCCGTTGTCGACGTCCGGAATGCAGACGTCGCCGCCGTGACCGGACTCCGCGACGAGCAGCGTCCCGCTGGGCAGTAGCGCGATACCGCGCGGAGCGTCGAGGCCACTCGCGACAGTCGTGACCGTCCAGGCACTCGTGCTCGCCCCTGCACCAAGCGCTGCCGTGCCGAGGAACGCGATGAGCACCGCAGCGACGGCCGCGCGGAGCAGGCGTCTTCTCATCCTGATCCCTCCCCTTGATTGTGTGTCTCGGCTCATTCCCCGAGCCGAGGCAATTCGAACTCTAAAACCGCTGGGCGAACATCGCGTCCGACAGGCCACGGAGCAGCCAGAACGCGGACAGCCACATCGCGATCAAGAGTGGTACGAGCTCTGCGAACACGCTCGCGTACAGCCCGAGGTAGGTCGAGTTCTCGATGCGTACCATCGAGCAGACCTGGAGCATCGCCAGGCAGAACGCCGCGCGCACGACCAGCCTTTCCGGAGCGAGCTTCGGTAGCCGCACGTAGACCCAACCCGCGATCGAGGCAGTACCGACAAACAGCGCTGACGTAAACAGCGTAACCATCCCCCAAACGCATATTCGCTGGTCCGACCAACCCCGGGACTAGACCACCGGCTAACGGACCTCGACCTGAGGCTAGACCAGCGCCCGCACCGCGTCCTCGAGGGACGCGTGGACGCTGTCGGCGACGTACCGCGTCCACGGATGCGCCGGCGTGCCGCCCGTGTAGGCGACGACCCTGACGCCGCGCGAGCGGGCGTACCACACCTCCATCGCGGTGCCTTCGTCAGGCGCCGTGAACGCGGCCAGCACGGCGTCGCACGTGTCGATGTCCGCAAGGTCGCCCTCGACGATCTCCACCTCGTGCCCTGCGGTGTTGCCACGGAAGTCGCGCCGCATCGGGTCAACGGGCTCCCCGCCGGCCTCGGCGACGAGCCGCGCCGCGCGCCGCCGGTACTCGTCGGCGAACGGCGGCCCGGCGAGGTAGACGCGCGGCACCCGTCTACAGTACGCGCCATGGAGCAGCAGTTCGTCGCGCTCGGCCACGCGGGCAGCGACGCGTACATCGGGCTCGAGACGTTCCCGAACCCGGGCGTCGAGCTCGTCGAGATGGTGAGCGACGAGCTGACCGGGCTCTGCCCGATCACGAACCAGCCGGACTTCTACACGTGTTCGATCGATTACCGACCGCAGAGGCTCTGCCTCGAGTCGAAGTCGCTGAAGATCTACCTGTCGCGATTCCGGGACCAGGGCGCCTTCTGCGAGGCGCTCGCTGTTCAGATCCGGGACGACGTCGCCGCCGTGCTCGAACTCGACGCGTCGGCGGTACACGTGACGCTCGTGCAGAAGCCGCGCGGCGGGATCACGATCACCGCGCGCGCCTGACGCCTCCCTGAATAGGCCGCGGGACCCATTGTCGGCGGCCGATCTCCGAGCCATGATCTCGGCTGACCCCCCGGTCATGCGGAAACTCGTATTCGCCCTGATCCTTGCGTCGCTCTGCGCGCCTGCGGTCGCGCAGGCCGACGCACGGGTGCCGCCGATCTCGGTGTTCTATTACCCCTGGTACGCGACGGCCGGCCACGACGGCGCGTTCGTGCACTGGTCGCAGCGCGGGCACGTGCCGCCCGACGACATCGCCTCGGCCTACTACCCCGCACGCGGGCTCTACTCGTCGGCCGACGCCCTCGTCGTCGCGGCGCAGATGGACGAGATCCGCGGTGCGGGCATCGGAGAGCTTGCCGTCTCGTGGTGGGGGCGGGGCTCGGAGGAGGACGCGAGGCTGCCGATGCTGCTCGCCGACGCGCGCGCCGACGGCATCGCAGTGGCGGCGCACATCGAGCCGTACCAGGGCCGGACGGTGGCGAGCGTCGTCGACGACGTCGCCTACTTACGCGGCTTCGGGATCCGCACCGTCTACGTCTACCGGCCGTTCGACCTGCCCGTCGCCGACTGGGCCGCGGCGCACGACGCGCTGCATGCGGGCGGGGCGACGCTCTACGCGCAGACCGCGCTCGCCGGCGCCGCCGCCTCGGCGCGCTTCGACGGGCTCTACACGTACGACATCGTCACGTACCGCGGCTCGATGTTCGCGCGCCTGTGCGGCGAGGCCCATGCCCAGCACCTTCTCTGTGCCCCTTCCGTCGGCCCGGGCTACGACGCGCGCCGCGGCAGCGGCGACCCGGTCGTCAAACTGCGTCGGCACGGCGCGACCTACGACGCGATGTGGCGCGCGGCGATCACCGCGCACGCCGATCGCATCACGATCACCTCATACAACGAGTGGCACGAGGGGACGCAGATCGAGCCGGCCGCCCCCGGAGGGCGGCGCGGGCGCTACCGGTACCTCTGTTACGACGGCGCGTGGGGCCTCTACGGCATCCGCGCCGAGTACGCGTACCTCGACCGCACGCGCTACTGGGCCGACGTCTTCGCAAGGACGTCCGCCGAGCACCCGAGCACGAGGGCTGCGTAGACCTCGTCACGTGCCACGGCGCGGAGCTGTGGATGATCGAGGTCGACGAGCGCGTCCGGCCATGTATCCAGGCCGAGCGCTGCCGCCCCCTCCGCTGAGCCGATCGCAAGCAGCTCGTGGACCGGGATCACGCCGCGGGTGCCCGTCTGCCGGCGTCCGATCCCTTCCAGCTCCCGGAGCTCCTCGAGCGGGTCGACCCGGACGTTCGAGTCCGAGCCGATGCAGAGCGCGACCGACCGGTGCCGCACGCGCGCAACGGGCAGGAAGCCGTCGCCGAGGTTCGCCTCCGTCGTCGGGCAGGCGCAGATCCGCGCGCCGGCGTCGCGAAGCAGGTCGAGCTCGTTGCCGTCGGCGTGCGTCGCATGGACGATCGTCGTGCGTGGGCCGAGACAGCCCTCGCGCGCGAGAAGCTCGATCGGCCGCACGCCTTCCTCAGCCTGGCACTCCTCGATCTCGCGCGGCTGCTCGTCGGCGTGCACGTGCAGCGGGAGCTCATGCTCGGCGGCGTAGCGGCCGAGCTCGCGCAGTGCATCGGCCGGGCACGCGCGGACGGAGTGGGGAGTCACGCCGACCGCGATCCCGTCGGCGCGCAACGACTCGAGCTCGCGCAGGTACTCCGCGACCGATGCCTGGCGGATGCGCTCGATCCCGCCGCGCAGGTAGCAGGCGTAGAGGCAGACGAAGGCGAGCCCGGCCTGCGCGGCCGCCTCGGCCGCCGCACGCGCCTCGTCGAGGCCTAGGTAGTGGAATTCGCCGACGGCCGTGTAACCACATGCGCGGAGCTCGCGGTAGACCTCGACGTACTCGCGCCTGATGTCGGCGACCGTGAGCGAGCCCGCAAGTCCGAGCATTTCCTCGCGCCAGGCCCAAAAGTCGCCGCCGCCGGCCCGGCCTCGGAGCGCGCGTTGAAAGGCGTGGCAGTGCGTGTCGACGAAGCCGGGAATGGTCAGCGTCGGCACCTCCGTATCCTTTCAGGGGATGGGGCGCAAGCAGCTTCCGAACGCGCTCACGATTGGGCGGCTGGTCTTGCTCCCGGTCTACATCGTCCTGATCGCGATCTGCGACGGGGGACGCTCCTGGCCCGCGGCCATCGTTTTCGGGATAGCGGGAATCACCGACCAGGTGGACGGGTTTCTGGCCAGGCGCTGGCACGTCGAGTCGGCTTTCGGCAAGATCGCCGACCCGCTCGCCGACCGGCTGATGATCGACGCCGCCGTGCTGATGCTCCTGCACGCCGGGCGGCTGCCCTGGATCACCCTCCTCATCCCGGCGCGCGATCTCGTCGTCCTGATCGGGACACCGATCGTGCTGGGCCGCGGCTACGAGTTCGAGGTCAACCTGCTGGGCAAGATCGCGACCTGGCTGCTCTACGCGAGTCTTGGGTTCGTGATGGTCACGCACAAGGGCACCGATTGGCCGCTGTGGATCTTCTGGATCGGCCTCGTGATCGGCCTGGTCGCGCTCGCCGAGTACGCGCTCAAGGCCCGCCGGGAGGCGTTCGCCTCATGAAGGCCGTCGTTATGGCGGGCGGTGAGGGCACGCGCCTGCGGCCGCTGACCTCGAACCAGCCGAAGCCGATGGTGCCGATCGTCGGCAAGCCCTGCATGGAGCACATCCTCGAGCTGCTGCGGTCGCACGGCCTCACCGACGTCGTGGTCACCGTCGCGTTCCTGCCGCAGGCAATCCGCTCGTACTTCGGCGACGGCGAGAATCTGGGCCTCAACATCGAGTACTCGGTCGAGGAAAGCCCGCTCGGCACGGCAGGCTCGGTGCGGCTCGCCTCGGGCCGCCTCGACGACACCTTCCTCGTCATCTCGGGCGACGCGCTGTGCGACATCGACCTCGGTCGGATCGTCGAGTTCCATCGCGAGAGGAATGCGGCGGTCACGATCGGGCTCAAGTCGGTCGAGAACCCGCTCGAGTTCGGGATCGTCGTCACCGACGAGGACGGCCGCGTCGAGCGCTTCCTCGAGAAGCCGTCGTGGGGGCAGGTGTTCTCCGACACGATCAACACCGGCATCTACGTGCTCGAGCCCGAGGTGCTGCGACACATTCCGAGAGACCGCCCGTTCGACTTCTCCAAGGAGCTCTTCCCCCTGCTGCTCGAAATGGGCCGGCCGATCTACGGCTACGTGTGCGAGGGCTACTGGCAGGACATCGGCAACCTCGACCAGTACCGGCAGGCGAACTTCGACGCGCTCGACGAGAAGGTCGCGCTGAACATCTCGGGCCTGAAGATTCGCGGCGACGTGTGGGTGGGGGAGGGCGTCGAGATCGACGACGTCGAAGGCGTCGAGGGACCCGCGTTCATCGGCAACTACTGCACCGTATCGCCGGAGTCGTCGGTCGGCCCATACTCGATCCTCGGGCCGGGCACGACCCTGCGCGAACGGGGACGGATCGCGCGCTCGATCGTCGACTCATCGTGCTACATCGGCCGCAGCGCCGTCGTCGAGGGAGCGATCCTCGGACGCAACTGCGACGTGCGCGCACACGCACGCGTGCACGAAGGGGTCGCGATCGGCGACCAGGTGACGCTCGGGGACCAGTCCGTGATCTACCCCGGCGTGCGCATCTACCCGTACAAGGAGGTCGAGTACGGCGCGCAGATCCACGAGAGCCTGATCTGGGAATCGCGCGGCACGACGCGTGTCTTCGGCAAGGACGGCGTGCTCGGGCTCGTCAACGTCGACCTGACGCCCGAGGTTGCGATCCGGTTCGGCGCCGCGCTTGGGACGGCGCTCAAGCGCGGCGCGCGCGTCGTCGCGAGCCGCGAGAGCGCGCCCGCGTACCAGATGATCAAGCGCGCGCTCATCTCGGGCCTCCACTCGACGGGCGTGCACGTGGCCGACCTGCGCACGCTGCCGGCGCCGGTGGGCAAGCACCACCTGCGGACGCACGGCTTCGATGCTGCGTTCCATGTCGGCGCCGCCTCCCACGATCCTGAGGCGGTGCAGATCCGCCTCTTCGAGCGCCCGGGGATCGCGCTCTCGGCGTCGCTGCAGAAGGAGATCGAGAAGCACTTCAGCCGGCACGAGCTGCGGCGCGTGCCGTTCACGGACGTCGGCCAGATCAGCTACCCGGCGCGGGCGCGGGAGACCTATGCGACCGATCTGCTCGGCACGCTCAACGTCGAGGCCATCCAGGCTCGCGGCTTCCGCATCGTCGTCGACTACGGCTACTCGGCAGCCAGCTGGGTACTTCCGCTGCTGCTCGGCCCCCTCGGCGTCGAGGCGGTGACCGCGCACGCCTTCGAGTCCGACTCCGGCCACCTCCCGGCGCGGATGCGCGAGCTGATCGAGGGCGCGACGCGCCTCGTGCCCGCCGTCAACGCCGACCTCGGCGTCGTGCTCGACCGCTCGGCCGAGCGGATCTCCCTGCTCGACGAGACGGGGCGCGAGATCCTGCCCGAGCAGGCGCTCCTCCTCTACCTGCGGCTGATCGCCTCGAACGGCTACCACGGCAAGGTCGCGGTCCCGATCAACGCCACGAGTCAGATCGAAGAGGTGGTCGCGGACCGGCTCGAGGTCGTTCGCACGCCGGCGTCGCTGCCGGAGCTGACGCGCGCCTCGGCCGAGTCAGGTGTCGTCTTCGCCGGCGCGGTCGGCGGCGGCTACGCGTTCCCGGACTTCCTGCCCGCCTACGACGCCATGACCTCGCTCTGCAAGCTCCTCGAGCTGCTGGCGACCCAGGAGCCCCGGCGCGTCTCGGAGCTGACGCGCGAGCTGCCGCGGCCGACCCTCATCCACCGCCAGGTGCCCTGCCCGTGGGCGCTCAAGGGCACGATCATGCGCGTCCTCAACGAGCGCTTCGCCGATGCGAACGTCGACCTGCGCGACGGGATCAAGATCTTCGATGGGCGCGGTTGGGTGCAGGTGCTGCCCGACCCGGACGAGCCGCTTGTTCACCTGTACGCCGAGGGAGGCTCCACGGAAGCGTCCGAGGAGCTCGAGGCGGAGATCCACGAGCTCCTCGACGAGGTGATCGCGGGGGAGGAGATCGTCGCGCAGCGCTGAACTCAACCCTTAACCTGAGGTTGACGGTTCTGGCGGTCTCTGCTGGAATCAGCTGTCCCTACCCGAATGAAAGGCGGAACAGTGGAACCGCTTCCTGAGTTTGGCTCGCTCTCGGACGAGCAGCTGAAGGCGATGATCGGCGACCTCGAGCAGCAGGAGCGGGACGTCAGTTACCAGCGCCGCATGCTCCACGGCAAGATCGACATCTTGCGCGCCGAGCTCGTCTCCCGGCTGCAGCAGTCCGGCGGCCGCAGTGTCCTCGAGCAGGTGGACGTCGACCGCCTGACGGAGATCCTGACCGGCAAGGCGGCTCCGGGGGTTTGAGCTTCGTCTACTGCAGCGAATGCGGTTTCCAGAACCCGGAGGCCGCGAACTACTGCTCGCGCTGCGGCGCGCTCCTGCAGAAGAGCGAAGGGGCTGTCGAGACGACCCAGGCCTTCACGGCGGACGAAGTGGGGGAGCACCTCGACCACGAGGATCTGAGCCTCGAGGGACCCGCCCTCGTCGTGCGCGCCGGCGGCGGCCGCGCAGGCGAGAGCTTCCGCCCCGCGGGCGAGAGCACGCGAATCGGCCGCTCGCCCGACTGCGAGATCTTTCTGGACGACGTCACCGTCTCGCGCAACCACGCCGTGCTGCTCGAGCGCGACGGCACCTACGTCGTCGAGGACCAGGGCTCGCTGAACGGCACCTTCGTCAACCGCAAGCGGATCGAGAGCGCGACGCTGGAGGAGGGCGACGAGGTGCAGATCGGCAAGTACCGCATGACCTTCATCGCATGACCGCCGCCGCCCGTCGACAGCCCCAGCGCGAGAAGCTGCTCCGGATCGGAGAGGTCGTGCGGCGGCTCGGCGACGAGTTCCCGGAGATCTCGATCTCGAAGGTGCGCTACCTCGAGGACGAGGGTCTCCTGGCGCCGCGGCGCACGCAGGGCGGCTACCGGCTCTTCTCGGAGGACGATCTCGAGCGCTTGCGCACGATCCTGCGGCTGCAGCGCGAGGAGTTCCTGCCGCTGCGCGTGATCAAGGACGAGCTCGACGCGCCGGGGCAGAAGGAGCGCAAGCGGCGCCGGCCGACGCCACTCGGTACCGAAGAGCAGGTGATCGGCTTCGACGAGCTCTGCGAGCGCGCCGGGGTCGCAGTTGACCTGGCGCGGGAGCTGGAGGAGTTCGGGCTGCTGTCGCCGCGCGGCAGCGGGGGAGAGAAGGGGTATCCGGAGTCGGACGCCGACGTCGCGGCTACGTGCGCGCGCCTCGTGCGCTACGGCGTCTCGCCCCGCCACCTGCGTACGTTCCTGACTGCGGCCGGGCGCGAGGCGTCGCTACTCGGCCAGCTGACCGCGCCGACGCGGCTGGGCCGCTCGCACGAGCGGCGCACGCAGGGCCTCCGCGAGCTACAGCAGCTTGCCGAGCTGGGCAGCGAGCTTTCGTCTCAGCTCTTCTGGCGTGACCTGAGAGACTTGGCCTCGCAGTGAGCGTCACCGACCTTCGCTCCAAGGTCCGGGAGGTGCCGGACTTCCCGACGCCGGGCGTCGGCTTCAAGGACGTGACGCCGCTGCTCGCCGACCCGGCGATGCTCAAGCAGACCGTCTCAGAGCTCGCCGGCTGGGTGCGCGACAAGGATCCCGACCTCGTGCTCGGCGCAGAGGCCCGCGGCTTCTGGCTCGGCGCCGCGGTCGCGGTCGAGGCGGGCGTCGGCTTCGTGCCGGCGCGGCGGCCGGGAAAGCTGCCGCCGGAAACGATCAGTGCGAGCTACGTGCTCGAGTACGGCGAGAACGCGCTCGAGCTGCATCCGGATCTGATCCCGAAAGGCTCGAAGGTCGTCATCCACGACGATGTCCTCGCGACCGGCGGCACGATCGAGGCGATCACGAAGCTCGTGGAGCAACTCGGCGGAGAAGTAATCGGCGCGTGCTTCATCATCGAGCTGACATTCCTGGGCGGGCGGGAGCGGCTGAACGGGATGGACCTGCGCGCGCTCATCACGTACTGACGGCGCACGGTGTGTGACTCGGGCGCGAGGCAGTCTCGAAGCGGGAAGGGACGGCCGCCTGCGGCAACCGCCCCTTCTTGCTCCCGGCATCTTGCGCGGCCGGGGAATCGAGCTCCGTGGTTGTCCGTCGCCGGCTTACGACTCAGGGAAGCGTGATCGTCCCGGAGGCGCTGATGATTGCGTCGGCTGCGGTGTTGATGCGACCGCTGCCGCTGCCGGTGGCGTTCGTGAACCTGCCGGTGCCGCCGACGATGGTCTGCGTGATCTCCAGAAACAGCGGCGTGTCTTTTCCGGCCGCGTAAGAACTGCCGGGGACTACGACGCCCACGACGCTCTCATGCATGATGAGCGTGCTGCCGTCGTCGAAGGTGATCGTGCGGAGATCGCAGTTCGGACCGCACGCCCCGAATTCGACGCACTGGTACGCGACGTGGCCAGCTCCGCTGATCGTTGCGCTGCCGCAGGAGCCGCCAGGGACGGCGCCTCGGAGCTCGACGAACGTTGCGCTGTACGACCTCGTCGAGGCTGAGGCAGAGGCTGTGACCGACAGCGCGACAGTGAGTGCGAAAAGCGCGACGGTTACCAGGTTTTTCATTTGCTCATCCCTTCCGTTAGAGGTTGTCGCATCCTCGTCGGCCGGGTGTGACGTTCGCGCCGGGGAGATCCCCGGTGTTGTGCCTGTCTCGGGCCTCCCCTAGCCTGCGAGAGTGCTGGTAGCCCGGGCGAGCGAGCAGCGGCGTATCGACTTGCTGGTCGGTCGCGCGCGCGATGGAATGAGCGGTGCGCTGGTGCTTGTCGGGGAGCCTGGGATCGGGAAGACGGCCCTCTTGGACTACGCGGCGGCGGGTGCAACGGGTTTTCGCGTCCTGCGCGCGCGGGGCGTGCAGTCGGAGGCTGAACTGGCGTTTGCAGCGCTGCTCGAGGTCTGCCGTCCGATCCTGGGTGGAGTTGACCGGCTCGAACCACCGCAGGCAGAGGCGCTGGCCGGCGCGCTCGGGATATCGGATGCCGAGGGGGCCACGCGGTTCACCATTGGTGCCGCGACACTCGCCCTGCTCGGCGCTGCCGCCGAGGAGTGTCCGCTCCTGCTCCTCGTCGACGACGCGCACTGGCTCGATCGAGCCTCGGCAGACGCGCTTGCGTTTGCGATTCGGCGGTTGCACGCGGACTCGGTAGCCGCGCTCTTTGCGATGCGGCCGGGCGAGGGCCGGCCGTTTTCAGCGCGGCAGCTACCCGAGCTCGAAGTGGAGCCGCTGGACGTGACATCTGCAGCGTCGCTGCTTGCTGACAGGCGCCCCGACCTGGAGCCCGGCGAACGGGCAGCTCTCCTCGGGCTCGCACAGGGCAACCCGCTCGCGCTCCTTGAACTGCCTCGGGAGGCGGCGCACGGGCAGGCCGGCCCAGTTCGCGTCGGGAGGCAACTCGAGCGGGCGTTCTGTGCCCGCGCCGAGACGCTCCCGGATCCGAGTCGCCGTGCGTTGGTCGTGGCCGCCGCGGCGAGCACCGGCGAGATCGGGGTGATGGCGGAGGCACTCGAGAGCTTGGGCCTCTCGCTCGCGGCGCTCGAGCCCGCCGAGGCGAATGGCCTTCTTACCCTCGACGCAGGAGTCGTCGCGTTCCGGCACCCGCTGATCCGGTCTGCCATTTATCAGGCCGCTGGCGCTTCGGAGCGACGCGGCGCCCACCGCGCACTCGCCGGAGCCCTCAGGGGTGAGGATCGCGGCGCGTGGCATCTCGCTGCCGCAGTTGTCGGGCCGGATGCCGAGGCCGCAGCCGCGCTCGAACGCGTCGCCGAGACGGCGACGCGTCGGGCGGGATTCGCAGCGGCCGCGGCTGCCTACGAGCGGGCGGCGCGCCTCTCGCAGTTGACGGAGGACCGGCTGCGGCGGTTGAGCGCCGCTGCGGACGCGGCGTGGCTTGCCGGCCGGACTGCACACGCGCTGGCGTTGATCGAGGAGGCCGTGGCGCTCACCGACGATGACGGGCGACGCGGGGTGCTGCTGCACTTGCGCGGAACGATCGAGCACTTTGGCGGCAATTCGGTGCGAGCCGCTGCGACACTCGAACACGCCGCGGCTCTCCTGACCGAGTCAAACCCGCACCTCGCGTGTCTCTCATTGACCGAAGCGACCGGGTCGCTGCTGGCCGCAGGAGAAGTGGTGGAGGCCGTTGCGCTGAGTGAGCGGCTTCTCCAGATTGCCGACCCTATGCAGCCGGACGAATACCTCCTGACATCGCTCGGGCGCGGGTCGGCGCTGTTGATGGACGGCCGCCCGGAGGAAGGGATGCCATTTCTCCATCAAGCCGCCACGGTGATTCGAGAGCAAGAGCTGCTGGCCGGCCAGCCACGGAACTTGACGTGGGGCGCCATGGCGGCCTACTGGCTCGGCGACATCACAGCGATGGCCTCGTACGCCGCAACTGCAGCCCGGTGGGCGCGCGAGCACGCCGCCGTTGCCACGCTCACCTTTGCAGCACGTCTACTCGGGCGGGCGCAGCTACTCACCGGCCACTGGAGCGCCGCTCGAGCCGCCCTCGAAGAATCGCTCGACGCCGCACGCATCGCCGGCTTGATGAATCAACAGGTGCAATCACTCGCGTTGCTCGCATGGCTTGACGCAGCCCAAGGCCGAGAAGACGAGTCCAGGCGCAGAATCGAGGGGGCGACCACGATCGCAGATAGCCTCAACCTTGTCTGGCGAAACGACCTTCTGCGTGCGCTCGTGCTCCTAGAGCTCGGCAGCGGCCTCGTGGAGCAATCCCCCGTGAGCCGGCTGCTCGCGGCGCTGGGCAACCCGTTGCTTCTGCGCGACACACCCGCGAGTGCGACCGCGCCGGAGCTCGTAGAGGCGCTGATCCGTGCTGGCGACACCGATGGCGCAGCGGCGCTTCTCGAGCCCTTCGCCGACGAGGCTGGACGCATCGGCCAGCCATACCCGCAGGCGGTCGCACTCCGCTGCCAAGGCCTCCTCGCCGCAGACGACGCCTACGAAGGACAGTTCCTGCGCGCGCTCGAACTGCACGCCCTCGACAGCAACATCTTTGCAACGACGCGGACGCGCCTCGCATACGGCGAGCGGCTGCGCCGAAGCGGGCGACGCGTAGATGCGCGTGAGCAGCTGAAGCAGGCGATCGGCGTGTTCGACCGCCTCGACGCCGTCCCGTGGTCAACCCGCGCGCGAAGCGAGCTACGCGCGACTGGCGAACGGGTCAGCGCCCGCAGTCCTGCCACCAAGGAGGAGTTGACACCCCAAGAGCTCCAGGTCGCACTCCTCGCAGCCGAAGGCAAGACAAACCGAGAAATCGGGTCACAACTCTTCCTCAGTCCCAAGACCATCGAATGGCACCTCGGGCACGTCTACCGCAAGCTCGGCATCACCTCCCGAGGAAAACTCTCCCACGCACTTCAGGACGAAAAGCTTGTTACAACCTCTTCACCGCCAAAGCCACCGCCCTAAGGCCGTCGGGCTAGTCACCCCAGCCCGCATGATCCTTCGCTAGCCACTCGGGCGTCATCCGTGCACGCTGGCGCAAGCGAGTGTCTTCGGCTTGGTTATGTGCTCGTGGCGACCGAGTAGAGGCGCCAATCGCCCGGGACGCCTTTCAGCTCGTGGGTGCCGCGGTCATCGAAAGTGAGACCGGATCCGGCGACGAGGTCTTTGACGGTGCTCGAGACGAGGATCTGGCCGGGCTCGGCTCGCGAGGCGACGCGTGCACCGGTGTGTACTGCGATGCCGCTTGCTTTGCCGTCCACCAGCTCGCACTCCCCAGTGTGGAGGCCGGCACGGATCTGGACATCGAGTTCCGTGAGGCGTTCGCGGATCGCGCAGGCGCAACGTATCGCGCGCGCCGGCCCGTCGAAGGTGGCGAAGAAGCCGTCGCCGGCGGTGTCCATCTCCCGCCCTCGGAACTGCTGGAGCTGACTGCGGACCACCGCGTGGTGCTCTTCGAGCAGGCGCCGCCAGGCGCGATCGCCAAGCTCCGCTGCGCGGGCGGTAGCGTCGATGATGTCGGTAAAGAGCACAGTCGCGAGCACCCGCTCGGGTTCGAATGTTGGTCTCGCCTGCTCGGCGAGAGTGGTGAGGAACGCCTCAAGTTGTTTGAAGAGACGATCGGAGTCGCCGAACATCGGTCCCAGATCCCGGCCCGGAACTTCGACGAAGCGGGCGCCGGGGATGCGCTCGGCCAGGTAACGACCGGAGCGGGCGAACTCAGCCTCGGCCCGCTGCAACACGAGGGTCGGCACGCGAACCAACGGCAACACGTCGCGAACATCGACGTCCAGGTTCGCGCGCATGTAGGCCGCCGCCGCGCCAGGGCTGACGCTGAGTCGGAAGACGCGCATGAATCCAGGCAGATCCTCCTCCGAGATGCTCGGATTGCTCCGGCGGAGCATCTCTTCGTGAAAGGCGATCTCTCCCCAACGAAGTGCCATCGCCTCTGCTCGCTGCTCCATCTCGCCGCGCGACTGAAGCCACGGCATGTCCGGGGCGCGGATGAAGCGTGGTGTCGAGTTGACGAGCACGAGCGCCGACGTGCGGTCCGGATACGTCGCCGCGAACAGCACGCACAGTGGCCCAGACTCACCGAGCCCACAGATCACCGCCTTCTCAGATCCGGCGGAGTCCATAACCCTCCGGATGTCATCCATCCGCGTCTCGAGCGTCTCCGCGCCACCGAGGCGGTCAGACATGCCGGTGCCGCGTTTGTCGAAGACAAGCACTCGCGCGACGGCGGCGAACCGGTTGAGGAGACGCACATGTGCGGGGCTCTCCCATGCCAACTCCACGTGATGGGTCATGCTCGGCAGCCACAGCAGATCAGGCGGTCCCTCGCCCACCACCTGAAAGGCGATGTTCACGCCACCTGAGCGTGCATAACGAGTCACCGGACCTTCCA
>JBKPRG010000088.1:0-33852 GCA_046765815.1 Actinomycetota bacterium
CGACGAGAATCTCGACCTGTTCGAGCGCATGCGCGCGGGCGAGTTTCCGGACGGCGCCAGAGTGCTCAGGGCGAAGATCGACATGGCCTCGCCCAACATCAACCTGCGCGACCCGGTGCTCTACCGGATCCTGCACGCGACTCACCCTCGGACGGGCGACGAATGGTGCATCTATCCGCTCTACGATTTCGCCCACGGCCAGGCGGACGCCATCGAGGGCGTCACGCACTCGATCTGCACGCTCGAGTTCGAGGATCACCGGCCGCTCTACGACTGGCTGATCGAGAACCTGCCGGTGCCTTCGCGCCCGCACCAGTACGAGTTCGCGCGCCTCAATCTCACGTACACGGTGCTCTCGAAGCGCTTCCTGGGCCGGCTCGTGAGCGAGGGCTCCGTGCGAGGCTGGGACGACCCGCGCATGCCCACGGTGGCGGCCCTGCGCCGGCGCGGCTTCCCGCCCGAGGGTCTGCGCAACTTCCTGGACGCAGTTGGCGTGGGAGGGAAGGGTCACAGCGTCGTCGAGATCGAGCTGCTCGAGCACGAGGTCAGGGACGTGTTGAACCGGACGGCGTCCCGGCGCTTCGCGGTCCTGCACCCGCTCAGGCTCGTGATCGAGAACTACCCCGAAGGGCAGGTCGAGGAGATGGAGGCAGTCAACAACCCGGAGGACCCCTCGGCCGGGACGCGCACGGTGACGTTCACGCGCGAGCTCTGGATCGAGCGCGACGACTTCATGGAGGACCCGCCGAGCAAGTTCTTCCGCCTCGCTCCGGGTCGCGAGGTGCGCCTGCGCTACGCCTACTTCGTCACGTGCACCGAGGTCGTGAAGGACGAGAGCGGCGAGATCGTCGAGCTCCGCTGCACGTACGACCCGCAGACGCGCGGCGGCGATGCTCCGGACGGGCGTCGGCCCAAGGCGACGCTGCACTGGCTCTCGGCCGAGCGCGCGGTCCCCGCCGAGGTTCGTCTCTATGACCGTCTCTTTACCCGCGCCGATCCCGGCGCCGACGGCGATCCCTTCGCCGACCTGAACCCGAGCTCGGAGACCGTACTCGCGGGCTGCCTGGTCGAACGTGCGCTCGCCGAGCTGCCGGTTGGTGAGACCGTGCAGTTCGAGCGACTCGGCTACTTCTGTGCCGATCCCGACTCGAAGCTCGAGCGGCTCGTCTTCAACCGCACGCTCGGGCTTCGAGACAGCTGGGCCAGGCTCGAAGCGCGCGCCCAGTGAACGATCTCACCGCTTGGGTTCGACGACCTTGCTGACGACCCAGCGGTGCTTCCCGATCATCCGGTCCCGTCCGAAGCCGAGCTGCTCGTAGGTCGACAACGCCCCGTTGAAGAGGAAGCCCGCCGGCACCGACCCGGCGGCCTCCGGGTATCCCTCGACGATCCCGCCGCCGAGCTGCGCGATCAGGTCGAGCGCGCCGGCGAGAGCTGCAGTCGCCACGCCTCGACGCCGGTGACCCTTGCCGACGAAGTTGCACGCGATCCGCCAATCCGGCGGGATCGACTGACCCTTCTCGTAGGCAGCTCGGCTCTTGATCCGAGGCACCTCGTCGGGTGATCCGAACTGGCACCAGCCGACGCAGTCGTCGCCGTCGAACACGAGCGCCGCGTGTGCTTTGCCCTCGCGGACGCGCTCGCACTTGCGTTGGCGGTTCAGCGCCGGCGTCGTGTTCTTGTCGGCTCCCTCGGCATGGAAGCCGATGCACCAGCACCCGCCGAAGACGCCGTTGTTGCGCTCGACCAGCGTCGCGAACGCATCCCACGTCGTCTCGTCCAGCGCCTTGATCGCGTAAGTCGTAGCCTCCATACGTCGACTACTCCGCTGCCAGAAACGCCAGCACGCGCTCGTTGAGCAATCCCGCAGCGGTACCGTCGTACGCTGGGAGGGAGGAGTCTGTGAAGAGGTGTTCCTCTCCCGGGTACAGGAACAGCTCGCCCCGCTCGGCCGAGTCGACGAGCGCCTGCGCAGCCTCGAGGTCTTCGTCGAAGAACGGGTCGGCCTCTTTGCCGTGTACCTGTACCGGGACGCCGTCGGGCCACGCGTCCCCGAACTCCGAGACGGGGAGGCAGCCGGAGATGAACAAGGCCCCGCGGGCGTCGGGCCGAGTCTGCGCGAGTTGCTGCGCGACCATCACCCCGAAGGAGACGCCGGCGTACACGACACGGGGGTCGATGCCTTCAGCGGCGGCCACGCCGCGCTCGGCCAGTGCGCCGAATCCCGCTGCGCGCGCGAACGCCATGCCTTCGTCGAGCGTGTCGAACGTACGCCCGTCGAACAGGTCGGGTGTATGCACCGTGTGCCCCGCCTGCCGCAGCTCGTCCGCGAACGAGCGCACTCCCTCGGTCAGCCCCTGGACGTGGTGGTACAGCAGAACTTCAGCCATCCGAATCTCTCCCTTCCGGCGATTGATCCATAAACTTGGAACATTCGGGAAGGTTAGTCTATTCACTCATGGCCGGCGACGCTTCTCCGCCCGACTACGAGCTCGCCGACCGGATCGCGCTCACGGAGCCATCCCAGGTGAAGGCGCTCAGCCACCCTCTGCGGACGGGGATCCTCAGCCTGCTCCATGAGCGGGCGGCAACGGTGAGCGAGTTGGCGGTCGCCGTCCAGCGGCCGAAGAGCACGGTTGCCCACCACGTCAAGGTGCTCGCCGAGGCTGGGCTGGTGCAGGTCGTGAGGACGCGCCGCGTGCGGGCGATCGAGGAACGGTTCTACGGCCGCACGGCGCGACTGTTCTATATCGCGGCTGAGCGAGGTGCCGACCGCGATGAGCTGCCTCGGGACTTCAACGACTTCGAAGTCGCCGCGCAGGAGTCGGCGGCGGCGTACCGCGACGGCAAGCTGTGGGGGTTCATCCGGCATGCGCGCATCACGGAGGAGCAGGCGTCGGAGTTCTGGGAGCGGATGGCCGAGCTCGTGACGGACTTCGACCGGCTTCCGCGGGCGGGAGAGACGATGTACGGCTTCGCCGTCGGCGTCTATCCCACCGACCAGCCGACGCTACCGAGTCAGCAATGAGTAGGTGCTGCGTCGCGGCTTAGCGGCCAGGAGGGGGTCCTGGCGGCCCGAGGATGACCATGCCGTTGCGCTCGGCGATCGGGATCAGCCGGGCCATGTCCGGCGGCGCTTCAAGAGGAGGGGGCAGCACACGCTCGGTCGCCGGCTCGCCGACCTCGCGCAGGAAGCCTTCGAAGTGGAACGGCTGGAAGCCGATGAGCGCCTTTGCTCCGTCGATCTCGGCGATGAACGTGTGTGGCACGCCCTTGGGGCCGAACGCGAACGCCCCGGCCGGCAGCGACAGGCGCCGCTCGCCGACGTAGACGGTGAACTCCCCCTCGAGCACGTAGAACCACTCGTCCTCGTCCGGATGAACGTGCCAGGGCGATCCCTCGCCCTTGCGGACGGTCACCTCGAGCAAGCCGTACTCGCCGTTGGTGTCGGCGCCGCTGATCTTGACGATCTCGAGCATCCCGAGCAGCCAGTGCGCCTCCCCCTCGTCCTTGCCGAGCAGATAAGCGTCGCGCGTGCTCTCTGCGGTGATGGCGGTCATGACGCGCCTCCTCTTTCGCTGGTATGATATGCAACTGTCCATGGACGAACAGTTGCATAACGAACTATCTCAACGCGAACAATCTTTGTCAAGCGTCTCGCCGGAGCGCCTCCGCGCCTGGCGCCTCTACGTCGAGAGCGCGCTCGCGCTCGTCGACGTGCTCGATACCGAGCTCGAGCGGGACGCCGGCATCCCGCTCCGCTGGTACGACGTCCTCGTTCACCTCGAAGAGACGCCCGAGGGGCTGCGCATGAACCAGCTGGCCGAGCGGATCCTCTACAGCAAGAGCGGCTTTACCCGCGTCGTCGACCGGATGGAAGAAGCGGGCCTCGTCCGCCGCGTCCGCCCAGAGAGCGACCGCCGCTCGATCCTCGTCGTCCTAACCGAGGCGGGCCGCGACATGATCGACCGAGCCCGGCGCCGCCACCGAGCCGGGATCGACCAGCACTTCTCTCGCCATCTCACCGACGGCGACGTCAAGGCAATTACTCGCGCGCTCGAGAAGGTGACCGCGTACGCCCGTCCCCTCCGTCCCGGACGCATCCGCAGCTGACCGCAGGGATTTCAAGCGTGTGGAGGCGCGGCGGGTAGTTGCACCGTGACGCGGAGCCCGCCGGCGGCTCGGGGGGTGAGGGCGAGGGTTCCGTCGTGCGCTTGGGTGATGCTCTTGACGAGTGCGAGGCCCAGGCCGACACCTGCCTGGTCGGTGCGTACGCGTTTGGTGCCGCGTTGAAACGGTTCGGCAAGTGTTGCGGCCAACTGTGGGGTGAGCTTTTCGCCGGTGTTCTCGACCGTGAGCACCGCGCTCTTGGGCTGAGCGCTGGTTGTGACCCAGACGGTGCCCTGGTCGGGCAGGTTGTGGACGATCGCGTTGTGCACGAGGTTCGTGCTCAGCTGCAGCAGGAGCGCATGTGAGCCGACCGCAGGGGTCGTGTCGCCGGTGGTCTCGATCGTGAGGCCGCGTTTCTCTGCGAGGGGAAGGAGCGACTCGGCGGCTTCTTCCGCTATGAGGGACAGGTCGACGTGCTCTCGGGTGAAGGAACGCTGGTCGGCGCGGCTGAGCAGGAGCAATGCCTCAGTGAGGTCGATCGCTCGGGTGTTGACGGTGTGGAGGCGGTCGACGAGCTCGCCGTTGTCGTGGTTCGGATCGCTGCGCGCGACGTCGAGAAGCGTCTGCGTGATCGCCAGCGGGGTGCGCAGCTCGTGGGAGGCATTGGCGGCGAATCGCTGCTGTTCGGCGACGTGTGCTTCGAGCCGTGCGAGCATGGTGTCGAAGCTGTCGGCGAGCTCGCGGAACTCGTCCTGACGTCCTTCCAACGCGATCCGGTGAGCGAGCGATCCGTTCGCGGCCACGCGTGTGGCGTCGGTGATGCGAGTCAGGGGCGCGAGCATGCGGCCGGCGAGAAACCACCCTCCGAGCAGACCGAACACCAGCAGGAACGCCATCACCATGGCCGCGGTCGGAGCGAACGCGCGCCAGAGGTCGGCATGGCTGCGCACCAAGAAGATCACACCGGGGTGCACGCCGCGCGAGAGCGAAAAGTACCCGACGGCGAGCAGCACGGCACCTGCGAGCATGAGGAAGCCGGCGTAGCTGAGGGTGAGCTTGAGGCGAACGCTCAACCCGGGGGCTCTATCCACGCTCGCCTCCCTCGATGCGGTACCCGACGCCGGCCACGGTGGCGATGATCCAGGGCTCGCCGAGCCGTTTGCGCAGTCCCGAGACCGTGATGCGCACGGCGTTGGTGAACGGGTCTGCGTTCTCGTCCCATGCGCGCGCGAGCAGCTCCTCGGCGCTGACGACACCGCCTTCGGCAGCGACGAGGACCTCGAGCACTGCGAACTGCTTCCGGGTCAGTGCGACGTAGCGGCCGTCGCGGTAGACCTCTCGGCGGAACGGATCCAGCCGCAGACCTGCGATCTCTTGCACCGGTGGCCTGTTGTGTGCGCGCCTGCGGTCGAGCGCCCTGAGGCGGAGCACGAGCTCTCGCAGCTCGAACGGCTTCGTGAGGTAGTCGTCGGCGCCGAGCTCAAACCCGGTGGCCTTGTCGTCGAGACGGTCGGCAGCGGTGAGCATGAGGATCGGCATGCCGCTGCCGGAGGCGACGATGCGTTCGGCGATCTCGTCACCGGTAGGCCCGGGAATGTCTCTGTCGAGGACGGCGATGTCGTAGGCATTGAGGCTCAGCAGCTCGAGAGCGGTGTCGCCGTCACCCGCGATGTCCGCCGCGATCGCTTCTAGGCGTAGGCCGTCGCGGATGCCTTCTGCCATATAGGGCTCGTCCTCGACGATCAACACACGCATGTGCCGATGCTAGAGGTGGCGCGTTTCGTCGGCATATCGAAAACCGCAGACGTGCTGGCAACACCGTGCTGCTTTGAATGACGGCATGACCTACAGCCAAGCAGCACGAGCAACGAACCGTCGGATTCGGATTCGCAAGAGGCGTGTCGCCGGCCTGTTCGTCGTCATCGCGGCGATTGCCGTATCTCTCGGCCACCAGTGGCTGGCGTCCTCGTCGTCGCAGGCCGTGTCACCCATCGACGTCATTCGCAGTGAGCACCGCGGTGCGGCTGGCAAAGCGCTGCCCAGCACGGTGTGGCCGGCGTATGGCCAGGCCGCTGTCCAGATAGGACAGTCGCAGTTCCAGGCCGGCCCGAACCAGCACGCGGCTGCGATTGCCAGCGTCGCGAAGGTGATGACGGCCTATCTCGTGCTCCGTGACCATCCACTAGGGCCCGGCGAGGACGGCCCGACGATCACGCTCACCGACGCCGATGTCGCCGACACCGACCGGCGGCGTCGACAGGAGGAGTCGATCGTGCCCATCGCCGCTGGCGAGCAGTTGACCGAACGGCAGGCGCTGCAGGCACTGCTGCTGCCGTCGGCGAACAACATCGCCGCTGCTCTCGCGCGATGGGACGCCGGCTCGGCGAACCGGTTTGTCGCCCGCATGAATTCCACCGCACGGTCGCTGGGCATGACCAACACCAGTTACACCGACCCGAGCGGCTACGACGACGCAACGGTGTCGACTGCCGCCGACCAGCTACGCATTGTCGATCGGGCGATGCGGCTGCCGGTGTTCGCGAGCATCGTGGCGACACCGAGCGCGGCGCTGCCGTTCGCTGGAACCGTGCACAACACCAACGCCTTGCTCGGGTACAACGGGTTTGTCGGCGTCAAGACCGGCTCGGACGACGCCGCCGGCGGCTGCTTCGCCTTCCGGGCCATCCGCTGGATCCACGGCAAGCGGACGACGATCACCGGGGTCGTGTTGGGCCAGCCCGGCCATGACCAGATCACGGCGGGTCTCGCGTCCGCCGACGCCATGGTCGACCGCATCGCCGGTCCTGTCCGAGCACGGCGTCAGGTGCCGGTCGTGCCAGAGCAACCGCGATGATTCGGCGCCTACCGCTCCGTCGTCTTCTTTAGGCCGTCGAGCATGTGCTTCCAGTTCGTTTCGTAGTCGTCGCGATTCGCGCGGTCCTGGTCCGTCACGCCTCCGTCGAGGTTGGACTGGCGCAACGTGACAACGGTCTTGTCGTCGCGCTCGGCGAGCGTGACTTCTACAACGTGGTAGTTCTCCCGCTCGTCGGGCTTGCCGCCACTGGGACTGAAGTGCGAGTAGGCGAGCTTTCGCTCCGGCTCGAAGACGAGGATCTCGCCCTTGTCTTCGAAGGGCTTTCCGTTCCACTCGCCCTTGAACGTGATCGGGCTACCCACGCGCCAGTCGGTCTGCACCTCGGCGCCGAGGTAGTACTCCTTGATCCTGGCCGGGTCGGTAAGCGATTGCCAGACCTCGCTTGGTGCGGCGTTGATGTCGACCGTTGCTTCGGCGGTGATCTCACTCATCCCGACCTCCCACGTCTGCTGTTGTTACCTATTCTCTGTGAGAATACCCGCATGGAGAACTCGCTAACCACCACTGAAGGTGCGGTCCTCGGTCTCGTGGCCTTCGGCGAAGCCTCCGGCTATGACCTCGCGCGTCTTGCGGCAAGCAGCGTCGCCCACATTTGGACTCCCTCGCAGAGCCAGATTTACAAGACGCTGCCGCGTCTGGCTGCGCGTGGCCTCGTCCGGACGCGCGAGGTCGAGCAGCGGGGCAGGCCGGACAAGGCCGTCTACCGGATCACACGCGAAGGTAAGGTGGTGCTCCGTCGTTGGCTCGACGAGGTCGAGTGGGAGCCGCCGAGCGGCAGAGTGGTGTTTCCGCTCAAGCTCTTTTTCTGCGATTTCGCATCTCCCGGCACCGCTCGGGCCCAGCTGGCGGCCTATCGCAGCTATCTCGCTCGCCGACTCGAGCGCTACGAAGCTCTGCACGGAGGCGATCGCCTCTTCGATAGCGATCTTCCCGGCTTGATCTTGCAACACGGCATCGTCCGCGTCAGCGCCACGCTTGACTGGGTAGACCAGGCCGCGGCCGCGCTCGAGGCGACAACCAACCGCCGGCGGCGGTCGGCTCGGGCCCCTCAACCTCCCCTGCCTGGCTAACTAACCCGGGATGAGGTCGTCGAGTTCGGCCCAGAGATCGTTCGGAATTGCCCGCTCGAGGAGGCGAACGGTCGTCGCGAATCTCATCGGGCGAACGGGCACCCACGAGGACGGAACTAACCGCGCTGTGTCTGATGGGGAACTGGATTGCTGCCGCCGCGAGTGGGAGTTCGTAGCGCGCGCAGACTCGTTCGAGGTGAGCACGGCGCTCGAGAATCTCGGCAGGTGCGGTTTCGTAGTCGAACGTCGAGCCGCCGGCGACGCCGCTGTTGAAGACGCCGGCGGCGATTACCGGCACGCCTCTCTCCTCGCAAAGCGGCAGCAACTCGGTTTCCGCTGAGCGGTCGAGGAGCGTGTAGCGACCAGCGAGCAGTACGAGGAGGAGAACTGACGGGTTCTGAAGCGCGGTTCCGTCCGTCGGCGGTCCGAGGGCTACGGGCGATGTTCCGGAATCTTCGGCCCCGGCGCGTGAGAGAGCCACGTGGGCGCTGCGAGCGCGAGCACGCGCCGCTGTCCCTCAGTCGTGCCGCTGCCAAGCTCGTGGAACGAGGTGCCCACGTCCCCTCCGAGAACTGTTGCGCCGGCGTCGGTCTCGACGACGACCACCTGATGCCCGTCCGTATGCCCGGGCGCCGGCAACAGGCGGATTCCCGGTAGCATCTCCACCTCGCCCTCGTGCTCGACGTACGTCGCGCCGTCGAAGTCGACCCATTCTCGGATCGTGTAGTCGTCGAGCGAACGCGCGTCGGCGAGCTCGCGTGCCTGAACGTGGATCGGCACTCCCGGGAAGAGGCGGTTGCCGCCGCAGTGGTCGAAATGCAGGTGGGTGTTGATGACGCAGGCGACGTCGCGCGGGATGTTCTCCGGGTGCGGCGTCGGGCTCATGTCGTCGATCTCGGGCCTCGAGTCGATCATGCCGGTGTCGACCAGCACACGGCCCGCAGGGTGGTCGATCGTCCAGACGAACACGGGCCACCTTTCGCCTTCCACCATCAGGTCCGCTCCGAGGTGGGCGTTGATCATCAGCACGCTCCTGGTCGTTGAGTACTCACCTCATCAGACTCGGTTCAGTTCGCAAACTCATCGGCGCCGTGGAACCTCGTTGTGAGACGCTCCGCGCGTGAGCGCGGCAGGACGGGAGCAGTTCGGCTGGACGCTGCACGAGTCCGGGCCGGAGGGGGCGGATCACACCGTGCTCCTGCTTCCCGGCGCGCTCGCCACGGCGGCGTTCTTCGACGACGTGATCGCCGAACGGAGCGTCAGGGACGCGTCTATTCGCTTCGTGGCCACCACGCTCCCCGGCTTCGGCGGCACGCTCGCTCCGGACGACGTCAGCATGGAGAACTACGCCCGGGTCGCGGGGACGATCGCCGCCGAGCTCGGCTGCGATGCCGTAGTCGGCCACAGCCTGGGTGCCAACGTCGCGATCGAGATGGTGGGCGGTGGCGATTTCTCGGGTCCAGTGGTGCTGCTCGCACCAAGCTTCTCGCGCGTGGACGAATCCAAGTTCCCGCGAGCTCTGGATCGATTGTCGAACGCCTTTGGGCACCTGCCGTACACGCTGATGCTGAAGATCATCGGTCCGGCGATGAAGAGCAGCCTGCCACCTCACCGGCGAGACGCGCTCGTTGCGGAGTTGAAGAAGAACGATCCCCGCTTCCTCCGCCGACAGACCCGCGTTTATCTCGAGTATCTCGATCGCCACGGCTCTCTCGCTCGGCGCCTCTGTGAGTCAGGCGTTCGAGCGTGGGTCGTGTTCGGGGAGCGCGACGACATTGGGCTCACCGACGACGAACGAGACGTGCTCGAGAGGTGTCCCTCCGTCACCGTGGCCACGATTTCCGACGCCGGCCACTTCACGCTCAACGAGAAGCCGAGCGAGATCGCCCAGATCCTCCTTGATGTCGTCGGTGGTGCGTCGCCTTCGCCGTAGATGCGGTACTCACCGTCGCGGTTGCTGACGAACGCGATCTTCCGGTCGTCCGGCGACCACGAGTCGAGGCCGTCGTTGCGTCTAGCCGAGCGGCAAGAGCGCGCCCTCGTGCTCGAGCAGGAAGCGCTTCATGGACAGACCGCCGCCGAAGCCGGTGAGCGAGCCGTCGGCGCCGATCACCCGGTGACACGGAAGGACGAGCGGTAGTGGGTTCTGGCCGTTCGCGGCGCCGACGGCGCGGGCCTGCTCCGGGCCGTACCCGACGCGGCGCGCCTGCTCGCCGTAACTGACCGTTTGCCCGTACGGGATCGTCGCGAGCGCCAGCCAGCAGCGGCGCTGGAACTCGGTGCCGTGGAGGTCGAGCGGCAGGTTGAACGACGTCAGCTCACCCGCGAAGTAGGACTCGAGCTGCGCCGCCGTCTCGTCGAGCACCGCCGACGAGCCTTCCGTCGAGAACGCCCGGGCATGGAAGGTCACGCCCGAGAGCCCCTCGTCGGTGGCGATGAGGCCCAGCGGGCCGACCGGGCTGTCGACAACGGTGCTCGCCATGTCCCCATTACAACGCGCGGGACCGACAGGACGTGAGATCGGCTTGATCGTCAACACGTCGCCGTCGGCGGTGATCTCGGGGAGTGGGGGTGGCTGAGACTGGACTTGGGCGGCATCGTGGCCGGGCGTACTTAGGAAGAGGTGAGGTCTGGATGACCGGTCGTGAGCGTCGGGATCCGTACATCGTCCTGGGTGTGGCCCGGCAAGCCTCGGGCGAGGAGATTGCCCGCGCGTACAGGCGTGCGGCGCGCGCGAGCCATCCGGACAGCGGCGGCGCCGGATCGGGTGAGCGCTTCCAGGCAGTCAGTGACGCCTATGAAGTGCTGCGCGACCCACGGCGCCGTGAGGTGTACGACCGATTGCATCCGCCCGCCCGGCCGCGGAAGGCTGATACGCGGTCAGGTTCGGTGCGCTACGCGGCGCTGGGTTCCCAGCACCTCGTGCTAGGTCGGCCGGAGCAGTCGGAGCCCGCGCAGGCCCCGTCTTCGGTCGGCGGCATCCATGAAGCGCCGTCTGTCCGGCCGCGCAGCGACATCGAGGACATGTTCCGCCTCGCTCTCTCGATGCTGCGCGCCGATTGGTGACCCAGCCGTCGAGTCCACTTGAGTACGGGCTTGAACGGAGTTTCGCCGGGCCTACTCGATTTCTCGACGAGACCGAATCATTGGACTGGAGGTGTGGGATGGCGAACCTGTTGATCCGCGATCCGTTCCTCGCTGCGCCGTTCCGGCTGATGGACGAGTTGATGCGAAGCACGGGGAACGGCAACCGTGTGACCGGCTTCACCCCGCTGGTCGACGTGCACGAAACCGAGGACGAGTACCTGGTCAAGATCGACCTGCCGGGAGTGAAGGCAGACGATGTGAACCTCGAGGTCAACGAGAACGTGCTCTCGATCTCAGGCTCGCGTGTTGCGGAGGAGACGGGGCAGGCACAGCTCGTCGAGCGGCCGTATGGCTCGTTCGTCCGCACGCTCACCCTTCCCCAGGGCGTCAACAGCGACTCGATCGAGGCCGGCTACCAGGATGGCGTGCTGGAGTTGCGAATCCCGAAGCCGGCCGAGCAGAAGCCGAAGAAGATCACGATCGGCGCTGGGAAGAAGGCGATCGAGAGGTAGGTCGGAGACAACAGGGGCACGGGTCGCGGCAGCACGCACCCGCCGCGACCCGTCCGCTTCCGGACGGAGATCGTTTCGATGAGTACAACCGAACTCCAGAATCGGGAGACGCTCCAGCAGTCCGTGCGCGAGTTGTGGTGCGTAGGCTGCGGCTACGGCGTCGTTATCCGCCGCGAACCGCCCGAATGTCCGATCTGTCGGCAGACGAGCTGGCGCGAGCGGCCGCTGCCGGCACGGTTCAACTGACGCAGCACGAGCTCCCCACAGGCCGTGTCCGTGGTCGCACAGCCGTGTGGCACGATCGGGGCGTGGCCGTGAAGCGGGAGCTGGCCGGACGCGCCGAAGGACACGGCAGGGACGCCGCCGCAGAGGAGCTGTGGAATGACGCCGAGTCCTCGCAAGCGGTCTCCGGCGACGAAGCGGACGAGCTTGCGCGCCGGGCCCAAGGCGGCGAAGACGCGGCGCGGGAGGAGCTGATCCGGAGGCTGCTGCCGCTCGTCCACTCGACAGCGCGCCGCTACCGGACGGAGGGACTCGAGCAGGCCGATCTGCTCCAGGAGGGGATCGTCGGGCTGTTGCGCGCACTGGAGCGATTCGACCCTGCGCGCGGCGTCCCGTTCGCTGCATTCGCGACCTGGTGGATCAGGCAGTCGTTGCAGGAGGCCCGCAGCGACTTCATCCGGCCCCTGCGGCTACCGCCGAAGGCGCTTCGCCAACTCTCGCAGCTGAAATCCGAACACCAGCGCATCTACCAGGGCGAGCGTCGCTCGGCCAAGATCGGCGAGCTTGCCGACCGGACGAACATCGAGCTCGAGCAGGCGGAGGCGCTTCTTAACGCCGACGCGCGCCCGCGCAGTTTGGACGAGCCGATCGACAACGCAGAGGGCGAGCTCGGAACGATGGGAGACCTGCTCGAGGACCCCCTTTCCGCTGCAGCCTACGAGGACGTTGTCGACGCGGTCGCCGGCGAGCAGCTCCGGGCGCTTCTGTCGCGGCTGACCGAACGTGAGCGGGAGGTCGTGCAGGCGCGTTTCGGTTTCGATGTGCCGGCCGAGAAGCTTTCCGATGTGGGCGAGCGGCTCGGCGTCAGCGCCGAGCGCGTCCGCCAGATCGAGGAACGCGCGCTCGCGAAGCTACGCAGCGCAGCGTAGGGTTGTGCGCCGCCCACGCTCGCCTATTTACATCGTGGGAAGAAGACAAATGGACCGAGCCGCAGAGCGCGGAAGCGATGCCGGGCGCGGCATGTAGCGCAGACCTTTTACCGCTCGACGCTCGCGGACGTCGGCGCGAACCGGTGAAGCGGAGGGAGGCCTAGAGCCTCCCTCCGCCGTAGCTCGTAGAACAAGCAAACGCTCGCAATGGTCGGATTGGCGCGTAGTTGAGCGCGAAGCCGCCAGGGCTCCGGGGTCATTCCGACTTGCTTGCGACCTCGAGAAGCGAACGAGCGGACGGATCTTGCGAAGCGCCGCTGTTGGTGTCGCATGGATGCGGAGGCGTGGCCGAGTCGCGACCGGGTCGGCTTCGCCCTCGTCACGATCACGGCCTGCGTCTTGCTCGGTCAGCGGCTGACCGATTCAAGCCGGCCGCTCGCCCACGCGCGCATGCCGCTCGTCGCGCCGGCCGCGCTGTGTTATTTCGTCAGCTTCATCGGCTGGTGGCGGTTGTTCCGCCCGGGCAGCGGCCCGACCAGAATTCACTGACCTCTCTTTGCTTGGCGGGCTATCGGATCGCTTCAGGCCCGTCGCGGCTCTGCCGGTCGCATCGTGGCGATTCCGTCTTCGTCGACCTCGACCACGTAGCGTCCCGGGTCTGCTCCGCTCGTGAACCGTTTGAGCCCTTTCGGTCGCCGCGCGATGATCGCGTGGGTGTCGGTGCGGGTCTCGATCGTGTAGCCCTCTTCAACCTTCTGGTCGAGGAAGACGTCGAGGCCATCCTTGCGCGTCCCGAGAGGGTCGATCTCTCCCATCGACGCGAGTATCGCAAGGCGTGGCTTCTCCGCGGGTCATTGCGTCGGCTGGACCGCTTCCCCGTTCCAGCAGCGTCCGGCTGCTACCGTGACCCGCACGGTTGCCGTTGGCACCGTGAGATCGGCTTCTCGTTCCTCCTTTGCAGGCGTTTCGAGTCTCTCTATCTCGAACCCTGGCAGGACAAGGAGTGAATACATGCAGGAATCGTTCTCCGCGCTCGGCGTGAGCGCACGCGTCGTTCGCGCGCTCGAGCGCCGCGGCATCACGGCACCATTCGCGGTGCAGCAGCTCGTCTTGCCGGACGCCCTCGGTGGTGTGGACGTCCTCGCGGCGTCGCCCACGGGCTCCGGCAAGACACTCGCCTTCGGCATCACGGTCGTCGAGCGCATCACCGGCGCGGAGGGGCGCCCGGCGGCGCTGATCCTCGTTCCGACGCGTGAGCTCGCCTCGCAGGTCGTCGACGAGATCGAGCCGATCGCCGCCGCCTGCTCGCTGCGGATCGCGGCGGTCTACGGCGGCACCTCGGTCGGCGCGCAGGCGCGACGCGCCCGCGGGGCACAGATCCTCGTCGCGACGCCGGGCCGTCTGCACGACCTGATCGAGCGCAGGCTGGTTTCACTGCGGGGCGTGCGCGTGCTCGTCCTCGACGAAGCTGACCGCATGCTCGACATGGGCTTCAAGCCGCAGGTCGACCGCGTCCTCCGTGACGTTCCGGAGAACCGCCAGACGCTGCTCTTCTCCGCCACGCTCGAAGGGGCCGTGATGGATCTCGCCCGACGTTACACCGCCAACCCGGTGCACATCCGCCTCGAGCGCCCTGCGGAACAAGCGCGCGGCGACATCGAGCACCGGTTCGTGTCGGTGACGCCGGACACGAAGCTCGGGCGCCTCGCCGAGACGATCGGCGGTGCCGTCGGGCTCTCGCTCGTCTTCGTGCGCACCAAACACGGCGCCGACCGCCTCGCCCGCAATCTCGCCCGCGAGCACGACCTTCGCGCCGCCGTCATGCACGGGAACATGTCGCAAAACGCCCGCGAGCGCTCACTCGCGCGGTTCGAGGCCGGCAAGGTCTCGACTCTCGTCGCGACCGACGTCGCCGCCCGCGGGCTCGACGTCGACGCGATCACTCACGTGATCAACTTCGACCCGCCGCGCACCGACGACGATTACGTCCACCGCATCGGCCGCACGGGCCGCGCCGGCCGCAGCGGCACGGGTGTCACGTTCGTGCTGCCGGAGCAGCGCACGGACGTCGGCAGACTCGCCACGCGCCTGGGCCACGCCGATGCATTCGCCGTGTCAGTCGGCCGGCCGCCCGCACCACGGCGTCCGCGGCGCCGCCGCTGAGCTGTCGGCTGCATCGTTGCTTTGACTCGGGCCGCTCATCGCCGACGTTGCTCTTGAGCACTCCGGCCGACCGCAAGTCTGCGAGGGCCCGTGGCGGACGGTGCTTCCGAACGTCGTTCGCTCCGCGCGAGCCACCAGAAACCCGGCCTTCAAGCGACGGGTCTGCCTTCTTTCACGCACGGCTGGCTGATGCGACGGTGGGTCAGTCGGTTCGCGCACATCGAAAACGAAAGAAGGAGCCATGAGGGCACTCGAGTCGATCACCGGGGCAACGAGTGGCGAGAGCAGAGAGCTCGCGTTCCGCGAAAGCGACGGCGTGCAGGTGCTGCTGCTGTGGGACCCGCGCGATGACGCGTTGACCGTCGAGGTCGAGGACTCGCGCGACGGACAACGCTTCGAACTCAAGGTCGTCGACCGCCGCCGGGCGCTCGATGCCTTCTACCATCCCTTCGCGTACGCGGCCTAGGCAACAGGTGGTTGGCCACCTCGCAGCCGCTCGGGATTGCGTTGCGTTCGGGAGTATCCTTGTGCGTAGACGCCTCCTTTCTTCCGCCCCGTGGAGCGACGGCGGTTGCGCCTGAGAGGTTCCGTCCTCGTACGGGAACCGCGGCAGATCGGAGCGGGATGGCAGTTGCAGCCGGAGCGATGGCAGCCACGAGTGGTCGGGTTGCGCCCGGACCACGGGTGCTGCGGGCCGTCGCCGTCGCCGGTGTCCTCGCGGCCGGCGCGTCGGTCGTGCTGGCCCTCAAGAGCGACCACGTAAGCGAGCCCGTCGTGCAGTCGGGGCTGATCGATTGGATCACGCTGCCGTACATCCTCAGCGGGGTGGTCGCGTGGTGGCGCCGGCCGCAGAGTCGGCTTGGACAGCTGATGGTTGCGGCGGGTTTCGTCACCTTCCTCTCGACGCTGCAGTGGACGAACTTCGACGTCCCCTTCACGGTTGGCCAAACGCTCGACCTCGTACCGGTGGCGTTGTTTCTGCACGTCTTTCTTGCCTTCCCGAGCGGCCGCCTGCGCGGGCGGTTCGAGCGCTGGCTCGTCGCCTCGACCTACGCGATGGCGATCGGCCTCCAGCTGGTGGTGATGACGATCGGCGGCTTCGGCCCGCACAACCTGCTCGAGCTGACCTCGCGGCCGGACGCAGCGGAGAGGCTCGAGCACGCCCAGCTGCTCGCGCTCAGTGCACTCAGTCTCGCCGGTATCGGCGTTCTCGCAGATCGCAGACGACGTGGCGGTCGTCCACTGCGGCGCTCGCTTGCGCTGCTGACGGATTCGTTTGCGCTCGGGCTGGTGATGATCCCCGTGCTGCTCACGTCCGCGATCTGGTTCCGCGGCCAGTTCGTGCCGATTCAGCGCGCGACGTTCGCAGTGATCGGGTTGGCGCCGATTGCGTTTCTCGTCGGGCTGCTGCACGCCCGGCTCGCCCGCTCGGGGGTAGGCGACCTCCTTGTCCGGCTGCGCTCCGACCTGTCCCCCGCGGCCCTGAGGGATGCGCTGGCGCGTGCGCTTCGTGATCCGTCGCTCGAGCTCGCGTACTGGCTGCCTGAATTCGGCAGCTGGGCGGATCTGGATGGGCAGAGCGTGAACGTGCCGGAGCCCGGGAGCGGGCGGGCGACGACGTTGATCGACCGCGACGGCGCACGCATGGCCGTGTTGCTGCACGATCCGGCGCTCGAGGAAGAGCGCGAACTGTTGGCGGCGGTCGGGGCCGCGGCCGGGATCGCGCTCGAGAACGGCCGCCTACAGGCCGAGCAGAAGGCGCACCTGGAGGAGCTGAAAGGATCGCGCGCTCGCGTGATCGAGGCGGGACAGCGCGAGCGGCAGCGACTGGAACGCAACCTGCACGACGGCGCTCAGCAGCGGCTGATCGCGCTCTCGCTCGAACTGAGCCTGCTCGAGAAGCAGGTCGCCGACGACGAGGATGCTCGTGCGCGACTCGATCAGGCCAGGCGTGAGATCGCGGTTTCGCTGGACGAGCTGCGGGCCGTCGCGCGCGGCCTGCATCCCGCCGTCCTGAGTGGCCACGGGCTGGACGTCGCGCTGCAGTCGCTCGCCGCCAACGCGCCGGTGTCGGTGCGTTTGAGCGTTGGCTTTGAGGATCGACTGCCCGAGCAGGTCGAGGTTGCCGCGTTCTACGTCGTCTCGGAGAGCCTTGCCAACATCGGCAAGCACGCCCGCGCGGACTCGGCGAGTGTCGAGGTCAGCCGCGTGGGGGGAACAGTCGTCGTGGAGGTTGTCGACGACGGTGTCGGCGGCGCGGACAGCGATCATGGCTCGGGCTTGCGCGGCTTGGCCGACCGGGTCGAGGCGCTCGGGGGGACGCTCCGCGTTTGGAGCCCGGTCGGCGGCGGCACGCGTCTTCGCGCTGAGATGCCATGCGGGTAGCGATCGCCGAGGACAGCGTGCTCCTGCGCGAGGGGCTCGCTCGGCTGCTCACGGAGGCCGGCTGCGAGGTGGTGGCTCAATGCGGGAACGGCGCCGACCTGCTGCTGAAAGTGCGCAGCTACGCGCCGGATGTCGCGATCGTCGACATCCGGCTGCCGCCCACGCACAACGACGAGGGCTTGCAGGCTGCGCTCGAGATCCGCGCGCGGCATCCGTCAGTCGGCGTCTTGGTGTTGTCGCAATACGTCGAACTGGGGCTTGCGCTGAAGCTGCTGGCCGACTCCGCAGAAGGCGTCGGCTATCTCTTGAAGGATCGAATTAGCGACGTCGATGACTTCGTCGCCGCGGTCCGTCGCGTCGCCGACGGTGGTTCGGCGCTCGACCCGATCATCGTCTCGACGCTGCTCTCACGTCAGCGACCGGACGATCCGCTCGCGCAGCTAACGCCGCGCGAGCGCGAAGTGCTCGAGTTGATGGCCGGCGGCAGCTCGAACCAGGGGATCGCCGACAAGCTCGTGATCACGCTGCGGGCAGTCGAGAAGTACGTCTCCAGCATCTTCGGCAAGCTCGGGCTCCCGTCGACCGGGAGCGAGTCACGCCGTGTGCTGGCGGTGTTGATGTTCCTTCGTTCCTGACGCGCAAGCGCCCTTCCGGACACCAGAAACCCGCCCCCGGAACGGCCAGCGAGCCGTCTTCTACTCCGCTCCTGCGGCTGCGAGGTTGAGCGAGTCCCGCAGTCACCTCAAGGAGCAGTGATGAAAACGCGCATCATCCAGAACGAGCCGGAGGGGCCGGCCAACAGCACGCAGACGCTCGGAACGACCGCCAACCCCGAGCCAAAGCGAAACCTGGCGGCCCGGATGGGGCGCTGGAGTGCGAGCCATAAGAAGATTGCGATCTTCGGCTGGTTCGCGTTCATCGCCGTCGCGTTCATGATCGGCAACGCGGTCGGCACGAAGCAGCTCGAACCGAACAAGGCGGGTACCGGAGAGTCCGGGCACGTCGAGTCGGTGCTCGCCGATCACTTCAAGCAACCGCAAGGCGACTCCGTCCTGATCCAGAGCACGAGCAAGACGGTCGACGATCCAGCCTTCCGAGCCGCGATCACCGACGTCGCACGCACGGTGAGCAGCATGGCGCAGGTGAAGAAGATTTGGTCACCGTTCGCGCCCGGTCACGAGGACCTGATCTCCAAAGACCGCCACACGGCGCTCGTGACAATCGAACTCCGCACCACCGACGCCGCCAAGGCGAAGGCGCTCGACGCACCGGTCGAGCAGGCAATCATCGCCGCCGCCGCCAGGCACTCCGGAATCGCGATCGAGGAATTCGGCGTCAACAGCAACACGCAGCTCGACAACTTGATCAAGAGCGACTTCAAGAAGGCGGGCGTCTTCTCGGTGCCGGTCACGCTGATCATCCTCGTGATCGCCTTCGGCGCCCTGATCGCCGCCGGCTTGCCGCTGCTGCTGGCGCTGACGGCCGTGTTCGCGACGATGGGCTTGCTGGCGCTCCCGAGTCAGGTGATGCCGCTCGACTCCGACATCAGTGTGGTCGTGCTGCTGATCGGCCTGGCGGTCGGTGTCGACTACTCGCTGTTCTATCTCAAGCGCGAACGCGAGGAGCGGGCAGCCGGACGTGGCGAGCGAGCTGCGATCGAGGCGGCCGCGGCGACCTCGGGTCGCTCCGTGCTCGTCTCCGGCCTGACCGTGATCGTCGCGATGGCCGGCATGTTGTTCACGGGCGACAAGACGTTCATGGGCTTCGGCGTCGCGACGATGATCGTGGTCGCGATCGCCGTGCTCGGCTCGCTGACCGTCCTGCCGGCCACGCTGGCCGCACTCGGCGACAAGGTCGACAAGCTGCGCGTCCCGTTCCTGCACACGCGCGGCAGCTCCGAGAGCGGTCGGGTGTGGAACGCGATCCTCGATCGCGTGCTGCGCCGCCCGCTCGTTTCGGTCGTGGTCGCCGGCGGTCTTCTGCTCGCGCTCGCCGCACCGGCGCTGCATATGCACATCAAGACACCGGGACTCGACACGATGCCGCAGAACCTGTCCTCGATCAAGACCTACAACAAGCTGCAGAAAGCATTCCCCGGCAATCAGAACGCTGCCGAGGTGCTGGTCAAGACCGACAACGCTCACTCGCAGGCGGTCACGGCGGCGATCAGCGAGCTCAAGCGCGAGGCGATCGCGACCGGCCAGTTCACCACCCCGACGAACGTCGACTACAGCCCCGACGGCACAATTGCGCTCGTCTCGATCGCGATGCAGGGCGACGGCGCGAACGCCAAGGCCGTAGCCGCGTTGCAGACGCTGCGGAAGACCGTGATGCCGGCAACCGTTGGGAAGCTCGACGGCGCCGACGTCGGGGTGAGCGGCCCAACGGCGAACGAGAAGGACTCGAACGGCCAGATGAAGCACGCCGCACCGTTCGTGTTCGCGTTCGTGCTCACCCTCGCCTTCCTGCTCATGCTGCTCACCTTCCGGTCCGTGGTCATCGCGATCAAAGCGGTGCTACTCAACCTGCTCTCGGTCGCCGCAGCCTATGGAGCCCTGGTGCTCGTCTTCCAGGACGGCTGGGGCAAGAGCCTGCTCGGCATCAGCGTCACACCGGGAGGGGTGATCGGGTTCCTCCCGATCTTCCTCTTCGTGATCCTGTTCGGGCTCTCGATGGACTACCACGTGTTCATCTTGAGCCGCGTCCGCGAAGCCTTCGACCGCGGCATGACCACCGAGGACGCAGTTGCACACGGGATCAAGACGACCGCCGGAGTCGTGACCAGCGCCGCCGTGGTGATGTTCGGCGTCTTCGCGATCTTCGCCAGCCTCCAGTTCATGTTCCTCAAGGAGTTCGGTGTCGGTCTCGCCATCGCCGTCCTCGTCGACGCGACCATCGTTCGAGCAGTGCTGTTGCCGGCAACGATGAAGCTGCTCGGCGACTGGAACTGGTATTTGCCCAAGTGGCTCGAGTGGCTGCCGCAGCTCAGCCACGGCGACTCGCATGAGCCGACCGTGACCGAGACCCCGGTCCTACGGCCTCAGGCGATTCCCCAGCCGGCTGACGGTTAGCCGCCTCCCGGCACTCGCGCAGCCCCCGTGGCAACGGCTCGGGGGCTGCGCGATCCGACTCGCCGTCCGTCCAAACGCTCGGCAGCGCGCCGACGCGAACCCGCATCAATCCCACGGAGGACCGTCATGATCCGCACGCCCCAGTACTCCCACTCCAAGCCACCGAGATCGCAGCGGCGCAGGTCGATTGAGCTCTCGGGCGCGATCCTCGCCTGTCTGACCGCGGCCGTTTTGGTGGTCGCCTCAGCAGCCGCAACGTCAAGCGGCACCGGCACCAAGACATCTCTGCAGCGGGACGCCGACGCGCTCGTCGCTGCCGGCGCTCCCGGTGTCGTCCTGCTCAGCCGAGACGGCAAGCGCACCATCAGCGTCACGAGCGGCCTCGGCGAGATCAGCACGAAGACGCCGATCCGGGCGAACGACCGCATCCGCGTCGCCAGCGTCGCCAAGACGTACACCGCAACCGTCGTCCTACAACTCGTCGGCGAGGGCAAGCTCCGCCTGACCGACACGGTCGAGCATTGGCTGCCGGGACTCGTCCCTCACGGCGACAAGATCAGCATCCGCCAGCTGCTCAACCACACGAGCGGGCTCGCCGACTTCGAGTACGACCCGACCGTCCTCGCTCCCTACTTCGCCGGCGATCTCAGCCACCCCTGGGCGCCGCGCAAGCTCGTCCAGATCGCCGTTTCGCACCCGCCCCTGTTCGCACCCGGCACCGGCGAGTCGTACTCCAGCACCAACTACCTGCTCGCCGGCCTGATCGTCGAAGCCCGCACCGGACGCACGCTCGGCAGCGAGCTGAACCGGCGCATCTTCGAGCCGCTGCATCTCCGCGCCACCAGCTTCCCGATGACCGCACGGATGCCGAGCCCACACGCGCACGGCTATCTCGTGATCAAGAAGCCGCCCGCAAGCGACGTCACCGGGCTCTACCCGTTCCCCTGGGCGGCCGGGGCGATCATCTCCAACGCCGCCGACACCGCAACCTTCTACCGGGCACTCCTCTCCGGCCGCTTGCTCTCACCGCGGCTGCTGCACGCCATGCAGACGACGCACGCCCAGAAGCACGTCGACATCCCCGGGCAGCGCTACGGACTCGGCCTGATCCGCTACTCGACCGGCTGTGGCACCGCCTGGGGCCACAACGGCGCCTACCCCGGCTACTACGTCTACGACTTCACCAGCCCTGACGGTCAGCGGCAGGCCGTGATCGAGGTCAACGCAGACCCGTCCAGCGTCTCCAAGGCCACTGGTCTGAAGTCGATCCGCCTACTTGCGAAGGCGTACTGCTCAGCCGCCTGACCACGGCCTGAAATTGCCGCCTTTCCTGAGCGGTCGCATCGCTACCCGATGCGACCGCTCCTCCCACCATTGGAGGAATCGAAAATGACTGGCTCGCTCGCACCGTCGCTCGAGAAACCCCGCGCCAACGCTCGCTTGCTTCGCCGGTCTGCGGCGCGCGCCACAGCTGCCCGCCTCGAGCTGACCCTCGCGGTCGCCGCGGTCGCCGCGATCGCGACGCACGTGCTCGACGACAACTTCATCCAGCCCGAAGCGGGAACGTCGGCCGCCGATCACCTCGTCAGCGGTCTCCTGCCGCTCGCGGCACTCGTCGCGTTCGCGTCCGCCTATCCGCGCCTCGGTCCCGGATTGCGTGCGGCGATCGCGATCCCGCTCGGCCTGCTCGGGATCGCCGCCGGACTGAGCGAGGCCGGCTACTACAGCCTCAAGGTAGGCCCGTCGGGAGACGACTACACAGGGCTACTCACGATTCCGGCCGGCCTCCTGCTCGTCGGCCTCGGCGCCACGACACTCTGGACATCGAGACGCACAAACGATCGCCTTCCCCGTCGCTACCTGCGGCGACTCGTACAGGCAGCGGTCGCGGTGGTCGGCGGGTACGTCGTCTTGTTTCCGTTCGCGCTCTCGTACGTTTTCACGCACGCCGCCCGGGCCGTGGTGCCGGCGCCGAAGCTCGGCGCTGCCTACGAGAACGTCAGCTTCACAACCGGCGACGGCCTGACGCTGAAAGGCTGGTACGTCCCTTCCAAGAATCGCGCCGCCGTGATCGCAGCACCCGGCCGTGCCGGCTCACAGCGGCCCGCACGCGTACTCATCCACCACGGTTACGGCGTGCTGCTCTTCGACCGCCGCGGCGAAGGCGAGAGCGACGGCGACCCCAACGAGTTCGGCTGGGCATCAGACAAGGACCTCAACGCCGCAGTCGCGTTCCTCCAGCATCGCCCCGATGTCGACCGCAACCGGATCGGTGGCATCGGCCTCTCAGTCGGCGGCGAAACACTCCTCCAAACCGCGGCCGAATCGGGCGGCCTCAAGGCGGTCGTCGCCGACGGCGCGGGCTCGCGCTCGCTCCGCGAGGACCTCGCCCGCACCGGCACCGGCAAGTGGGGAGAGATTCCGACCTCGGTCGTCATCACCGCCGGCACGATGCTCTTCTCCAACCACGCCGCGCCGCCGAACCTGAAGAGTCTCGTCGGCCGCATCGCACCCCGACCGGTGCTCTTCATCTACGGCCAGCACGACCAAGCGAACGTGCGGGAGCTCACGCCGGGCTACTTCGCCGCCGCGGGCGAGCCGAAAGCTATCTGGGAGGTCGCCGGCGCTTCGCATACAGGCGGCATCGACGCTCACCCACGAGCGTACGGGCAGCGCGTCATCGCGTTCTTCGACCACGCCCTCCTACGACCGAGGCAAGCCGCGGGCTAGCCCCACCGCCAGCAGCCGGGTGCCGGTCTTACCCGGCGCCTCGAGACCCTGCAAGCATGACTGTGAGCCGGCGATCACCCCTGATTCTCGATGGACAAGTTCGGAGCTTGCGTTCGATGCGTCTTTGGCAGGATTGGTCCGTGCAATGCGTCTTGCGGGAGCTGCGGGACGAGGATGTGGCGGTCCTGTTCGAGCAGTGGGCGGATCCGGACGCCATGCACATGGCCGCCTTCACCGCGCCCAACCATATGGATCGGGACGCCTTCGAGAAACGCTTGGCGAGGCTGAGAGCCGACGAGACCGTGATCAACAGAGCGATCGTCGTCGACGGCGACGTCGCGGGCACGATCGGGTCGTGGGGTTCCGCAGACGACCGCGAGGTCACGTACTGGATCGGCCGCACCTACTGGGGGAAGGGGATCGCGACCTGCGCGCTCAACGCGCTTTTGGCTGTTGATCCGACGCGACCGCTCCACGCGCGTGTCGCGTACGACAACGGCGCTTCGCGCCGTGTACTCGAGAAGTGCGGCTTTCGCGTCGTCGCGACTGACCGAGGCTTTGCCGAGGCACGCGCCGCCGAGATTGACGAATTCGTGCTTCGGCTCGACGAGCCTGGTTAGGCCAGGTGCAGCGAAGTCCAGCTCCTGACCAGCCGTCACTGGTGCTAGGGCCCTCGTCAGCAGGTTCGCCGCCCTGTTGAGCGCGCCGCGTCCAGCGCTCAGAAGGCGTTCCCGGCGGCCTTCCACTCCCGGAGGCGCTGCGCGATGAGCTGGGCCCGCTCCTCCTCGCTCCCACCGTCCAGCACCTCGAGGTCTGACGGGTCAGCTCGAAGGTAGACGCCGGCGGTCCGGGCATTCAGCCCGGGGTCGCGATCCGACCGAGTCGTCCAGTACCCGGTGCCGCGGTCCACTGTCTCCAGGTTGATCTCGCCGCTGCCCTCGAGCTGCGGGGCATTTGGATGCCGAGGACGCTCGCCCTTCCAGAAGTAGAGGAGGCCGACCGGATCCCTGCGCTCCTTCGCAGCCTCGCTCCAGTAGCGGGCTGACACGGTGCCGTCCTCCTGCCAGGCCCGGCCGGTCACGTTCAGCCCGCCGTCGCGGTCCCGCGCGATGCGCAGGAAGCCGATCGCAGACGGTTCGTCGTCGGTGCGCAGGGTCAGCGAGAGCTGCCACCACAGCCCCTCGACCGGACCGCGGCGGCCTTCGGTCTCGATCGCCTTGCGGAGCTTCTGGTTGATCGCGCGAACCTCCGCCGGGCTGGTGTCCGGGTCGTAGCGGACGGACGTCAGCCCGAGCAGGTCGCTCGGCAGCTTCGAACCGTTCGCGTGGAGAATAAAAGTGCGCCGGATGCCGAGAGCGCCGCCGAACAACCCGGCCTCGAACACCACGTTGTCGCGCGGCGACGCCTGGCCAGACTGAGCCGCAGCTGACGTGGTCCAGTCGTCCTGGGCGAACACGAACGCGGCGAAATCGACCTCCTGTGAAAGCTCGACGAGCCGATCGAGGGTGGACCGGCCCGGGTTGAACGTCGTCGTCCACGGCTCGACGTCGGCGACCTCTGAGAGCCCCCGCGTGATCGCCCGGAGCAGCTTGGCCTGCTCGCCCGAGGACCCGAGGAAGATCCGCGGCTTGGTCATGCGCGAGTCAACTTTAAGTCAACGGGCGAGATCTCACGCCCGCGGGTAGTACGGCTCATGAGCGCTCGACAGGTGCGCGACTAATCAACTGCTGCGCGTACTCAGCGTTAGCAACTGCCTCGTCCTCGGTGTCAAAATTCTCCATCGATCGCGCCGCTGGCGTGCCGTGCGGGTTGATCAGTTCCCAGTGGAAGCGACCATCGGTCTGGCGGACGACCTTGAAGTGCGGGAGTACCGCGGCCGCGTCATCGCTCTCGGTCAACGAGCTCTCCTCTCTTCTGAGGGTCAGCTCCGGACCCAAGGTGGGAGGCTTTCGAATTTTCTCACGGGCCGCCGCTGCCGCCGCTTCCATACGGCCCATCGCGAGAGCCTACGCGCGTCGCATCAAGGGCGCTAACTCCCACCTTGCGAGGTCCGCGCGCGTCAGGCGCTTCGCGGGTGCCCGGGCCGAGTGCGCGATCAGCTCGCGGACTGCCCGCCGTCGATGATCAGCGTGTGGCCCGTCACGAAATCCGAACCCGGTCCCGAAAGGAACAGGATGGCGCCCTTGAGGTCGTCGGGGGCGCCGAATCGTCCAATCGGGATCCGGCGTAGGAACTCGTCGCGGTGCCGCTCGAGGAGGACGCGACTCATGTCGGTCGGGAACCAGCCGGGTGCGATTGCATTGACCGTGATCCCAAACCTCGCCCATTTCACAGCGAGGTCACGCGTCAACGCGACGACGGCGCCCTTCGATGCCGTGTACGCAACTGCGTCCATGACCTCCGGCGGTGCGCCCGCGAAGGCCGCGACGGAAGCGATATTGACGATCTTGCCGCCGCCCTGCTCGATCATTACTCGGCCGACGTTCTGGGAGAACCGAAAGAGCCCCGTCAGGTTGACGTCGACAACCTTCTGCCAGCCCTCGATCGGATACTCCGCCGCGGGCGCGCCCCATGACGTGCCGGCGTTGTTGACCAGGATGTCGATGCGGCCGAACTCCGAGCCCGCGCGATCGACGACCGTGTCGATTTCTTCCTCGTCACGGACGTCGCAGCGCATGCCGACGGCGTCCACGCCGTACGTCTCATTGATGGCCTGGGCCGCCTGCTCGCAACGATCACCGTTGCGCCCGCAGAGGACGACGCGTGCGCCTGCTTCTGCGAGCGCTTCGGCGAAGACGAGGCCCAGTCCGCCGCCACCTCCCGTGACAATCGCAGTCCGTCCGGCCAGGTCGAAGAACCGGACGATCGTCACTCGTTCTCGTACTTGAACGAGATGTCGAGACGCACGCGGTACTCGGAGACCTTGCCGTTCTCGATCGTCACGTCGAAGCGCGTCGTCTCGGCGACCCGGAGGTCGCGCACCGTGCGTGCCGCCGTCTCGATGGCGTTCCGCGCCGCCGCTTCCCATGACTCGCTGCTCGTACCAATCACCTCGGTGACTCGGTAGACGCTATTGCTCATGACTCCTCCTCCCGCGACAGTTGGGCAATACTCCGACACTGCGCATCGGCGCGCAACCGGCGTCAGTTGTCGCAACCTTCCGTAGACCGCGAGAGCGACGGCGCGGTCGCCGTGCGCCTATAACAGGGCGGCGGAGCTTGAAGGCTACTAACTGAACTGATATCAAATAAGAATGTCGCGCTTCGACGGGAAGGTGCTGTTCGTAACCGGCGGCGGCTCGGGTCTGGGGGCCGCAACCGCCCGCCGGTTCGCCGCCGAGGGCGGCTCGGTTGCCGTCGCCGACGTCGACCGCGACGCGGCAAGCGCGGTCGCTGAAGAGCTTCCCTCCGCCGTCGCGCTCGCCTGCGACGTCTCTGACGAGACGTCCGTCGCCGCCGCCGTCACCGCCGCGCACGAGCGGTTGGGTCGCCTCGACTGCGTCTTCAACAGCGCAGGCTTCGTCCGGTTCACTCCGATCGAGGAGCTCTCCCTCGAGGAGTGGAACCGGATGCTCGCCGTGCACCTCACCGGAACCTTCCTTGTCTGCAGAGCCGCGCTCCCCGTGCTGCGGGAGTCCGGCGGCGGCGCGATCGTCAACATGGCCTCGGCTTCGGCCCTCCTCGCACGACCGAACCTCGGCGCGTACGCCGCGGCGAAGGGCGGCGTCATCTCGTTTTCGCGACAGCTCGCACTCGACGCGCACGACTACGGCGTGCGCGTGAACGTGATCGCACCGGGGAGTGTCCAGACGCCGTTGCTCACCGGCGTCTACGACAGCGGATCGGTACCGCATGCGATTCAGCCGCGCGTCGCGGCGCCGGAGGAGATCGCTGCGACGGTGTGCTTCCTGCTGTCGGACGACGCGAGCTTCGTGACGGCCGCGCTGGTCGTCGCCGACGGCGGAGCGACCGCCCTGTGAGGGCGCCGGTCGAGTTCTGGCGCATGGGGGCCACGCCCGTGCCGGTGACGAAGATCGCAGACTTCGCGCGCGCATTCGAGGCGGTCGGCTGGGATGGCCTCGCGCTCGGCGAAGCGCACGGCCTCTTGCCCGACCCGTACGTCGCGCTCGGGATCGCGGCCTCGGCCACCACAACGCTGAAGGTCGGGAGCGCCGTCGCGGTGCCGCTCCGGCACCCGCTGCTCGCTGCCAGCGCGATGTCGACGGTGCAGGCGATCTCCGGCGGGCGTGCGCGTTTCTGCCTCGGCCGCGGCGACGGGGCCGTCAAGGTGCTGCAGCAGAAGCCGATGCCCGTCGCGCGCTTCGACGACTACCTGCGACGGCTGCAGGGCTATTTGCGTCGCGACGTTGTCGAGATCGACGGGGTCGCTTCGACGCTCGCGCGGCAGGACGATCTCGACCCCTCGCTCGCCGTCGAGAAGCCGCCGGTCGACGTCGCGGCGACCGGCCCGAGGACGCTCGACCTCGCGGCACGCGCCGCGGACGGCGTCAGCTTCTCCGTCGGCGCCGGCCTCGACCGGCTGCGCAACTCGATCGCCCTGGCGCACGAGGCATGCCACGCCGCGGGCCGCGACATCCGCGAGCTCGACCTCGGCTGCTACGTCCAGGTTGCGGTGACTGACTCCGACGATCACAGCGCGCGCGAGGCGATCCGGGGCCTCGTCGTCACGCACGCGCGGTTCTCCGGATTCGAGGCGAAGGCAACTGCCGACGTCGCCGCGACGGACCACACCACCTACCGGGCGGCGGTCGAGACGATGGAGACTGTGTACCGAGACCCTCGGGGCGGCGTCACGCGCATCGACGGTGGCGCTCCCGGGGAGATCGCTTTCTATCCACGCGAAGCCGGTGCCGACGAGTTGATCGACCAGTTCGCGATCGCAGGCTCTCCCGACCACTGCGCCGAGCGGCTGCGTGAGATCGCGGCGCTTGGCATTCGCCGGATCTACATCGGAACGCGCGCCGTCGGCGTCGACCTCGCGGAGCGCAACGCTGAACGAATCGGTCGCGAGGTCCTGCCGCTGGTGCGTCGATGACGACGCCGCTCGACGCGTATTACCGAGCGCTCGACGCCGGCGACATCGAGGGAACCCTCGCGTGCTTCGCCGACGACGCCGTCTATGTCCGTCCGTCGCTCGACAGGCCGGGGCTCGAGTTCGTGCGCGGCCGTGACGAGCTCGAAGCCTTCTTCGTCGCGCGCGGCAAACGGGCCTACCGTCACGTCGTCGCGGCGTCCGCGGTCGCCGACCGCCTGTGCTTCGTCGAAGGTGTCGCGGGAATCGAGGGCGAGCCTGCGACCCATGCGTTTCTCGTCAGCGCGACGATCGAGAGCGACGGGCGGATCTCCCGCTACTTCGCGTTGATGGCCGAGACGCACCCAGAGTCGGGTTAGCGGAAGTCGCCGGCGACGACCTCGTCGGTCTCGACGATCCCACGCGCCCGGCGCTCGATCGGGTCGCGGTAAGTGGGATGCGTGAGGACCCAGAAACGGTTGCTGCGGATCGCGTCGATCACGAGCCTCGCCGCCTCGGTCGCCGGAATCCGGACGACGCCTTCGTATTCGCCGGCGACGTCCTCAGTCGGGCCGTCCGGGTGCAGCGCGCGGCTGTGCGCTCGGAACTCGGTCTCAGTTGGACCGGGGCAGAGGACGGAGACTCCGATCGGAGCGCCGATTGCGCTCAGGTCGAGGCGCAGGCTCTCCGACAGCCCGACGACTGCGTACTTCGACGCTGTGTAGGCGCTGATGCCGGCATAGGGGAGCAGGCCGCCGATCGACGCGGTGTTGACGATGTGACCGGGTTCGCCTCGGTCGAGCATCGACGGAACGAAGGCGCGGATTCCGTTGACGACGCCGAGAACGTTCACCGAAAGAAGCCACTCCCATTCGTCGATGTCGAGCTCCCACGCGCGGCCCGGCCGCGTCACACCGGCGTTGTTGCAGAGGACGTGGACGCTGCCGAAGCGCGTCCGGGCCTGTTCTGCCAGCCCGTCGACGTCGGCTGGTCGTGCTACGTCTGCCGGAAGGGCCATCACCTCCCCGTCGATGCCGCCGGCGGCCGCCTCGAGCCGTTCGCGGTCGACGTCGGCCATGACGACACGCATGCCCGCGGCGGCAAGCTGCGCCGCCAGCTCGAGGCCGATGCCGCCTGCCGCTCCGGTGACGACGGCGACCCGCCCCGCGAGGTCGTCCATCAGAAGGGCACGCCGGCGAACGCATCGGTGCGCGCGGCGAAGATGCGGTGGACGAGGCCGGCGTCGTCGAGCTCGACGGCGAACGTGAACGTGCCGAGCGGCGCGTCGAAGCGTGTCGTGCAGCCGCTGGCCAGCTCGGTGTTGCCCTCGCGCAGCAGGTGGGTGATGTGGTGCCGCTGCCCGTCGGGCTCACGTTGTGCCATGTAGCCCGCCCAGGCGTCGAAGCCGCCGGTGAACTCACGCGGCTCGCTGTCGCTCGACCAAAGGAGCGCGAACGTGAAGTCCGGCGCGAAGAACGGCATGATGTCCTCGCCCTCGTCGAGCGCGGCGAAGTACCGTGGCAGAAACGCGGAGTCGGTGTCGGTCACGTTGCGACCTCTTGCCGCTGGAGCGCCATTTGCGCGGCGCGAAGGCCGAAGACAAGGGCCAGGGCGAGGCCGCCGGCGTAGGCGCGGACATATCCGCCTCCGGTGTCGGCGCCTGCGGCGAGCAGACCTTCCAGCGGCCGGCCCTCCTCGTCGAGGACGCGCGCTTTGGTGTCGATCCGCAGCCCGCCGAACGTGAAGGTGATCGCCGGCACCGCTTCGACGACGTAGAACGGCGGTTTGTCGATCGGCGCGGGGTCGTGCTTCCGCGGCGGGTCGACGGTTCCGTCCGCGCACGCGCGGTTGAACTCGATGAGACCGTGCTTGATCGCCTCGCCGTCGTAGCCCCATTCCTCCGGGAGGTACGTCAGCTCGTCGATGTCGTGCGCGACCGCCGAGCGGGCGCCGCGGTTGTAGACGTTGGCGAAGAAATCATTCGGCAGCACGCCCTCGACGTACGGTATGTCCAGGAGGTCCTGAGCACGCTGGTCGTGGATCAGCAGCCCTCGGGCCTCCGGCTGCTCGAGCAGCGCGAGTGTCGTCAGGTGGTCGCCGATCGTCTCGTCGACGAACCGCTCGGCACGAACGTTGAAGAGCACTGCGTGCTCGCTCTGGAAGAGGCTGAGTGCGGCGTAGTCGTCCTCCTCGCGGAGCTGGACGCCCGTCGCCATCAGGTGGCCGTAGAAGCCGGCGTTCTCCGGGCCGAACTGCGCGCCGACTTCGCGCGCGAGGCGGAGACCGTCGCCGCGACTGAAGCGGTTGGCCCGAAGCGGGAGGTCGCGTGCCTGCGGGTGGATCAGCTCGGCGCGCAATTCTGGGTCGCCGCCGAAACCGCCCGTCGCGAGCAGCGTGTGGCCCGCCCGTATCTCGCGGATCTCACCTGACGCCAGCCGGATCTCGGCGCCGCGCACGGCGCCGTCCTCCACGAGCAGGTGCCCCGCGTCGCCGCCGACGATCAGCTCCGACTGCGGGTCGTTGCGGATCGCGACCTCGCACGCGTGCAGATAGGTCGGCAGCATCACCTGGTGGCCGCGTCCGAAGCGCAGCACGGTGACTGGGTCCTGCACCTCCACACCGGTCGAACGCACCCAGTCGATGGCGGGCCCGAACCCGTCGATCAGGGTGCGGGCGAGATCGGGATCGCCGGCCGGGATCGCCTCGCGTAGCGCCTCGTACGTCGGCGCGGTCCAGATGAAGCCGGCGCGCATCGCACTCCCGCCGAGCTCCCCCTTCTCCACGAGGACGACCGAACCCCCGTGCGCCACCGTCCAGGCAGCCGCGGAGAGACCGGCCATGCCGCCCCCGAGCACGAGCAGATCGTGGGGCACTGCGCTCACGCGGCCATCATCGCGTATCCGGGACGCCATTTCAACCGATACGAATTCAGGTCTGTGGCACACACCCGTAGTTATTGGCCTGTTTTACTTGAAATCACACCCTAAATGGGCTACAACACCTACCTGAACTCAGTGTGGGAACGCTGGTTCTCGACAAAGGAGGAGAAGTCGTGGTAGGAGTCTGGAGATCCATGCGGCGACGGCGTTTGCTATTCGCAGCTGCTGCGCTGCTCGCTGTCGCGGCGCTCGCGGGGAGTGCCTCGGCGGGCCAGCGCACCGTGGCGGCTGGGCCGACGCCGGCCTCCCCCGCGGCGTGGAAGAAGCTGATCGCCAAGGCGAAGGCCGAGGGCAAGGTCGTCCTCTACTCGGTCCAGAATCCGGCCGGCCTGCAGGACCTCGCGAACGCGTTCAAGGCCAAGTACGGGATCACAGTCACCATCAACCGGAACATCGACTCGGTCCTGCAGTCGCAGATCAACGCCGAGGAGGGCACCCACAACGCGATCGCCGACCTCTGGGTCCCGAGCCAGCGGCGACTCGTGTACGGCGCGATCGGGAACGGGTGGGCCGTCGATGCGGTCGGCCCGAACTTCTTCTCCAAGGCGTTCGACCGACCGACGTGGATGTTCAGCAAGTCGTTCATCGTCGGCACCGCGATCCTCGGCCTGACGTGGAACACCCAGGCGTACAAGGGCCAGATCGCCGGCGTCAGCGACTTCACCCGGGCCGAGTTCAAGAACAAGCTCGGCGTGCCCGACCCGCGCGTGTCGACGTCTTTCATGGACTGGTACCTGTGGGCTCAGGCCAAGTACGGGAAGGACATCCTCAACAAGCTCGCGGCGCAGAACCCGAAGATCTACACGTCGACGCTCCCGATGACGCAGGCGGTGGCGTCGGGGGAGATCGCAGGCGCGCCGTGCGCGAGCGGCACCGCGGTCGACCTGAAAGGGCAGGGCGCTCCGATCGACTACAAGGTGCTGAAGGACAACTGGAACGCGCCCTACTACGGGATGATCTTGAAGCAGGCCCCGCATCCGGCGGCTGCGCAGCTCCTGGCGAACTACCTGATCTCCCCTGAGGGCAACAAGTACGCCGACCACGGCTTCGGTGCCCTCTATCCGAACATCGCCGGCACCTACTACTCGAAGCCGCGGATCGTGAAGCTGAACGACTTCACGCCCGCGAAGGTCAAGGCCTTCAACGACCAGTGGGTCTCGCTCTTCGTGCACTGACGGACCCGTCGAAGGTGTCGGACACCCGCAAAGGTGTCTGACACCTTCTCGTCTAGGAACCGGAGAAGGTACGTGCGATCGCGCGCTCGTGGTCGCGGGCCGTGCCGAAGCTGCCGCCGCGAGCGACGATCCGTCTCAGGTAGCGATGCGCGGGGTGCTCGGCGGTGAACGCGATGCCACCGAAGACCTGCAGCGCCCCGTGTGCGACCTCCTGCGTCGCTCGCGCCGCGTACGCCTTCGCGATCGACGCGGTTCGCGCGGCGTCGAGCGTCTGCTCGTCGAGTGAAGCCGCGGCGTAGAGGACGCTCGACCACGAGCTTTCCACCTGGACGAGCATGTCGGCGAGGATGTGCCGAACCGCCTGGAAGCTGCCGATCGGGTGCCCGAACTGGTGACGCTGGACGGCGTACGCGCGCGCCAGCTCGAGGATCGCCGCAGCGGCCCCCGTCGCCTCGGCCGATGCGAGCACGCCGCCGACGGCGGCGATCCGCTCGACGGTTTCCCCGTCTCCGGCGACGCTCTCGACCGGAGCTCGCTCGAAGCGGACGCGCGCGCGTGCGAGCTGCTCGTCGAGCGTGGGCTCGTGCTCGATCGACGTCTCCGACGCGCGCACGACCGCCAGCGCCACTGATTCGTCGGCGAGTACCGGGACGGCGAAGAGCTCGACGACGCTTGCGTAGGCGACGGCGTCCTTCTCGCCCGTCACGGAACCGTGCGCGAGCGTCGTCTGCGGCGGGGCCGGCACGTACCCGCGGTCGGGCTCGGAGAGACAGGGCGCAACCGGGCTGCTGCCGAGATCGACGGCATAGTGGACGGCCGCGGTCTCCACGAATGGGACGCCGGCAAGGGCGGCTCCGAGCCCGCGCGCGACGAGCGCGAGCTCGACCGCGCCGAGCCCCTCCGCGCCGGTGTCGAGGGCGCCGAACTCGACGAGGCTGGACCAGAGCTCGGCCTCGTCGGTGCGCGCCACCAGCTCGCCGATCGCCTCGGCCAGCCAGCGTTGCTCGTCGGTCAGCTCGAGGTCGATGTCAGTCGGAGGGGAGACGGAGAATGCGGTTGGCGATGATGTCGCGCTGGATCTGGCGCGTGCCGCCGTAGACGCTCGCCGCGCGCGAGTACAGGTAGCGCTCATGCCAGAAGGCGCCGGCGCCGGCGTCGCCGAGGAGCTCGAGGGCGGTGGCGCAAAGGGTCTGCTCGGCCTTTGCCATCAGCAGCTTCACACCCGAGCTCTCGGGGCCGACGGCGCCGCCGTTCAAGAACGCGGACATCGTCCGGGACGCGTGGTGGCGCAGCACCTCGATCTCGATGAGCGTCCGCGCCAGCTCTCCCCGCGCCCGCTCGTCCGCCAGGACGCCGGCCGCGCCGGCGTCGGCGACGAGCCGGTCGAGCCACGTTCGCAACATCACTTGCCGCGGCAACGCTGCCGTCCCGCGCTCGTGCGAGACGACGTGCATCGCGATCTTCCAGCCGTCGCCGCGGCCGCCGAGCATGTTCTCCCGCGGCACGACGACCCGGTCGAGGAAGAGCTCGCAGAACTCGGCATGGCCGGTGAT
>JBKPRG010000089.1:0-25714 GCA_046765815.1 Actinomycetota bacterium
AAGGTCGACGGCGGCGGTGCGTGGTCGATCTTCCGCCGCGTCACGCTGCCGCTCCTGCTCGTCGCCGTCGGCCCCCTCCTGATCGCGTCGTTCGCGTTCAACTTCAACAATTTCAACAACATCTACCTGCTGACCGGGGGCGGGCCCTACACCGGCAGCTCTTCGATCGCGGGATCGACGGACATCCTGATCAGCTACACGTACAAGCTCGCGATCGCGACCGGCAAGGGACAGGACTACGGCCTCGCGAGCGCGGTCGCGATCATCATCTTCTTCATCGTCGCCACCATCTCCGGCATCACCTTCTACCGCTCCAAGGCACTGGAGAACGTCACATGAGCACCGCTGAGCACGCCGAGACAGCCGCCGCGGTCGGCGCCCAGACGCGTACCGCGAAGCGTCGCCGCGCTCCGAACCTCGGCGACACGTGGTGGCGCCACGCGGTCGGGATCATCGGCGTCATCGTCGCGCTGTTCCCAGTCGTGTACACGCTGTCGTCGGCGTTCAACCGGGACAACACCTTGCAGGGTGCGTCGCTCGTGCCCACGCACGTCACGTTGCACAACTTCGGGAACCTGCTGCACAACAACGTCACCGGGACATCGAGCGCCAAGCTCGACACTCCGTACATCAGCTGGATCCTCAACTCGATGCTCGTCGCCGGCGCCACGGCCCTCCTGACCACGCTGCTCGGTGCGTTCGCGGCCTACGCGTTCAGCCGCTTCCGCTTCAAGGGACGGCGGTTCGGGATGATGGCGCTGCTGCTGATCCAGATGTTCCCGCAGTTCGGCGCGATCGCGGCGATCTACCTGCTCGTGCTGAACATCGGCAACATCTTCGGCCCGCTCGGCCTCAACTCGCTGCTCGCCGTGATCGTCGTGTACCTCGGCGGCGCGATGGGCGTGCAGGCATGGCTGATGAAGGGCTTCTTCGACACGATCCCGCATGAGCTCGACGAGTCCGCGCGCGTCGACGGCGCCACCGCCGCGCAGATTTTTTGGGGCGTCGTGCTACCGCTGGCCGCGCCGGTGCTCGTCGTCGTCGCGCTCATCTCGTTCGTCTTCACGCTCAACGAGTACGTGATCGCCTCCGCGATCCTGCAGACGAACGACCACTTCACGCTGCCGGTCGGCATGAAGGGCTTCATCAGCGACCAGTACAACCAGGCCTGGGGTCCCTTCGCCGCCGGCTCGCTGATGGCCGCCATCCCGGTGACGGTGCTTTTCCTGTTCCTGCAGCGCTGGATCGTGAGCGGCCTCACAGCCGGCTCCGTCAAGGGATGACCATCGTTCCCGAGCTGAGCCGGCTCGTCGTCGAGCCTCATCACGACGGCTCCGAGCTGTACGTGCTGGAGCGGCCGGACGAGCTCGGCGGCGAGGCGACCGTCCGCCTGCGCGCGCCGCGCGGCGCCGCCGACCGCGTCCTGCTGCGCTACGTGCGCGACGGCGAGCCGCGCACGGTGGAGGCGCTCGTCGACGCCGAGAACGACGACGAGACGTGGTGGCGCGCATCGTTCACGGTCTCGAACCCGGCGACCCGCTACCGCTGGCTGCTCGCGGGCGGCGCGACCGGCTACGCTTGGCTGACCGGCAACGGCGTTGTGCCGCACGAGGTGCCGTCGGCCGACGACTTCATCCTCTCGCTCGGTACGGGGCCGGAGTGGCACCGCTCGTCGGTCGTCTACCAGATCTTCCCGGACCGCTTCGCTTCGTCGGGAATCGAGCGGACGCCGCCGGAGTGGGCGATCCCGCGTGCGTGGAGCGAGCTGCCAACGGGCCGCGGGCCGGCAACGCCGAAGGAGTGGTACGGCGGCGACCTGCCCGGCATCGAGCAGCACCTCGACCACATCGAGTCGCTCGGCGCGAACGCCGTCTACCTGACGCCGATCTTCCCCGCCGGCTCGAGCCACCGCTACGACGCCACGTCGTTCGACCGCATCGACCCGGCGCTCGGCGGCGACGAGGCGCTCGCCTCCCTGGCACGCGCGCTCGAGGGACGCGGCATGAGGTTGATCGGCGACCTGACGCTCAATCACACCGGCCACGGGCACGAGTGGTTCACGGCCGGCCTCGCGGGCTCGCACGCACCGGAGCACGGCTTCTACTACTTCGACCCCTCGCTGCCGAACGGCTACGAGTCGTGGCTCGGCGTTCCCTCGCTGCCGAAGCTCGACTGGCGCAACGACGAGCTGCGCGCGCGCATGCACGGCGTCGTGCGGCACTGGCTCGACGCAGGCCTTGACGGCTGGCGGATCGACGTCGCCAACATGACGGGGCGCTACCGCGCGATCGAGCTCAACCACGAGGTCGCGCGCTGGGCGCGGGACGCCGCGGGCGATGCGCTCGTGATCGCCGAGCACGGCCACGACTTCCGCCCCGACCTCGACGGCACCGGCTGGCACGGGGCGATGAACTACGCCGGCTTCCTGAAGCCGGCGTGGTGGTGGCTGCGCGACGAGGCCATCGACACTGACGTCTTCTCGCAGGCGCCCGCGCCTCGCTACGGCGGGGGCGAGCTCGTGCGGGTGATGCGGCGCTTCCGCACCGGCGTGCCGTGGGAGGCGGTCGCGCACTCCTGGACGCTGCTCGATTCCCACGACACGGCTCGGTTCGCGACCGTGGTCGGCGGGTCGCGCACGCTGCACGCGGTCGGCGTCGGCCTGATGGCGACGAGCCCGGGCGTGCCGATGACCTTCGCCGGCGACGAGCTCGGCCTCGAGGGCGCCTGGGGCGAGGACGCCCGGCGGACGATGCCCTGGCAGGATCCGGGCGCCTGGGACGAGGGGCTGCTCGAGACCTACCGGCGCCTCCTCCACCTTCGGCGCTCGTCCGACGCGCTCGCGCGCGGCGGCATCAGGTATCTGCACGTATCCGACGACGCCGTCCTCTACCTGCGCGAGTCGAAGGCGGAGCGCCTGCTCTGCCTCGCGGCGCGCGCCGACCACGAACCGATCTCAACACCGTTCACGCAACTCGAGACGCTCTACGGCGAGGACGCACGCGACGGCGTGCTGCCCGCCGACGGCCCCGCATTCCACATCTGGAGAGTGATCTGAGATGGCAGACGTCGCGTTCGACGAAGTCGACAAGATCTACGACAACGGCGTCCAGGCCGTCTTCGGCCTGACGCTCGGCATCAACGACGGCGAGTTCCTCGTTCTCGTCGGCCCGTCGGGCTGCGGCAAGACGACCGCGCTGCGCATGGTCGCCGGCCTCGAGACGATCTCCGCCGGCACGCTCTCGATTGGCGGCCGCGTCGTCAACGACGTGACGCCGAAGGAGCGCGACATCGCGATGGTCTTCCAGAACTACGCGCTCTACCCGCATCTGAGCGTCGCGGAGAACATCGCGTTCGGGCTGCGCCTGCGCAAGACCGACAAGGCGGTCATCAACGAGCGCGTCACGTGGGCAGCCAAGATGCTCGACCTGACGCCGTACCTCGACCGCCGCCCGAAGGAGCTCTCGGGCGGCCAGCGGCAGCGCGTCGCGATGGGCCGCGCGATCGTGCGTCAGCCGCAGGTCTTCCTGATGGACGAGCCGCTCTCGAACCTTGACGCGAAACTACGCGTCCAGATGCGCGCCGACATCGCGAAGCTCCAGCGGGAGCTCGGCGTGACGACGGTGTACGTGACGCACGACCAGGTCGAGGCGATGACGATGGGCGACCGCGTTGCCGTGATGAGCAAGGGCCGCCTCCAGCAGGTCGACGCACCGCAGCGCCTCTACGACCGACCCGAGAACCTGTTCGTCGCCGGCTTCATCGGCACGCCGCCGATGAACCTGCTCGAAGGCACGGCATCCGTGAACGGGGGCGTCACCGTCGACGTCGGCGGCAACCAGCTCGCGATCGCCGACGAGGCGCTCCGCCTCTATCCGCGGCTGCGCGAGTTCGGCGGCCGAAAGGTGATCGTCGGCATGCGCGCCGGCGACCTCCACCCGGCCCAGGGCCACGAGGGGATGCCGCGGATCACCGCGAACGTCGAGCTCGTCGAATCGCTGGGCGGCGAGTCGATGGCCTACTTCAAGGTCGACGCCCGGCAGATCCGGAGCGAGGCGACCGTGGTCGACGAAACGCTGGCCGAGGGCGCCGAGCACGAGGAAAGCGTCGTCGGGTCGCGCCCGAACCTCGTCGCGTCGTTCCCGCCGCACATCCAGCTGCACCTCGGCGACGCGGTGCCGATCGCGGTCGACACCCGCAACCTGCACTTCTTCGACGAAGCCTCGGGTGCTCCGCTCCGCTAGCTGGGCAATCGCGGTTCTCGCCGCGGTTGCCCTAGTTGGTTCGGGCGGTGCTGCAACACCGCCCTTGGCGTCACTCGCCGCCCTGCCGACGCAGAGCTCGCTCGCGTCCCAGCGGATCTACTTCGTGATGCCGGACCGCTACGCGAACGGCTCGACGGCGAACGACCAGGGCGGTCTGGCGGGGCCGCGGGCGCGGACGGGCTTCGATCCGACCGATCCCGCCTACTACCACGGCGGCGATCTCGCCGGCCTCGCCGCGAACTTGCAGCGCGTCAAGGATCTCGGCTTCACCGCACTGTGGGTGACGCCTGTCCTCGAGCAGGACCCGGTCGAGAACGGCTCGGCCGCGTATCACGGCTACTGGGGGCTCGACTTCACGACCGTCGATCCGCACCTCGGCAGCGATCAAGACTTCGCCGACCTCGTCGCCAAGGCGCACGGCCTCGGCCTGAAGGTCTACCTCGACGTCGTCGTCAACCACACGGCCGACATCGTCCAGCTGACCGGGACGAAGTACACCGACATCCCGTACCGCGACTGCCACGGCCGGCGCTTCAACCCGGCGCGCTTCGTGACCGGGAAGTTCCCCTGCCTGAGGGCGAGCCTGATGCCGCGCGTGCCGTTCGTCTCCCCGGGCCAGCGCACCGTGAAGAAGCCGGTGTGGCTGAACGACCCGCTGAACTACCACGACCGCGGCAACATCGACTTCGGCTCGTGCAGCCAGTCGTGCTTCGAGCAGGGCGACTTCTTCGGCCTCGACGACCTTTTCACCGAGAAGCCGAACGTGCTCAACGGGCTGGCGCAGATCTACGGCTCATGGATCTCGCGCTTCAAGGTCGACGGCTTTCGCGTCGACACTGCGAAGCACGTCAACGCAGCGTTCTTCCGGCTCTGGGTGCCGAAGATCCGCGCGGCGGCGAAGGCTGCCGGCATCGCCGACCTCCCGATCTTCGGCGAGGTGACATTGAATGACGCCGTCGACCTCTCAGAGTTCGTTCGCGACCGCGGCCTGCCGCAGGTGCTCGACTTTCCGTTCCAGCAGGTCGCGTCGGCTTATGCGGCTGGCGCATCGGGTGCACGGGGGCTCGGCAACCGCCTCACGGACGACGACTACTTCCGCACCGCGAACGGTGTCGATCCCGCCTTCACGACGTTCCTCGGCAACCACGACATGGGGCGAGCCGCAGAGCAGATCGTCACGCAGGCGCCCGGGCTGTCGGGCGATGCGCTCACGCAGCACGTCCTGCTCGGCTACGACGTCCTCTACCTGCTGCGAGGCGCGCCCGCCGTGCTGTACGGCGACGAGGTCGGGATGATCGGGTCGGGCGGCGACCAGCAGGCGCGCCAGGACATGTTCCCGACGCTGGTCGGCGACTGGCAGACGCAGAACCGCGTCGGCGGGTCGCCGATCGGCACCGGCTCTTCGCTCGGGATCGTGAACAACCCGATCGAGGCGCAGCTGCGGACGCTGTCGGCGCTGCGCGATGCGTATCCCGCCCTGTCGACCGGCGCGTCCGTCGTGCGGCAGGCGAAGGACGCCGTGCTGGTGGTCTCGCGGATCGACTTCGCGCACAAGCAGGAGGTCGTGGTCGCACTCAACAACGGCGCCGCGTCCGCTCGGGTGACCGTGCCGACGTCGACGCCGGGCGCGACCTGGAGCGTCGTGTTCGGCTCAGGGACGGCGTCGGCGTCGGGTGCGAACCTGACGCTGACGGTCCCGGCGATGTCGGCCGTGGTCGCGGTGCCAGGCACCGGCCTGCCGAAGAGCGGGCTCGGTACACCGAAGCTGACGGCGGGCGGCGACGACCTCACCTCTCTCTACCGGCTGGGGGCGACGGTCAGCGGCGGGCCGGCGAGCGTCGTCTTCGCGATCAGGCGCGGCAACGGTGCCTGGCGGCGCGTGGCGATCGACGACTCGGCGCCGTACCGGGCGTTCCTCGAGCCGGGCCGCTTCAAGAAGCGCGAGCGCGTGACCGGCGTGGCCGTGGCCGAAGGGACGGACGGCACAGTCGCCGCCTCGTCCCCGGTCACGTTCGTACTGCGTCGCTAAAGGTGTCAGACACTTTTGAAAGTGTCTGACACTGCTACGCCGTCCCGGTCTGCTGCGGGGCGTCGCCCTGCTTGCCGAGCCGCTCGATTACGTCCTGGACGTTCTTCAGCTCCTGCTCGAGGTGCTCGCGGTACGCCTCGAGGCGCTCGACCCAGACGTCGCGGCTGGGAAAGCCGCGCCGGCCGAACCCGCGGAAACTACGGTGGCCATGGTGTCCACACATTCGACATCACCTCCTTTCATTATCACACGATAACTTTTATCAGATGACACCTATTCCCCGCTCCGAGCTGGCCGAGCTGCGCCGCCTGCTGCGGCAGGTGATGCGCGGCCTCTGGATGCGGCGGCGGCCGGCGCCGGAGCTCGGCCGGCTGATGCACGGCGGGCCGCGGCTCGGCCGCCGGCACGTCGCAGTGCTCTCCCAGGTCGGAAGCGCGGAGGGTCAGGCCGTCGGCGACCTGGCACGCGCACTCGGCCTCTCGCTGCCGGCCGCAAGCAAGCTGACGACGGAGCTCGAGCACCACCGCCTCGTGCGGCGACGCGAGGACCCGGAGGACCGGCGGCGCACGGTCGTCGATCTCGACCCGGAGACCGGCGAGGGCGTGCGTGCCTGGCTCGAGCAGCGCAACCGCCCGCTCGAGCGCGCCCTGGCGGAGCTGTCACCGGAGGAGCGAGCGGCGTTCCTCAAGGGGCTGCGGGCGCTGGCCGACGCGCTCAAGGCCGATTGACTTCCGCTCGACGGGCGCGAGAGGATATCGCGGCCCATGCGCACGGTTCGCGCGGTCCTCGTCATCGTCGCTCTTGCCCTCGTCATCGGCCCTGCCGGTGCGACCGTGCCCGTTCCCGTGACCCTGGTCGGCGATCTGCAGAGCGAGCTCGGCTGCGGCGGCGATTGGGACCCCACGTGTGCCGCAACGCACATGACCGCCGGCGCCGACGGCATCTACCGCTTCGCCGGCACACCGGGTGCGGGGTCGTGGAACTACAAGGTCGCGCTCAACGACAGCTGGGACGTGAACTACGGCGCGCACGGCGTGCCGGGCGGCGACAACATCGCGCTCGCGGCGCCTGCCGGCGCAGTCAAGTGGTACTTCGACCCGTCGACCCACTGGATCACCGACAGCGTCAATTCGGCGATCGCCGACGCGGTCGGCAGCTTCCAGTCGGAGCTCGGCTGCTCAGGCGACTGGCAGCCGGACTGCCTGCGCACGTGGCTCCAGGATGCAGACGGCGACGGCGTCTACACGTTCACGACCACGAGCCTGCCCGCGGGAACGTACGAGGCGAAGGTCGCGCTGAACGAGAGCTGGGCCGTCAACTACGGCGCCGGCGGCGCGCAGGACGGCGCCAACATCCCGTTCACCGTCTCGGCCCTCGGCCAGAAGGTGACGTTCACCTGGAGCTCGACCACGCACCTGCTCACGATCCAGGCGGGGCACGGCGCCGACAACAACGTCGAGTGGGACGGCCTCCGCTTCGACTCACGCGACGCGCTCTACCGGACTCCGCAGGGAGCCGTTCCCGCCGGCACGCCCGTGACGATCCGCTTTCGCACGTTCCACGACGACGTCACTTCGGTGACCCTCCGTGACTTCAGCGTGACCCAGAACGCCGAGCATCTGATTGCGATGAAGCGCGCCGCCAGCGGCGTCTCCTGCTACCAGCAGAGTCTCCCTGCGGACACGTGCGACTTCTGGCAGGCGACGCTGCCCGACGCGCAGACCGACATCCACTGGTTCCGCTTCATCGTCGCCGACGGCACCTCGACTGCCTACTACGGCGACGACACTGGGGCACTTGACGGTGGGCTCGGCGCGCCGACCGCCCTGCCGCGCGACTGGAGCTACGCGCTGACGGTGTACGACCCGTCGTTCACCACGCCCGAATGGGCGAGGAACGCGGTCGTCTACCAGATCTTCCCCGACCGCTTCCGGAACGGCGACACGAAGAACGACCCGCAGACGGGCGAGGTGCAGTATGACCAGCAGGCGGTCAAGCTGCCGTGGAACGCTCTACCCGAGGGGTACTGCCGCAACTACAGCACGCCGTGCCCGCCGCGGGCGCTCTTCCCCGGCTACGGGCAGTCCGACCGTGAGGGCCCGCAGGGCCGCGACTACTTCGGCGGCGACCTGCAGGGCGTCACCGAGGCGCTGCAGCAGCTCCAGTCACTCGGCTTCAACGCGATCTACCTCAACCCGATCTTCTGGTCGAAGTCGAACCACGGCTACGACACCGCGGATTACAAGCAGATCAATCCGCACCTCGGGACGCTGAAGGACTTCACGGTGCTCGTCCAGCAGGCGCACGCGCTTGGGATGCACATCATCCTCGACGGCGTCTTCAACCACATGTCGTCGGACTCGCCGTTCTTCGACCGCTACCACCACTACTCGACGGTAGGCGCATGCGAGTCGACCAGCTCGTCGTATCGCAGCTGGTTCACGTTCGCGAACTCCCACGTGCCGTGCACCACCGGCGACTACTCGGGCTGGTTCAACTTCGACACGATTCCCGTCCTGACGAAGTCGAATTCAGAGGTCTTCAATTACTTCGTAGGCTCCCAGGGCAGCGTCACCCGCATGTGGCTGAAGCGCGGCGCCGACGGGTGGCGGCTCGACGTGATGGGCGACTCGTCGTTCCCGGATGGCTACTGGACGCGCTTCCGCCAGGTCGTCAAGGAGACCGACCCGAACGCGCTGATCGTCGGCGAGCTCTGGCCCAAGGACTCGACGACACTCAAGTTCCTCGCCGGCCAGCGCGCCGACTCGACCATGAACTACCGCGACCGCGACGCGATCCTCGGCTTCCTGACGACGCACGGCTTCGACGGCAAGGGCCTCGGCGACTCGGGGCGCGTCCTTTCGCCGACCGAGTTCTCGGCGCGGCTCGCGTCGCAGCAGGAGGACTACGCGGCGCCCGCCTACTACGACCTGATGAACCTGATCGACTCGCACGACACGACACGCGCGCTGTGGACGCTCTCGCCGGGCATCGACAGCGACGCCGCGGCGAAGGCCGCAGGCGTCGCGGACGGCAAGCAGCGGCTGCGCCTCGCCTCCGTCGTCCAGTACACGCTCCCGGGAATGCCGACCGTGTACTACGGCGACGAGGTCGGCGTCACGGGCGGCGACGACCCGGACAACCGTCGCACCTATCCCTGGCCGCAGCAGGGCGGATCGCCAGACACCGCCTTGCAGGCGCACTACGCGGCGCTGGGGCAGCTGCGAGCGGCGAACCTTGTGCTGCGTGACGGCACCTTCACGCCGCTCCTCGCCGACGACGCGGCGGGCACGGTCGCGTACGGCCGCAAGGACGGCTCGCACGCGGCGATCGTGGCGATCGACAAGGGCGGTTCCGGCGTCACCGCAAGCATCCCAACGGCCGGCTTCGTGCCGGACGGGACGGCGTTCCACGCCGTGTTCGGCGTCGGCAACCCGACGGGCGCCACGTTGACGACCGCCGGCGGCGAGCTCGACGTGCCGCTCGCGTCGCTGTCCGCGCTGATGCTCGTCACCGACGCAGTCGACCTGGCGCCGCCTGCGCCGCCCGTGCTGTCGCTGACGGGTGACGGCCCGGGCTCGGCGTCGCTCTCCTGGCAGGCGAGCGCCGGCGCCGCGTCCTACGAGGTCTTCCGCAGCCCGGTTACCGGCGGCGGCTACGTCAGCGTCGGCACGACGGCCTCGACGACGTTCACGGACACGGGCGTCCCGAACGGCGTGCCCGCCTACTACGTCGTCGAGGCGCTCGACGCCGCCGGAAACGAGAGCGCCCCGTCGAACGAGGTGCAGGCGCTGCCGCACTACGTGATCGACTGGTCGAACCTGCAGTGGCCGCCGAGCGGCTCGTTCACGCAGTCCGTGTACGGCGGGCTCACCGCCTACGGGCAGGTGTACATCGGCGGCGTCACCTCGGCCCCCGGACCGACCCCGTCGCTGGAGGCGCAGCTGGGGTTCGGCCCGGTCGGCAGCGATCCGGCGACTTGGACTTCGTGGGTGGACGCGCACTTCAACGTCGACTCCGGCAACAACGACGAATTCGTGGCGAAGATCAACCCGGAGCAGGCCGGCGACTACGACTACGCGTACCGGTACACGACGACTGCGGGACGCGACTGGGTGTACGCCGATCTAGACGGCTCACCGAACGGCTACTCCTCCGCGCAGGCCGGGAAGTTGACGGTGGTCGCGAGCTCAGACACGACGCCTCCGGCGACGCCGGGCGGGCTGCACGTCACCTCGTTTGGGCCGAACTCGATAGCGCTCGCCTGGAACGCCGTCGCGGACGCCGACGTCTACGGCTACGAGATCCTCCGCGCCACGTCGAGCGGCGGGACCTACTCCGCTGTAGCCCTCGTCTCGGGCACGACCTATACCGACGGCAGCGTCTCGCAGGGCCAGACGTACTCGTACGAGGTGCGCGCCGTCGACACGTCCTGGAACCGGTCGGCCCCGTCGGCGCCGGTGAGCCAACTGGCCGACCTGCGGACGATGTCGATCACCTTCAACGTCACCGTGCCCGCGTCGACCGACGGCACGGGCCGGCCCGTCCACATCGCGGGGTTCCTGGACCGCCTCGACGGCGGCTACCCGCAGTGGGATCCGACGGGCGGCACGATGACCCGGGTCGACGCGACGCACTGGACGATCACGTTCACAGGCAAGGAGACGACGCAGCTCGAGTACAAGTACGTGCTCGGCGACTGGAACTACGTCGAGAAGGACGGCTCCTGCGGCGAGATCGCAAACCGCACGACCACCCTCACGTACGGCGCCTCGGGCTCGCAGACCGTCAACGACACGGTGCTCAACTGGCGCAACGTCGCACCCTGCGGCAACTGACCAGCCGCTAACGGTGAACCTGCACCCACGGCATCCAGGCCGTAGGCGGCGGGAGCATGAAGCCGACGTGTGTGCCGTTTGGAATGACGAGCCGCCAACGGCCGGGCCGCGGGAGCCGGACGACGGCACGCCAGTTCCGCGGCGCAACGCGCACGAGCTTGATCTCGAAGCCGTCGTGCGGGATGTTGGCGTGCGCCAGCGCCGAGTCGCCCGTGACCGTTCCGACGACGTCGTACCAGTCCTTCCCGGGCGCGACGGCGATCAGCCGGAGCCAATCGTTGCGCGGGACGACCCAGCCGGTGTGGACGTAGACGGTGAACGACTGTCCGGCGCGTGGCGACGAATCCCCGAGGGCGACCGAGAGGCTTCCCTTGGCGAACGCACCTGGCGCGGCGAGCGCCGCAGCGCACGCCGCAACAAGGATGACCCTCATATGGCTAGTACGCACGGGCGGGCTCACGAGGTCCTTGCACAGCCGCCGCACCGGCGCGACTGAGAGAATCAGGGCGTGGTTCTCTCCGACCGCACGATCGAGCGGCTGATCGCCGATGGGCGCATCACGATCGACCCCTACGACGAGGCGCTGCTGCAACCGTCGAGCCTCGACGTTCGCGTCGACCGCTACTTCCGCGTTTTCCACAACGCGCGCTACCCGTACATCGACGTCAAGCAGCCGCAGGAGGAGCTGACCGAGCAGGTCGAGATCAACGACGACCAGCCGTTCATCCTCCACCCCGGCGAGTTCGTGCTCGGGTCGACGCTGGAGCGCGTGGGCCTGCCGGACGATCTGGTGGCCAGGCTCGAGGGGAAGGCGCTCGCACTCGACACCGAAGTTCCGACGCCGTCCGGGTGGAAGACGATGGCCGAGATCGACGTCGGCGACATCGTCTTCACCGAGCGAGGCGAGCCGACCGTCGTCGTGGCGACGACCGAGCCGATGCTGGGCCGACCCTGCCGCGAGATTCGCTTCTCGGAAGGCACCGCAGTCGTCTGCGATGTCGGCCACCAGTGGGTGACGGAGGACGAGCAAATCCTCACGACGGCCGAGATCGAGGCTTCGGGACGGGAAACGTGTCTGACACCTTCAATGTGTCAGACACCTGTTGCGACGCTGACCACAATCGCGGATGTTCGTCACGTCGCCAGCGTGCCGGTCAGGTGCATCGAAGTCTCCGCGGCATCAGGCGTGTTTCTGATCACGCGCTCCTACATCCCGACCCACAACTCGAGCCTCGGCCGCCTCGGCCTCCTGATCCACTCCACCGCCGGCTTCATCGACCCCGGCTGGGACGGGCACGTGACGCTCGAGCTGTCCAACGTCGCCAACCTGCCGATCACGATCTACCACGGCATGAAGATCGGCCAGCTGTCCTTCATGCAGCTCAGCGAGCCGACCTCGACGCCGTACGGGAGCTCGTCGCTCGGCTCCAAGTACCAGGGCCAGCGGGGGCCGACGCCTTCGCGCTACTGGCAGAACTTCGAGTCGTGAGGATCCTTATTACCGGCGGCACGGGTTTCGTCGGGCCGAAGATCGTCCACGCGCTGCGCGCCCGTAACCTCGACGTCCGCGTGCTCGCCCGCCGGCCGGAGTCGCAGGAGCGGCTCACCAGCTGGGGCGCTACGGTCGTGCGCGGTGACATCACCGACCCCGCCGGCCTCGAGGCCGCCGTCGCCGGCTGCACGCACGTCATCCAGCTCATCGCGATCATCAAGGGGCGGCCCGAGGACTTCCACAACGTGATGACCGTGGGCACGCAGAACCTCGTCGCCGCGGCGAAGAACGCCGGCGTCGAGCGGTTCGTGCTGATGAGCGCGCTGGGCACGACCCCGGAGACGGCGGCCCAGCTTCCCTACTACGCGGCGAAGCTCGCGATGGAGCAGGAGGTCGCCGCGTCGGGGCTCGAGCACGTCGTCTTCCGGCCGAGCTTCGTCTTCGGCAGCGACGGCGGCGTGCTACAGACGTTCGCCAAGCAGGTGAAGCTCTCGCCCGTGGTGCCGGTGATCGGGCCGGGCGAGCAGCGCTCGCAGCCGATCTGGGTGGAGGACGTCGCCGCGTACTTCGCCGCGGCCGTCGACAAGCAGGAGGCGGCGAACCGGACGTTCGAGATCGGCGGGCCGGACACGGTGAGCTGGAACGAGCTCTACCGGACGATCGCGAGGGTGCTCGGCAAGCGGCGCCCGCTCGTCCACGTTCCCTGGAGCGTCGCCCGCACCGGCGCGCTCTTGACACAGCGCATCCCGGGAGCGCCGCTCACCGTCGATCAGGTGGCGATGCTGCAGGGCCCTGACAATGTCGTCTCCAACACCGATGCCGCCGACACCTTCAAACTCCCGCTCGTCCCGCTCGAAGAGCAGATCCGCCGCGGCACCTGAGCGGCGGCTGTCGCTCCTCCTGCAGCTCGTCGCCGCGCATCAGCGGATGGCACAACTCGTGGAGCGCGAGCTCGCCGCCGACGGCGTCGCCTCGGACCGGTACGCGATGCTGAGCCTGATCGGTGCCCGCGGGAGCGTCCGCCTGACCTCGCTCGCCGAGGATCTCGGGCTGCCGCTGACGACGGCGTCGGACAGTGTGCGGCGCCTGGAAAGCAGGCGCCTCGTCAAGCGCCGCGAGAACCCGGAGGACGGCCGGTCCTGGCTCTTCGAGCTGTCGGCGCGGGGCGACCGCGAGTGGCGTCGCGGTTGGCCCGCCCTGCAGCGGATCAACGCACGGCTGGAGCGGGAGCTCGGCGATGCGGCAGTGATCCGCGACTCGCTCGACGACCTCGGTCGAGCGTTCGCGGCGGCATTAACCGACGGTTAATACGGTTTCGGAGCATTTGCTCCGTCTCCGGACTATGGTCGCGCAGTGCGCATCCTCCTTGTCACCCTCCTCGGCGCCGGCGCACTGGCTGCGCCGACCGTGGTCGCCAAAATCGGGCTCGCCGCCGGAACGCAGCCGTGCGCCGCTGCGGGAGGAGGGGGTTTCGTCTGGGTCAGCGAGTACGCCTCCCCGTACCTGTTGAAGGTCGATCCGCACACAAACAAGGTCGTCGGCAAGACCAAGATCGGCTTCGGCTCGTGTGGGCTCGGCTTCGGCGCCGGCTCGCTCTGGGTCGAGGACACGAACTCGAACACGGTCAGCCGCGTCTCGGCCCGGTCCGGCAAACGCACCGCCGCTATTGCCGTTGGCGCACAACCCTACGACGCCACCTTCGCCTACGGCGCAGCCTGGGTCACGTCATACGGCTACGGCGATCTCGAGCGCATCGACCCGGGGCGGAACAGCGTCGTGCGCAAGATCAAGCTTCCGGGGGCGACCGGCGTCGTGGCCGCGTTCGGTTCGGTCTGGGCGACCGGGCAGGACGGCGTCGTCCGCGTCGACCCGGCGACGAATCGGATCGCCGGACGCATCGCGATCGAACAGGGAGCCGGCTGGACGGCGGCTTCGCCGGACGCCGTCTGGGTGACGTCGGCGAACAGCCTGATTCGTATCGATCCGTCGACGAACCACGTCGCGGCGACGATCCCGCTCGACACGCCGTTCCTCGGCGACCCCGCGGTCGTCGGCGGAACGGTCTGGGTGCCGAAGGTGCGTGCGAACGCCGTGGCGATCGTCGACCCGGCCACGAACGCCGTCACGTCGACCGTCAAGACCGGCGCAGGCCCGTTCGTCGTCAGCGAGATCGGCGGCGACGCCTGGATCCCGAGCTGGCACGGCCGCGACATCTGGCGGTTTCGCTAGGCCGAGGCCACGAAGTCCGCCGCGACCGACTCGTCGATCGAGCGCGGGACCGGGACGACGCACGACTCGGCACCGACGCGTCCGAGCGCGACCGCCTCGAGGCACCTGGTCTGCAGCGCGAAGCCCAGATCCATCGACTCGATCGAGTTGCCAAGCGGGCCAGGCCCGGCCAGGTTGACCATGTGGCCACCCTCGAGGAGGGTCACGCGACCGGACTCGATGCCCTCGATCTCCCAGGGAAAATGGCCGGCGTTCATCAGGATCGCGCCGTCCTTCAAGAGCTGCTCGTCGGCGGCGGTGACGACGCCGCGCGCTCCAGTCACCGTCACGATCACGTCCGCGCTCCGCAACGCCTCCTCGCGGTCGGGCACCAGGAACCCGTCGAGCAGGGCCTCGAGTCGCGCGACCGGATCCGCGTCGACGACCGAGACGACCGCGTAGGCGTTGCGGAAGTTCGCCGCCACGCCCTTGCCGCACGCGCCGTAGCCGAACACCGTCACACGCTTGCCGTTCGTCGACCGGTTCGTGAGCCGCATGTACGACTCGAACACGCTCTGGCCGACCGCATGGCGGTTCTCGGCGAACTGCTTGATCGGGCTGTCGTTGATCACGAGGATCGGCAGCCGCAATCGGTCGCGCAGCGGCTGGAGCCGCATCCGGCCCGACGTCGTCTCCTCGGTGCCGCCGCGGAGCGTCTCGTACGGAGACTCCAGCCAGCGCACGAACAGGTCACCGCCGTTGTCGAGGATCAGGTCGGGCCGGGCGCGGACCACGTCCCACAGGAAGCCGTCCTGCTCGGCAGGATCGCTCGTCGGGCCGCCGATGATCCGGACGGCACGCGCGGCGAGATAGTCACAGGCGTCCTGCTGAGTCGTGTTGAGATTGCCGGTCGAGACGATCTCGGCGCCACCGCGCTGCAGCGTCAGGAGGAGCGCGACCGTCTTCGGCTCGAGGTGGATGCCCGTGCCGATCGTCAGCCCCTCGAACGGCCGCGTCTCGGCGAGCTCGTCGCCGATCGCGCGCAGGAGCCGGCAGCCCTCGATCACCCACTCGATCCGATCCATCGAAAGAAGACTAGGGGCCGCCAAAGGCGGCCCCTAGATCCGGTTACCAGCTGGGATTTCGTAGAGGCGCTTCCGGCCGAAAAGGCGGCGCGTTACGCGAGTCCCCCACGCTGGCTAGGCGATTCCCCGTTAGGTCACGGGGACACGCCTCTACGAGCTGGTACCTCCACTGCCCGTACTTGAAGTCTCCAACGCCGGACCACCTCCTTTCCGCGGATAGCACTCACGATAGCGGATCGGGTAGGACGGATTGCCGTTCCATCTCGACGGCTTCGCGGACCCAGCAGTCGGCGAGGTGGTCGTTGACGACGCCGCACGCCTGCATCGCGGCGTAGACGGTCGTCGGCCCGACGAAGCGGAACCCGATGCGCCGTAGTTCCTTGGAGAGCGCGGTCGACTCAGCCGTGGTCGCCTGCCAGTCGGCGTCGCCGGCCGGGCCGGTGTGCGCCTGGGGCCGGTGCGCCCAGAACAGCTCGTGGAGCGGCGACCCGGTCTTGCGCAGAGCGACGGTCGCACGGGCATTCGCGATCGTCGCCTCGATCTTCCCGCGGTGGCGGACGATCGTGGCGTCCTCGAGCAGCCGGCGAACGTCCCGCTCGCCGAACCGCCCTACGGCATCCGGCTCGAAGTTCGCGAATGCGGCGCGGAAAGCCTCGCGCTTGCGGAGGATCGTCAGCCAGGAGAGCCCCGACTGGAAGCCTTCGAGGCAGAGCCGCTCGTAGATGCCGCGCTCGGTCGTGACCGGCCGGCCCCACTCCTCGTCGTGGTAGGCGAGATAGAGCGGGTCGCTCGTCTCCCAGCAGCGAACGAGGCTAGTCGGCAACTTCGACCTTGACGATGCCGTCCTCGACGGTCACCGGATAGGTCTCGACCGGCTCGAATGCCGGCAGCGACAGCGGCCGGCCGCTGCGCAGATCGAAGGCCGACCCGTGCCGCGGGCAGATGACGCGGCACGTGTCCTCCTCCCAGTCGCCCTCGCAGAGCGGCCCATCGTCGTGCGAGCACCGATCCTCGAGCGCGTACAGCTCGCCGCCGCAGTTGTAGACGCCGATCGACGTCCAGCCGAGCGTGACGATCTTCGTCGAGCCCGGCGGAAACTCGTCGAGCGGCGCGACGTCGATCTTGGCCGCCACTAGTCGAACTGGAGGTCGGCCGCCAACCCCTGCCACTCGGGCGGCAGCGGCGTGCCCTTCGCCCGGTTGAGCGCGACCTTGAGCACGCCGAGCCCGAGGATCGCGCACTTGAGCCGGATCGGCGTCAGCGGAATGCCGATCTCCTCGAGGAGCTCCTCCTTCGGCAGCGACGCGACCTCGTCCGCCTTCCGGCCCTTCACCAGCTCCGTGAGCATCGACGTCGCCGCCTGTGAGATCGCGCAGCCTCGGCCCTCGAAGCCGACGTCGGCGATCGTCTCGCCGTCCTCGGCGAACTTGACCGAGATCGTCACCTCATCGCCGCAGAGCGGGTTCTGGCCCTCTGCGCGCGCGTCAGCGTCCTCGAGCAGCCCGTGCCCGCGCGGGGCCTTGTAGTGATCGAGGATCACCTCGCGATACATCTGCTCGAGATCAGACACCGAACGTCTCTTTCACCTTCAGCAGCCCGCTAATCAACCGCTCGATGTCGTCTGGGATCGAATACACGTAGAAGCTGGCGCGCGTCGTCGCAGCGACGCCAAGCCGCGTCATCAGCGGCTGCGTGCAGTGGTGGCCGGCGCGGACGGCGATCCCCTCCCAGTTGAGGATCTGCGCCACGTCGTGCGGGTGCACGCCCTCGAGCTCGAAGCTGACGATGCCGGTGCGGCGGTCGGCCGGCGGCCCGAAGATGCGGATCCCCGGAACCTCGGCGAGCGCGTCCATCGCCTGCGCGACCAGCTCGTGCTCGTGGTGCTCGATCGCGTCGAGCCCGATCGCCGACACGTAGTCGATCGCGCAACCGAAGCCGTACGCCTCGGCGATCGCCGGCGTACCGGCCTCGAACTTGTACGGCAGCTCGTTCCAGCTCGTCCGCTCGAGCGAGACGGAGCGAATCATCTCGCCGCCGACGTTGAACGGCTGCATCTCCTCGAGCAGCTCGCGGCGGCCCCACAGCGCGCCGACCCCGCTCGGCCCGCAGAGCTTGTGCGACGAGAACGCGAGGAAGTCGCAGCCGAGCGCCTGCACGTCGATGTGCCGGTGCGGCGCCGCCTGCGCCGCGTCGACGACCATGATCGCGCCCTGCTCGTGCGCCCACGCTGCGAGCTTCTCGACCGGGTTGATGGTGCCGAGCGTGTTCGAGACGAGGTTGTTCGCGACCACCTTGACGTTTCCGCGTGACGCGATCTCTTCGAGCGCATCGAGCTGCAGCTCGCCGAGGTCGTCAATAGGGATGTGGGCGAACTCTGCACCCGTCCGCTTGGCGATGAACTGCCACGGAACGAAGTTCGCGTGGTGCTCGAGCTCGGTGATGACAACGACGTCTCCCGGCCCGAGATTGTCGAGCCCCCATGCGTACGCGACGAGGTTCAGCGACTCGGTGGCGCTGCGCGTGAAGATCACCTCGCGGTGCGAGGGTGCGTTGATGTACGCGCGCACCTTCTCGCGCGCGCCCTCGTACCCGGCGGTCGCGCGCTCGGCGAGCGTGTAGACGCCGCGGTGGACGTTGGCATACGAGTGCTCGTAGAACTCGCGCATCGCGTCGAGCACCTGGCGCGGCTTCTGCGTCGACGATGCGGAGTCGAGATAGGCGACCGGCTTGCCGTTGATCAGCTCGTCGAAGACGGCGAAGTCGGCGCGAAGCGCCTGTGCATCGAGCTTGGACTGCGCCTCAACGGCCATGGGCCTACTGTAGTCAGCGGCGGGCGCGGGCCGTCGGTCGCCGCGCGGCCTACTGCAGGAAGCAACCCGACATAGCTGATGACGATTGCCACATCCGTGGTAGAGGCGGGATGGCAGCGACCGCGGCGATGCCGACGACGAAGCAGGCCGCCTCGGCCGAGACGAGCCAGGTCCGCCGCATCAAGTCGCGTAGACGGGAGGCGGCTGCCGAGCACAAGGACGAACGAACTTACGTATCGTGGCCGCCTCTTGAGCGACTACGTGTTCACGATGTTCCGGGCCAACAAGTTCTACGGCCCGGACCGGCAGGTGCTCGCCGACATCTCGCTCTCGTTCCTGCCGGGGGCCAAGATCGGCGTGCTCGGGCCAAACGGCGCCGGGAAGTCGACGCTGCTCCGGATCATGGCCGGCAAGGAGGAGACGTCGTCGGGCGTCGCCGAGCTGGCGCCCGGCGCGACGGTCGGCCTCCTCGAGCAGGAGCCGGAGCTCGACGCGGCGCGCACCGTCCGCGAGAACGTCGAGGACGGCGTGCGCGAGATTCGCGACCTGCTCGACCGCTTCAACGCGATCTCCGCCAAGTTCGCCGAGCCCGACGCGGACTTCGACACGCTGCTCGCCGAACAGGCGACCGTCCAGGACCAGATCGACCGTCGCGATGCGTGGCAGCTCGACGCGCAGCTCGACCACGCGATGGACGCACTCCGCGTCCCGGAGGGCGACCGTGAGGTGACGACGCTCTCCGGCGGCGAGCGCCGCCGCGTCGCGCTCTGCCGGCTGCTGCTGCAGGCGCCCGACCTGCTGCTCCTCGACGAGCCGACGAACCACCTCGACGCCGAGTCCGTGTTCTGGCTCGAGCGGTTCCTCGCCGACTACAAGGGCACCGTCGTAGCCGTCACACACGACCGCTACTTCCTCGACAACGTCGCCGGTTGGATCCTCGAGCTCGACCGTGGCCGCGGCATCCCCTACCGGGGCAACTACTCGGGCTGGCTCGAGCAGAAGCAGGAACGGCTCGCGCACGAGGAGAAAACCGAGTCGGCGCGGCGCCGGACGCTGCAGCGCGAGCTGGAGTGGGTGCGGATGGCGCCCCGCGCGCGGCACGCCAAGTCGAAGGCGCGCCTCGGCGCGTACGAGAAGCTGCTCGCCGAAGAGCAGAACGTGAAGCTGGACCGGGTCGAGATCCACATCCCGCCCGGCCCGCGCCTCGGCGACCTCGTGATCGAGGCGAAGGGCGTAGCGAAGGGCTACGGCGACCGGCTGCTCTTCGAGGGACTCGAGTTCTCGCTGCCGCCGGCCGGCATCGTCGGCGTGATCGGACCGAACGGCGCCGGCAAGACGACGCTGTTCCGCCTGATCGCCGGCGAGGAGTCACCCGACGGCGGCGAGCTGCGGCTGGGCGACACGGTCGAGCTCGCGTACGTCGATCAGTCGCGCGCGGACCTCGACCCGAAGAGCACCGTCTGGAAGGAGATCTCCGGCGGCCAGGACGTCGTGCTGCTCGGCAAGCGCGAGGTGAACTCGCGGCAGTACACGTCGTGGTTCAACTTCAGGGGCGGCGACCAGCAGAAGCCGGTCGGACAGCTCTCCGGCGGCGAGCGCAACCGCGTCCACCTCGCGAAGCTCCTGAAGAGCGGCGGCAACGTCCTGCTCCTCGACGAGCCGACGAACGATCTCGACGTCGACACGCTGCGGGCGCTCGAGGAGGCGCTGCTCGAGTTCGCCGGCTGCGCCGTCGTGATCACCCACGACCGCTGGTTCCTCGACCGTGTCGCGACGCACATCCTCGCCTTCGAGGGCGACTCGCAGGTGACGTGGTTCGAGGGCGACTGGGCGGAATACGCCGAGTGGGTGAAGGAGACGCGCGGCCCCGAAGCGCTCGAGCCGCACCGCATCAAGTACAAGCCGCTCGTCCGCGCGTAGATGGCAGAGAGAAGGCGCTCATTGACGCCGCTCGAGTCGGAGCTGCGCGCGCGCGAGGAGAACGTCGCACCAGCGCCGCCCGGGCTGGTGACCCGACTCCGCCGGAAGTACGGGCCAGAGGCTCGCCAACCGGCGACGATCGGTGGCGTGCTGATGCGCGCCTTGACCAGGCTCGCGGTCGCAGTGGCGGTGGCGAGCGTCGTGGCGCTGCTCATCGACCACTGGCTCCACCGGTCGCGGGCGCTGGGCTTCTACATCGTCGGAGCCGCGCTGCTGGCGGTGGCGTTCAGTACCTCAGTTGGAGCGTCCGGCCAGATGGGCGGCTGGTACTTCTACCGCGGGCCGCAAGAGCAGGCGCGCCGCATCAACACGGGGATCTCGTACATCGTCGCCGGTGCAGTCGTGATCGGGATCGCCGTCGCGATCGAGGTCGTCTCGGGCCGCTAAGCTCTCGAACCTGGTTCGCTATGCGAACCAGGTTCGCGGGTTTCAGCGCTTGAACATTGCGCGCGCAGAGCCGAGCAGAACGACGGCGATAAAGCCGATCATGAGGGCCGCAGCGGGGTTGGACAGCATGGGCGGAACCTCCGCTGATTCGTGTTGTCTCACATGGTGACGGCAAGCACGCGCGCTCGGCAATCCCTCGACTCAGTGAAGTGGAGGAGCAGGCCGCAAGTTCAGACTTGCGGGATGCGCGCCTCGAGCGCGGCGCCGAGCGCCTCGCGCACCGGAATCAGCTCGATCCGGTCGAGCACGTCCTGGAAGAAGCCGCGCACGATCAGCCGCTCGGCCTCGGCGCGAGAGAGCCCGCGCGCCATCAGGTAGAAGAGATCCTCGCGGTTGACTTTGCCGAGCGTCGCGCCGTGCGTGCAGCGGACGTCGTTGGCCATGATCTCGAGCCCGGGAATCGAGTCCGCGTGCGCCTTGTCGGAGAGCAGCAAGTTGCGGTTCTCCTGGTAGGCGTTCGTCTTCTGCGCGTCTTCTTCGACGCGGATCATCCCGCGCCACACCGCGCTCGCATTCTCGCGCAGCGCGCCCTTGAACGCGAAGTCGCTCTCGGTCGACGGCGCGATGTGTTCCTGAAACGTGTCGTAGTCGAGGTGCTGGTCGCCGTCCGCGAAGTACGCGCCGGTGACGCGCGACGTCGCCCCCGGGCCGGCGAGGTCGTTCTCGATCCACACCTTGCCGCGCTTCGAGCCGAAGCCGCCGATCACCCAGTCGAGCTCGGAGTCGCGCTCGAGCCACGCCTTGTGCCGGCCGAAGTGCCATGTCTCGCGCGACAGGTTCTGCAGTGAGACGTACTCGATCTTGGCGAGCGGATCGACGAACAGCTCGACCACCGCGTTCGTGTACGCGAGCGTGTCCGGCGACGCCGACGAAAGATCCTCGATGAGCGAGAACCGCGCGCCCTGCTCGGCCTGCACGACCATGCGCCAGTAAAGCGAGCCGCCGTTCGAGGTCACCTGGACGTAGAGCGGCTTCTCGAGCTCCATGCCCTTGGGCACGCGGACGAGCAGACCGTGCTGCCAGCGCGCGAGGTTGTCGAGCGCGAACTTGTCGTCGTCCGGGATCAGCTGCGACGGATAGTCGGCCGGCAGCGGCTCGAAGGTGACGCCCTCGGGCGCGCTCAGGATCTCGATGCCGGTTTCCGTGACGTGCGCACGACCGGCGACTTCGAGGTCCAGAGCCGGCCGCGAAAGCGTGCCAGACGCCTTTGAGGTGTCTGACACGTTGGGATCAAAGCCGCGCAAGTCCGTGAAGCGCCAATGCTCGTCGGCCGTCGTCGGCAGCGGCAGCGCCTCGTACCGCTGCGCGGCCTGCTCGCGTGTGAGGGTCGTCACTCCAGGATCACCCGACCGACCCCTCCATTTGGAGCTGGATCAGCCGGTTCATTTCGACCGCGTACTCGAGCGGCAGCTCCTTGGTGATCGGCTCGACAAAGCCGCTGACCACCATCGCCGACGCCTCGGCCTCGGAGAGCCCGCGCGACATGAGGTAGAAGAGCTGCTCCTCGCCGATCTTCGAGACCGTCGCCTCATGGCCGATGTCGACGTCGTTCTCATCGATCTGGATGTACGGGTAGGTGTCGGAGCGCGACTCCTCGTCGAGGATCAGCGCGTCGCAGACCACCTTCGACTTCGAGTGGTGCGCGCCCTTCGCGACCTGCAGCAGGCCGCGGTACCCCGCGCGGCCGCCGTTCTTCGAGATCGACTTCGACGTGATCACGCTCGTCGTGTTCGGCGCGACATGAACGCACTTGCCGCCCGCGTCCTGATGCTGGCCCTTACCCGCGAACGCGATCGAGAGCACTTCGCCGTGCGCGCCGTCCCCGAGCAACCAGATGGCGGGGTACTTCATCGTCAGCTTCGAGCCGAGATTTCCGTCGACCCACTCCATGGTCGCGTTCGACTCGGCAACCGCGCGCTTGGTGACAAGGTTGTAGACGTTGGTCGACCAGTTCTGGATCGTGGTATAGCGGCAGCGGCCGCCCTTCTTGACGACGATCTCGACCACTGCCGAGTGCAGCGAGTCGGTCGAGTAGATCGGCGCCGTGCAGCCCTCGACGTAGTGCACGTACGCGTCCTCGTCGACGAGGATCAGGGTGCGCTCGAACTGGCCCATGTTCGCCGCGTTGATCCGGAAGTAGGCCTGGAGCGGCAGCTCGATCCGGACGCCCTTCGGGACGTAGATGAAGGATCCGCCCGACCAGACGGCGCTGTTCAGCGCCGCGAACTTGTTGTCGTTCTGCGGCACGATCGTGCCGAAGTACTGCTTGAAGAGATCCTCGTGCTCGCGGAGAGCGGTGTCGGTGTCGAGGAAGACGACACCCTGCGAGGACAACTGCTCCTGCAGCTTGTGGTAGACGACCTCGCTCTCGTACTGCGCGCCGACGCCGGCAAGGTACTTCTTCTCGGCCTCGGGGATGCCGAGCTTGTCCCACGTGTCCTTGATGTCGGCCGGAAGGTCCTCCCACGACTCGGCCTGGCTCTCGGTCGGCCTGATGTAGTAGTGGATCGAGTCGAAGTCGATCTCACGGAGCGAGGGCTGGCCGCCCCACGTCGGCATCGGCCGCGCGAGGAAGTAGTCGAGCGACTTGTGCCGGAACTTGCGCATCCAGTCCGGCTCGTTCTTGTGCGACGAGATGGCGTCGATCAGCTCGTGCGAAAGCCCCTTGCCCGACTTGAAGAAGTAGTCCTCGGGGACGTGGAAGCCGTACTTGACCTCGTAGTCGGAGCCGATCCCCTGGACGACCTCGCTCTCCGTCTGAGCCATCAGGCGGGCACCTCCTCCGTCTCCCATTCCACGTAGCCGGATGCCTCCAGCTTCTCGGCGAGCTCTGCTCCTCCCTCTTCCACGATCCGCCCGTCGACGAACACGTGAACGAAGTCGGGCTTGATGTGGTTGAGGATCCGCTGGTAGTGCGTGATCAGAAGCGCGCCCATGTCTGGGCCGACGAGCTCCTGTACGCCCCCCGCCACGACCCGCAGCGCATCGATGTCCAAGCCGGAGTCGGTTTCGTCGAGCACCGCGATCTTCGGGCGCAGCATCGCCATCTGGAGAATCTCGACCCGCTTCTTCTCGCCGCCCGAGAAGCCGTCGTTCAGGTAGCGCGACGCGAGCTCGCGGCTGACCTTCAGCCGGTCCATCTGCTCGAGCAGCTCCTTGCGGAACGCGGGAACCGGGATCGGGTCCTCGACGCCGTCGTTCCGAGCCTTGCGCACGGCGTTGATCGCCTGCCGCAGGAAGTTCGTGACGGTGACGCCGGGAATCGCGTGCGGGTACTGGAACGCGAGGAAGAGGCCGGCCTGGGCCCGCTCGTCCGCCTCGGCCTCCGTCATGTCGTTGCCGTCGAGCAGGATGCGCCCGCCCGTGATCTCGTACGCGGGATGGCCGGCGATCGCGTAGGCGAGCGTCGACTTGCCCGAGCCGTTCGGGCCCATGATCGCGTGCACCTCGCCGGACGAGACCTTGAGGTCGACGCCCTTGACGATCTCGGTGCCGTCTTCGAGCGCAACGCGGAGATCCTGTAGTTCAAGTGTTGCCATCAGACTTTGTGACTCCTGAACGCGGGATGAAATCCCGACTTTTCCGCGGATTCGTGCACCCCATCGTAGCTACCCCGAAGCGCCTCACCTGATGTACCCTGTCGCCACGATGCCAGGTTGGATTGGGTTCCCCGAGCTCCTCATCTTGCTCGTTGTCGTTCTCCTCGTCTTCGGACCCAAGCGGCTGCCGGAGATGGGGCGCTCGCTCGGCAAGGGCATGCGGGAGTTCAAGGACTCGGTGACCGGCAAGGACGACACGCCGGCGCTGCCGGCGGCGAGCGAGACGACCGCCTCGCCGACGCGCGAGAACGAGACCGCCGTCTAGGCCCTCATGAAGCGCCTGCCGCGCCGCTTGCAACACGGCGAGGAGGCGACGCTCGTCGAGCACCTCGACGAGTTGCGGAGCAGGCTGATCGTGATGCTCGTCGCGGTCCTCGTGGCGGTGACCGTGACGTACGCGCTTCACCACAGGCTCGTGCACTGGCTGCTGCGGCCGCTGCCCGCGGCCAGACGGCACCCGATCACGCTGAGCCCGGCGGAGCCGTTCATCACGTCATTCATGGTCTCGTTCTACGCAGCGGTCGTGATCGTGCTGCCGATCGTCCTCTGGCAGCTCTGGGCGTTCCTCGCGCCCGCCTTCGACGAGCGCACGCAGCGCGGCGTGCGCTGGCTCGTCGCCCTTGCCACCGGCTTGACAGTCGGCGGGATCTTCTTCGGCTACTACGTCGTGTTGCCGGCGGCCCTGCACTTCCTGACGAACTACGACTCCAGCCTCTACAACATCCAGATCCGAGCCCGGGACTACTTCTCGTTCGTCACGCTCGTGATGCTGGCGGTCGCGGTCGTGTTCCAGGTGCCGCTCTTCATCCTCGGCCTGGTGCGGATCGGCGTCCTTACATCTCGCAAGCTGCGCAAGAACTGGCGGATCGGGATCGTCGCGATGACCGCGCTCGCGGTGGCGCTGCCGGGCGTCGACCCCGTGACGACGATGCTCGAGATGGTGCCGCTGGTCAGCCTCTACCTC
>JBKPRG010000090.1:0-5772 GCA_046765815.1 Actinomycetota bacterium
CGCGCCGTCGAGGGTTACCCGATGACGACGAAGCAAGCGATCCTGGGCGAGCTCCACGTCGGCACCGTCGGCATGTTCGCCGCCGCCGGTTTCACGGAAGTCAGCCGCCCGACGCTTCGTCGCGTCGTCATGCGCATCGACTTCTAAGCCTGCAACCGATAGAGGCCGCAGTCCTTACGTCGGCGTGGGGCGCGCGTTTCCTTTCCCTGACTGCAGGGATTTTGTCCGCGCGGGGCTCAAGCCGATACCGCGAGCATGACGTCGTCGACTGTGGATCCGACAGGCGCATACGTTCCTGCCCGTCTCCTCGCGCACTTCTGCGAGGTCGACGTCGGGCGCCCGGACGCCTACACGCGGCTCCGTGAGGAGCTCGGCGACCACTTCGCGCGCATCCTCGTGTTTGCGCTCGCTGACCCTCAGGGACGCCGCGGCTCGTCTTCGCCGTAGACGCGGATAAAGAGGAAGCAGAGGAAGCCGGCGACGACGCCGACGATGAACGTCACGGCGCTGCCGTAGCCGACCGAGCTGCCGCCGATCCAGATGAAGAGCCCGAAGAAGAGGGCCCAGAGGAACGACGTGATGCCGCGGTCGAAGGCGGGGAGGCGGAGGTGCATCGCGCGCGATCCTACAGAGGCGGGTCGGCGGGGGTGCCGGACCAAAAAAAATTCACCGAGCCGGTGGCGCTTCCGTCCACCACCCCCGGGAACCGTCGGCTTCCGCCTAGAACCCCCAGGAGCAGCTTCGACCTACTCGCGCTCCGTGCTCGGTGCAAGAGGGAAGCTAGTCGGTCCTGCAGCGGGTTGCAAGTCGTCGCGCGCGCAGTTTCCGCTATTTGCGTGAACTTCCGCAACGACAGAGCAAAATAGCCGTTGCTGCCGTGCACTACAAAGGGTCGGACCATAAAAATTCACCGAGCCGGTGGCGCTTTCGTCCACCGTCCCCGGGAACCTTCGGCTTCCGCCTAGTGCCCTCGGGAGCGGCTTCGACCTACTCACGCTCCGTGCTCGGTGCCGGAAGAACGTAACGGATCGAGACCGGTCCGATCAAGAGGGGAGAGGTGCGAAATACGCCGCTCTTTGCGAGCGGGCCCTGGGGAAATCCTGTGGATCACGCGAGCAGCTCGGAGTCGAAGCGCCGGAACAGCGCGTGCGCGTCCTCGAACGCGCCGGGCTCGTGCAGCGCCGCGACGAGCGCGGCGATCCGCGGCGTCATCACGATCACGTAGCGGGCGCGGCCGACGCCGGCGTTCCAGAACGTGTGCGCGACGCCGCGCGGCACCAGCACCGCCGAGCCGGCCGGCGCCTCGAGCCGCTCGTCGCCGCACAAGAAGCCGAGCGTGCCCTCGAGCACGTACCACGCCTCGTCGTCGCCGTGGTGCCGGTGCAGCGGCGCAACCGGGCGCGCCGCCGAGCTGTCGCCGTCGTCGACCCACTCGGCGAGCACGAAGTCGTCGCCCTCGAGCCCGGCGCCGAGGAGAGGTGGGACCGTCATCTCGTTCTACTTTCCATAACGCTCACTCTCGTGCACGGGCGTTGAATCGCGATTTGCGAAGTTTCGCCGGGGCCAAACTTGGCTAAACCGTCCTCTGCGTGGCGGCAGAAACCGACATCCTGCTCCTGAGCGAGGACCTGCGTCGGTTACTGGATGCCGCTGAGGAACGCGGCAGCATCCGACGTTCCCAGGTGAACGAGCTCGTCGAGCCGCTGAACCTCGACTCGTTCGAGGTCGACGCGCTCTACCGCGAGTTCGAGACCCGGTCGATCGAGCTGATCGAGGACGGCGACGCGCAGGAGCAGCAGCCTCCGCCGCTGCAGATCACCTGGGAGACGACCACTGACGCATTGCAGCTCTTCCTGCGCGAGGCCGGACGCCATCCGTTGCTCACCGCCGCCCAGGAGGTCGAGCTGGCGAAGCTCGTCGAGGCGGACGACCGGCAGGCGAAGCAGCGCATGATCCAGTCGAACCTGCGGCTCGTCGTCTCGATCGCGAAGAACTATCGCAACCAAGGGCTGCCGTTCCTGGACCTGATCCAGGAAGGCACGCTCGGGCTGATCCGCGCGGTCGAGAAGTTCGACTGGCGGCGCGGCTACAAGTTCTCCACGTACGCGACCTGGTGGATCAGGCAGGCCGTCGCGCGCGCACTGGCCGACAAGGCGAGAACGATTCGCATGCCGGTGCACATCGTCGAGCGGATGCAGAAGATGAGCCGCGCCGAGCGGCACCTCTGGGCCCGGCTCGGCCGAGAGCCGACGCTCGACGAGATCGCGGAGGAAGCGAATCTGCCGGTGCATCAGGCGAGGGAAGTGCGCGCGGCGGCGCGCGCCTCGGCGTCGCTCGACGCGCCGATCGGCGATGCCGACGACGCGGTGCTCGGCGACTTCGTCGCCGGCGAGGGCCCCCTCCCCGACGAGCTGGTCGAGGATTCGCTCCGCTCGGAGCTGCTCGCCGACGCGCTGAAAGCGCTGCCCGATCGCCACCGTGCGGTCGTCGTCCTCCGCTACGGGCTCAACAACGGCGACCCGAACACGCTCGAGGAGATCGGCCGGCGGCTCGGGTTGACGCGCGAGCGTGTGCGGCAGATCGAGGTCGAGGCGCTGAAGCGCCTGGCGACGCTCCACGAGATGGAAGCGATCGCCTACACCGGCTAGCGACTACGACTGCAGGTAGAGCTGCAGGCCCGGCGCCGACGCGCGCAACTCGCGCAGCGCCCGCGTCTCGAGCTGGCGCACGCGCTCGCGCGTGATGCCGAGGTCGGTGCCGACCTCTTCCAAGGTCTGCGGCGGCTGCCCGTCGAGGCCGAAGCGGCGCAGGACGACGTGCCGCATGCGCGGATTGAGCCGATCCAGCGCCCGCGCGAGCTCGGCGGAGCGCGCCTGGTCGTTCGTTGCCGTGTCGGGCGACTCGGAGGTGATGTCCTCGATCATGTCCGCGACCGAGCTCTCGCCGTCGCCGACCGGCGTCTCCAGCGAGACGGGATCCTCGACCAGCTCGAACAGCTCGCGCACGCGCTCGGGCGTGAACCCCGCATCGGCGGCGATCTCTTCGACCGACGGGTCGCGGTTCAGCTTCTGGGCGAGCTGGCGGCGTGAGCGCTGCGCGCGCCGCACCTGCTCGGCGACGTGGACCGGAAGACGAATCGTCCGCCCCTGGTCGGCCAGGGCGCGCGTGACGGCCTGGCGGATCCACCAGGTGGCATAGGTGGAGAGCTTGAACCCGAGCCGGTAGTCGAACTTCTCGACGGCGCGGATGAGCCCCATGTTCCCTTCCTGAATCAGGTCGAGGAGCGGGACGCCGGCCTTCGTGTAGTTGCGTGTGATCGACATGACGAGGCGCAGGTTGCACTCGATGAGGCGCCGCTTCGCAGCCTCGTCGCCGAGGTCCTTGCGGCGCGCGAGCTCGCGCTCCTCGGTCGGGGTCAGAAGACGGCCGTCGCCGATCTGGCGGACGTAGAGCTTCAGGGGATCGGAGGTTTGGAGGCGCTCGTCCTCGCTGAGGACGGCGTTCTCCGGTTCCTCCTCCTCGCCGTCGGCGGCGTCGAGGGCGGGCAGCAGTTCGAGGATGGGGTGAACCGGCTCGAGCGCGGCCGGATCAGGAAGCGGCTGTTCCACGCCACTCCTATCGGCGGCAGGAGGCAAGTGCTTGAGCTTGTAAAAAGGTCGTGAACCCTCGCAACAAACGCGTTGCAGCATCCGTCTCACTGCCTAGGATCAGAGAAGGCTTATGTGTGGCATTGCGGGATACAGCGTTCGTTCGCGCTCACGGGTTGAGCGCACGCTGGCCGCGCAGGCACTTCTCGCCGCGATCGCCGAGCGCGGCGCCGACGCCGTCGGCTACGCATACCGGGCGCCGGGTGAGACGTATCCCACGGTCGTGAAGCAGCGCACGCCCGCGTCGCAGCTCCTCGAGCGCGTCTCGGTGCCCCAGAACGCGAACCAGCTCCTCGTGCACGTGCGCGACTACACGAAGGGTCACCCGTCGATCAACGCCAACAACCATCCGGTCCGTCACGGGCCGGTCGTCGGCATCCACAACGGGATCATCATCAACGACGACGAGCTGCTCGCCCCCCACTCCTGCGCCCGCGCCGAACCGGAGATGACCGTCGACTCCGAGGCGATCTTCGCTGTCGCCGCCCACTCGCGAAACGACGCCCGCGCGCTCGAGAAGCTGCGCGGCGCGATGGCAACCGCATGGATCGACGCGCGCGAGCGGGACACGATCTTCCTGGCGCGCGGCGCCGGCCGGCCGATGTGGCTGGGCGAGGGCCGCGACGCGGTGTTCTTCGCGTCGACCGAGCGCGCGCTCGAAGTGCTCGAGCAGTACTGCAGCCTGCGGCTCCGCAAGCGCGAGGTTCAGCACGGCACGCTGCTCTCCGTCCGCGACGGGCGCGTCGAGCGGCGCGAGCGGTTCCGGCCCGACTTCGAGTACGTGGAGCCGAACCCGCTCCCGTCGGTGCGTGCCCCTGAAGAGCGCGACTTCTGCCTGATGCGCCTCGCGGCGCTCGCTGCGACCGCTTAGGGTCGTGGTTCGCCGGGTACGTCCTGGCCAGAACCTCGACCACGAAGGGAAGTGATCCAGATGCGGCGCGTGATTGTCTCCTTCGTCGCGGTCGGTGCTGTCGCGGTGCTCGCGGCAGGCCTGGCGCCGGCGAAGAGTGGTCAAGGGGTCATGTGCGTCCTGCACGCGAAGTTGACGGCGAAGGACGAGACGACCGGCTCGACCTCGACTGCGACGGGCCACACGCAGATCAAGGTCCGCACCGACGGCCGGATCCAGTTCAAGACGACGATCCTGAACCCGAGCGGCGAGACGTTCGTCGCCGGCCACATCCACCTGGCGCCGGTTGGCGTCGCCGGCCCTGTCGTCGTCCCGCTCTTCGTTTCGCCCTCGCCGCCGACCACGGCCCGCCACATCAAGCAGAGCGGCACCGCCACGCCGAACGCCGGCACGACGGGAGCCGGGCTCTGCGCGAATCCGGGCGCGTACTACGTCAACTACCACACGACGGCGTTCGCAGGCGGCGCGATTCGCGGCCAGCTGCATTGACATCGAGGCCCGCGTCACGCGGGCCTCACCTTTACTCGACCGAGCCGTCCGGCCCGACGCCCACGCCGTCCTCGAGCAGACGCTCGCGGATCAGGAACTGGAACGTCGCCCATGCGCCGCGGCGCGACTCGAACATGCGGTAGACCTGCCACTCGGTCAGCATCGACTGATCGTCTCGGCGTACGGCCTGCCAATCGCCGAAGCGGGGCAGCCGGCCGATCGCGCGCGCAAGCGCGGCGCCCTGATCGATTGCGCGCTCGAGCCGCTCCTCCCCCACCGCGACGTCGAACCCGGCCTCGCGCAGCGCAGTCGTCAGCGAGCCGAACGTGTGCCAGTAGAGCGACGCCGACGGCATCGTCCCTCGCCGCTGCTTGATGTCCTCCGCGGTCGGCGTGCGTCCGAGCTCTTCGCCGAGCCGCCGTAGCTGGTCGACCAGCTCCTGCCGCGTCGCAAAGCGCCGCGGCATCAGCCCTGCGGCGCGCTTCGCAGCGTTCCACGTGCCGAAGTGCTCGATCACGGTCTGCGGATGTACCTGCGACTCCTCGTCCGCCGCGAACTCCTTCATCGTCGGCGAACGTCCGAGCCGCTCGGCCGACGCTCTGAGCTCGCCGAGGATCTGCTCGTCCGAGTAGCGGCGCCGGATCCCTGCCTGGAACTCGGCCAAAGCCTTCGGATCGATGCTTGCAACCGCGCGATACGGCTTCCTGGGCACAACAAGAATGGTAG
>JBKPRG010000091.1:0-28994 GCA_046765815.1 Actinomycetota bacterium
TCCTCGGCGAGCGCGGCAGCGAGCTGATCGTCGAGGAGTCGGCCCACATCGTGCGCGCCGAGCTCGGCGGCGCCGCCGTGCACGGCGGGCTGCAGACCCGGCCGCTCCCCGGCCACCTCGGCCGGCTGAGCGCCGAGCAGATCCGCCGCGAGGCCCGGCGCGGCACGCCGTTCCACACGCCGCGCACGTCGATCGTCGCGATCGAGAACACTCACAACAACGCCGGCGGCACCGTCTGGCCGCGCGAGGAGCTGCGCGAGGTCGTCGAGGCGGCGCGCGAGCTCGGCCTGCGGCTGCACCTCGACGGCGCGCGTCTGATGAACGCGACGGTGGCATCGGGCCTTTCCGCGCGCGAGCTCGCAACAAGCTTCGACACGGTCTCGCTCTGCCTCTCGAAAGGCCTCGGCTGCCCGCTCGGCGCGCTGATCGCCGGCTCGCACGAGTTGATGTACCAGGCGCGGCGTGAGAAGCACCGCATGGGCGGCGCCATGCGGCAGGCCGGCATCGTCGCCGCCGCGGGTATCTACGCGCTCGACCACAACGTTGAGCGCCTCGCCGAGGATCACGCCCGCGCCCGCCGTCTGGCCGAGGGCTGGATCGCTTACGGCGTCCCGATCGATCTCGAGCGCGTGCAGTCGAACTTCGTGCAGGTCGAGGTCGGTGCGCTCGGGCTCGGTGAGCAGGAAGCGCTCGACCGGATGCGCGAGAACGGCGTCGCGCTCTCGTGGACCGAGCGGCCGGGCGCGTTGCGCGCCGTCACCCATCTCGACCTCACCGACGACGACATCGAGCGTGCACTCGAGCTCGTGCCGCAGGCCCTGGGAACGCATGTCCACGCCTGACGAGCTCGACCGGATGCTGGCCGAGCGGCAGGCCGCGCGCCTGCCGAGCGTCGCGGCCGCCGTCGTGCGCGACGGCGAGATCGCGTGGTCCGGCGCTGTCGGCAGTGCGGACTACGACGCCGGCACGGAGGCGACATCCGACACGCAGTACCGGATCGGCTCGATCACGAAGACCTTCACCGCGACGGCGGTCATGCAGCAGCGCGCCGAAGGAAAGCTCGATCTCGACGACCGGCTCGACGAGCACCTCGATGTTGCGAACGGCTCGCCGACGATCCGCCGGCTGCTCTGCCACCTGTCAGGGCTGCAGCGCGAGGTGGGCGAGATGTTCGTCACGGGCGAGTCGCCGAGCGAGCAGGAGCTGATCGACTCGATGTCGACGCTCGAGTTCGTGCTCAAGCCCGCCCAGCAGCACCACTACTCGAACCTCGCCTACGCATTGCTCGGCCGGCTCGTCAGCGAGAAGAGCGGGCGGCCGTTCGTCGAGTACGTCGACGAGCGGATCATCGGGCCGCTCGGCCTCTCGCGGACGACGTGGTCGGCGCGGCCGCCAAAGGCGCAGGGCTATCTCGTCAGCGAGTACGCCCGTACCGTCTGGAAGGAGCCGGAGACGGATCTCGTCGGCGCCGCCGCGATGGGACAGCTGTGGTCGACAGTCGAGGATCTTGGTCGCTGGGCCGCGTTCCTCGCCGCCGGCAACGACGACGTGCTCGCCGCGGACGCGGTCGAGGAGATGTGGTTCCCGCAGCTCATGTACTTCCCCGACGAGTGGGTACTCGGCTGGGGGCTCGGCTTGATGCTCTACAACCACGAGGGGGGCATCTACGGCGGCCACGGCGGTGCGATGGCCGGCCACCTGGCCGGGCTGTTCGTGAACCGGAAGACGAAGATCGGCGCCGCCGCGATGACGAACGCCGGCACGCGCGGCGACATGGAGATGTTCGCCGTCCGGCTCGCGGCGAAGGGCGCCGAGATCTGGCCCACCCCGATCGAGCCCTGGCGACCCGAGGACGAGCCGCCCGCGGACGTCGCTCCGCTGCTCGGACGTTGGTGGTCGGAGGGCAGCGAGTTCGTCTTCTGGTGGGAGCACGGCACCCTGCAGGCGAAGGTGGTCGACTCACCGCGCGGCCGCGGCGAGACGACGTTCGAGCGCGACGGGGAAGGCTGGCGCGCTGCGAAGGGGCGTGAGCGCGGCGAGCGGCTACGGGCCGAAGACGGTCGCCTCGTCTGGGCGGGCTACGCGTTCACGCGCGAGCAAGAGCCGTTCAAGGCGTAGATGGCCGACCTGACGAGGACGTGGGACGGGCTGCCGGTGGCGCCCGAGCCGCCCTATGCGTGCGCGGTCGTCGTCTGGCGCGACGCCCCGGGCGGGAGGGAGTTCTTGCTCCTGCATCGCCATGCGCCCGGCGGAGCGGACTACGAAGGCGAGTGGGCCTGGACGCCCCCGGCAGGCGCCCGGAAGCCGGGAGAGGAGCCGGACGCTGCGGCCGCACGCGAGCTGGCGGAGGAGATCGGGCTGAGGCTCCCGGTGACGCCCCTAACCGGGGCGAGCGCGTCCGAGGATGTCGCCCTCTAGGTCGCGCAGGCGCCGCCGCACGCGGAGGTCGTGCTCGACGACGAGCACGATCGCTTTCTCTGGCTGCCGCTCGACGAGGCGCTCCCGAAGTGCCTGCCGCCGGTGGTCGCGTCCGGTCTCGCCAACGCCGCGGCTTGGCTCGACGCCCGCTAGGCCAGCGCGTACGCCAGCACGGCGAGCCCGTACACGCTGACGAGCATGAACCCCTCCCAGCGGCGAGAGCGGCCGTCCCAGATCACGAGCGCGGAGAACGCCGCCGCGGCGGCCATCGTCACGATCTCGATCACGCGGAACGAGAGCGGCAGTCCGCGGCCGACCAGCCACGAGAGCAGACACACGGCCGGCGTGACGAACACCGCGACCTGCATCGACGACGTGATCGCGATCTCGGTCGCGAGCCTCGTGTTGCCTCGCCGTGCGATCACGACCGCGCCACCGTGCTCTGCCGCGTTGCCGACGATGGCAACGATGACCACAGCGATGAAGAACTCGCTGAGCCCGACCGCCTTGCCGAAGTGATCGAGCGAGTGCACGAGGATCTCCGAGACCAATGCTGTGGCGACAGTCGCGCCTGCGAGCCACGCCACCGACTTCGGCAGCGACCACGCGTGCTCCGCGGGCTCTTCCCGTTCCGCGGCGCGGTGGATGCGCAAGTTCTGGACGGTGATGACCAGGTAGGCGACGAGCAGCACGAGCGACACCGGGATCGAGAGCAGGAAGAGCCCGTGCCGCTCCGAGGAGCCGTTGTCCCACGCGGGGATCGACGTGACCAGCAGCACCGCGACCGCGCCGATCACGGCCGCGAGCTGCCAGCGGAGCGATCGCGCGTCGACGTCGCCGTCGCCGCCCGCGATCATCGCGGCGCCCAGCACCAGCAGGATGTTCGACACGACCGAGCCGGTGAGCGATCCGCGTACGACGCCCGGCAGGCTGTCCGCGACCGCGAACAGCGCGATGATCAGCTCGGGGGCGTTGCCGAAGCTGGCGTTCAGGAAGCCGCCGACGCCCGGGCCTGTGTGCTCGGCGGCGTGCTCGGTCGCCTCGCCGATCAGCCACGCGAGCGGGATCAACGCGAGGGCGGCGAGGATGAACAGCGCCGTTTCGCCGAAGTGGAGTGCGTAGCGCGCGACGAGGACGAACGGCGTCAGCGCGAGCAGTGCCCAGAGGATCCGCCGCGCCATCGGAGCTAGCGTAGTCGTGATGCTCGAGGCCGTTCTCTTCGACTGGACGAACACACTCGTCGAATTCACCTGGGACGACGAGCTGCTCGCCGCGGGTCACCGTGCTGCGCTGGGCCGTGACGACCCCGCGTTCACGGCGCGCTACCGAAAGCTCGTGCTCGGTGACGAGGAGCACCGCCCCTACGCCGAGCTGCTGACGGAGCTCGGCGTCGAAGACCCGGACCGCTTCATCGAGCTCGAGCACACGGCGTGGCGGCCGGCGCACCAGGTGCTGAGCTCCGCGCAGGCGATGCTCGTGTCGCTCCGCCGGCGCGGGCTCAAGACGGGCATCGTCGCCAACTCGTGGCCGGAGCCTGCGCGGCTCCTCCGTGCGGACGTCGAGCGCTACGGCCTCGCGGGCGAGCTCGACGTGCAGGTCTGGTCGGAGGAGGTCGGCGCGAGCAAGCCGGAGCCGGAGATTTTCATGCATGCGCTCGACAGGCTCGGCGTCGATCCGGTCGACGCGTTGTTCGTCGGCGACAGCCTCGAGAGCGATGTGCAAGGAGCCGGCGATGTGGGCATGACGACCGTTCAAGCGTTGTGGTTCAGGGCAGACGACACACCGGGCATCGAGCCGGACTACATGGCGTTCACGCCGATGGACGTGTTGAACGCGGCGCGCCGTTTAGCGGCCTGAGCAGGAAAAGTCAAGTCTTGCGGCTGCGCGCATCGGTTCGGACAATGTCGCCATGACGCCACAGCAAACCGCCGCACCGGCGCTGCCGCTTCACCCGCAGGACGAGATGGAGTGTCGTCGCTGCGGCGTCCACTGCGACAAGGTCGTCTACCCCGGCGCGTGCCTGCAGCGCGCCTGCCCGTTCGTCTACTCGTACGAGGCCTGGGGGCACACGTACGTCGGCTGCATGCAGAAGGTCTACGAGGTCGAGATCGACCTCGACATGCTGCGCGCGGCCGAGGCACGCAAGCCCGGCTTCGGCGCGATCCGCGCCGTGCGGCGGCCGCTGCCGATGTGCCGCGCCGAGATCGAGCGCACGTACGAGAGCCGTGTCGACGAAGAGCTCGGCTGCGTGAATCCGGAGTTCTCGGAGCTGCCCGTCGGCGAGCCGGCGTTCCGCGTGATCGCGCGGATCACGCCCGGCTGAGCAGCGCGTCCTCGCGCCGCCGGCGCACCGTGCGAAGGGCGAGCCAGAGGAGCGCGAGCACGACGACGAGAGGCGTCCCCAGCGCGAACGCGTAGACCGCACCGATCCCGATCCAGCGGAACGCGACGCCGAGTCCGTGCAACGGGCCGTGGTGATGCTTCTTCGGCGTGACGGCCGACTTGGTCGCCAGGTGCAGCTGGACGGTCGCGTAGTGCGTCTCGCGCAGCGTCGCGCGCTCCTGCCGCTGCAGCCGCTCGACGCGCGCGGTGATCGCCGCGATATGCCGCTTGACGGCATCGGTTTGCTCCTGGGCGCGCAGGTCGCGCAGCTGCCGCTGCAAGCGGCCGATCAGGCGATCGGTTGCGTTGAGGCCGGCCTGCACATCCTGGATGTCGACTTGCTCGCCGGTGATCGTCCCGAGCGCCGAGAGCCTCGTGATCGCCTCCTGCACGTGCTCGCGTGGCACCTTCAGCGCCAGGTCTGCGCTCGCGGCGTCCGTCTCGGTCGACGCATGCACCGAGAGCGAGTAACCGCCCAACGACGTGGCGATCTGCTGCGCGCGCTTGACGCCGCTCGAGACCCCGTCTCCACCGCGGACGCGGAGCGCGAGGTACGCCTCGTAGCGCTGCGCGCGGTTCGGGTTCTGCGTCGGTGCCAGGCGGTCGAGCGCCTTCGGTGCGGCCACGGCACCGTGGTTGACCGTCGAGGTCTGAGCTTGGGCCCGCAGAACGGTCTGTTCGGGTTGCGCGGTCTGCCGACCGGCCGGCCGCGTGACGACGACGACGGCTGCGACCGCCGCGGCAACCGGCAGGGCGACGACGAGCGCCCGGCGCCACGTGAACCGCTTGCTGGGCGGCGTCGCGCTGGCTGCGATCAGCCGCACCTGCTCGCGGAGGTGATTCGGCGCGGCGAGGCGTGCGCCCCGCAGCTCGGCAACGAGGTCACGCTGCGACATTGAGAGCCTCCTCCAGCTTCTTGAGCGCACGGTTCAGCCGCGTCGTGCAGTTGGTGGTCGAGATACCGAGAACACGCGAGGCGGTGCCCGCGTCGACGTCGAGCACGACGCGCAGCGCGATCACCTCGCGCTCGCCCGCGGTGAGCGACATGACCGCGGCCTCGAGATCGGGTGAGAGACCTTCCGCGAAGCGCTCGTCGAAGCGCTCGTGCGGCGCGACGAGCTGCTCGCGCCGCGTCCGCCGGCGCTCCGAGCGGAAGTGGTCGAGCGCGACCGTGCGCGCGACCTGGCACAGCCACGTCTGGGCCGTGCCCCGCGCGGGATCGAACCGGTGCCAGAGCCGCAGCGCGCGCTCGAAGGTGGCGCCGGTCAACTCCTCCGCGACACCGCGGTCGCCCGTGAACCAGGTGAGGTAGCCGTAGACGTCGTCGAGATGCGACTCGGCAGCCTGTGCAAACGTCATCTCACACGTTGTACGCCGCCGACCGGCCGAATGTCACAAACCGGCTACTTCTTCGTCCAGCGCGCGTGCAGGTCCCGCAGCTTCTGGATCTCGGCCGCGTTCGGGCCGTGCCCGTCGGTGCCGGGCACCTCGAGATAGGCGGGGAGCTTCTGGAACGAGCGGTGCGCGAGGAAGGAGCCGAGGCCTTCGCCCATCTCGCCCTCGAGGATGTTCGCGTGCCGGTCGCGGTTCGAGCCGAGCGCGGCGGCGCTGTCGTTGATGTGCAGCGCCCGCAGGCGGTCGAGCCCGATCTTCTTCCGCAGCTCGCTGACCAGCCGTGTGACGGCCTTCGGATCGGTGACGTCGTAGCCGGTCGCGTAGAGGTGGCACGAGTCGAGGCAGATGCCGAGGCGCGGATGGCCGTCGAGCCGGTCGACGAGCGTGGCGAGCTCGTCGATGGAGCGACCAACCGTGGCGCCCGTGCCCGCGGAGTTCTCCATCAGTAGCCAGGTGTCGCCTTCGCAGCGCTCGAGGATGCGCGCGAGCGCCGCGGACGCTCTGTCCAGCCCGACCTCGAGGCCGGCGCCCAGGTGTGACCCCACGTGGAAGATCACGCCGTCAGCCCCGATCGCATTCGCGACGTCCACAGTGACGCGGAGCGTCTCGATCGACTTCTCGTAGACCGTGTCGTCCGGCGTGGCGATGTTGCAGAGGTAGAGCGCGTGGCACACGACGCCGCCGATCCCAGCCTCGGCGCGCCGGTCGCGGAATTGCGTCAGCGCATCCGGCTTGTGGTTCGTCGGCCGCCACATGCGCGGGCTCTGCGTGAACACCTGGACGCAGTCGCCGCCCATCTGCTCGATGCGGTCGATCGCGGTGTTGATCCCGCCGCTGGCCGAGACGTGCGCGCCGATTTCCACCGCGGGCCTACCATAGTGGCGTCGTGAGCGTCCGCGTCCGCATGGCTCCGAGCCCCACCGGGTTCCTGCATATCGGCGGCGTCCGCACCTTCCTCTTCAACTGGCTCTACGCGCGCCGGCACGGTGGCGAGATCCTGCTGCGGATCGAGAACACGGACACGAGCCGCGAGGTGGCGGAGGCGACCGAGCAGATCAAGCGGTCGCTGATCTGGCTCGGCATCGACTGGGACGGCGACGTGCGTTTCCAGCTCGACACCGCCGACAAAGCGCGCGAGCTGGCGCAGGAGCTCCTGCGCCAGGACAAGGCGTACGAGGACGAGGGGGCGATCCGCTTCCGCCAGCCGAAGGAGGGGACGGTCTCGTGGGACGACGCCGCGCGCGGGCGGATCGAGTTCCGAAACGAGCTGTTGCCGGACCTCGTGATCGTGCGGTCGGACGGACGGCCGACGTACAACTTCGTCTCGCCGGTCGACGACGTCATCGACGAGATCACGCACGTCATCCGCGGCGACGACCACGTCTCGAACACGCCGACGCAGATCAACATCCTCCAGGCGCTCGGCGCCGACCTTCCGGTCTACGCGCACGTGCCGAACATCAACGGCGACGACGGCCGCAAGCTCTCGAAGCGTCGCGACGCCGTCGCGCTCGACCACTTTCGTGCCGAGGGCTACCTGCCCGCCGCGCTCTTCAACTTCCTCGCGCTGCTGGGTTGGAGCTACGACGACAAGACGACGATCATGCACAAGCACGAGCTCGTCGAGCGGTTCGACCTCGACCGAGTTGGTGGCAGCCCGGCGACGCTGGATCTCGAGAAGCTCGATTGGATGAACGGCGTCTACCTGCGCGACCTCCAGCCCGACGAGTACGCGCACTGGCTCGACAAGTGGCTGACCGAGCACGACATCGATTGGCCGCGCGAGATCGTGCACGCGACCGTGCCGATCGTCGAGGAGAAGCTCGAGAAGTTCTCGCAGTACCCCGACTACGTCCGGTTCCTGTTCGAGGACGTGTCGCCGGACGGTGCGGATCCGCGCATCTGCCGTGCGGCGCTCGAGCGCCTCGAGCCGCTCGAGCCGTGGGAGGCGTCGCGGCTCGAGGAAGAGCTGCGTGCGCTCGCCGATGAGCTGGGGGAGAAGCCGCGGGCGGCGTTTCAGCCGATCAGGCTCGCCGTCACCGGCTCGAAGGTCTCGCCGGGGCTCTTCGAGAGCCTCGAGCTCCTCGGCAAGGAGCGTTCGCTCGAGCGGCTCAGGACAGCCGCCGCGGGCTCCTGAGCGGCTTCGGCGGGGCCAGCGGGTCGAGGGCGCGCTGGAAGATCCACCACGATTTGAGGCGGAACTGGAGCGTCGGGCGCGGGACGGGCGGTTGCTCGACGGGAGGTTTGGGGAGACGGGGCATCCTCAGGTTTAACGGTTCCCGGGAGAGGGGCGTTACGGCCGGTAGACGAGTACCGAAACGCAGACTGCTACAAGCCCTGCGGCCCAAATAGGCCAGATCGCCGTGGTTGCGCCGCCGACGAACCCGACCGCCCCGAAAAGCGCCAGGAGAAACGCGATTATCGGCTGAACGAGGGACTGGCGCTCGTCGTTGCGCGGCCGCAAGGGCGCCTTCGGCGGCGGCGCCAGCCGCATCCGGGCCAGCCGGACGCGGAAGAGCGCGCCCCGCCACTCGTGCAGGAGCGGATCGACACCCGAGGCGCCGAAGATCGAAACCGCCTCTGCTACCTCGGCGGTCGCGTCACGCGCGCAGGCGAGCGCCGCCTCGAGCTCCGCGTGAGCCGTCTCGCCGCCCGGGGGCGGCTGCAGGCCGACGACGTGCTCGGATGAGACGTGAAGGGCGTATTGCAGGCGGCGGAGCGTCCGCTCGGCGCCTTCGTCGTCCAGCCTGTCGGGCTCGGCAGCGACGACGTCGAGCCGGGTCAGGGTCCGTAGGAGCCCCGCCCAAAGCTCGCCGAGCTCCTCGGCGTAAAACTGGTTCGTGCCGGTCCCAGCCGCCACACCCCGATCCTAGTGGTTAGCCTTGCCCGGCCAATGGAAGCCCAGTCCATCGCGCTGGTTGTCGACGACGATCCCTCGCTGAGAACCCTCGTTCGGGTCAATCTCGAGCTCGAAGGCTTTTCCGTCCGCGAGGCCGCATCGGTCGGCGACGCCAATGCAGCGGTCGAGCGCGAGCGCCCGGACGTGGTGCTGCTCGACGTCCACCTGGGCGGCGAGGACAGCACCGCGCTGCTCGCGAGCCTGCGTGAGCAGGGCATCCCCGTCGCCCTCGTGACGGGCTCCGTCGACGTGTCGGACTACCAGGACGCCGCCGATGCGATCCTCGCAAAGCCGTTCGTGCCTGAGAACCTCGTCGAGATCGCACGCCGTCTGGCTAGGGTGCCGAAATGAGCGCGACGTCCGTGTTGAGTGCGACGGAGTTCGAGGCCCGGCTCGAGCAGTACCTGTACGAGCGGTCGGAGGAATGGCGCGCGGTGCGCGTCGGCGAGAAGGAGGTCTCCGAACAGGCGGAGATCGTGCGCCGCTACGCGGATCTCTTTAGCCGCGACCAGCTCGACGCGCTGCGCGAAAGCGAGGAGGGCGAGAGCGGCGAGACGCGGGAGCTGCTGTATCGGCTGCGCAAGACGTGCGAAGGCGGTCTCATCTCCGCCGAGCTGGCCGAGCGCGAGGACGAGCTGGAGAACAAGCTCCTGGCGACGAGGCTCACGTTCAAGGGCGAGGAGATGCCGCTTCGCAACGCGCAGGCGCAGTTGGCGGTGCTGCCGGCCTACGCGGATCGCGAGGAGCTCGGAGAGTTGCAGGCGGCCCTCAGCGCGGAGTTCAACCCCGACCGCTTGGAGCTCCTGAGCGCGACCGAGGAGCTCGCCGCCGACTACTCCGGCATCGCCGACGCGGTCGAGCGGAACGAGGAGGAGAAAGCCATCTCGCTGCGTGCGCTGTCGAAGGCGCTCAAGCAGGCGAGCGATGCGTCCTCGGCGAGCTACGACGCTCTCAAGACGCGCTGGTTCGACCGGCTGCTCGGCGAGCACCCCGAGGTGCCGACGAGCTTCCACACCTCGTACATGCGCCGGCTGTCGCCGCTCGAGTCGACCTACACGAAGGAGCGTGCGACGGAGGTCTGCCTGCAGACGCTCGAGGCGCTCGGCTTCGACCTGACCGCGCAGCCGAACATCAGGCTCGATCTCGACGACCGCCCCCAAAAGGCGCCGCGCGCCTGCGTGATCGCAAGCAACCCGCCGACGATCGTGCACCTGATCACGCGCGCCCAGGGAGGCCTGCACGACTACCAGGCGTTCCTGCACGAGGCCGGTCACGCGCTGCACTACGGTGGCTGCGATCCGGCGCTGCCGTACACGTTCCGGCGCATCGCACGCGACCACGCGCTGACGGAGATCTACAGCTACATCGTCGAGGCGATCTCGCGCGAGCCAGAGTGGCACGAGCGCTACTTCGGCCTGTCGGCCGAGGAGGCGCAGCAGAACGCAGAGGCGACGATTTTCCTCGAGGCGCTCCTCTTCCGCCGTTACGAGGCGAAGCTCCGCTACGAGCTCGACTTCTGGTCGCGCTTCACGTCCGACGGCGGCGATCCCGGCGTCTACGAGCAGCTGCTGACCGCCGCGACCGGGGTGCGGTACCGCGCCGATGCGCACCTCTCCGACATGGATTCGGGCTTCTACTCGGCGGACTACCTGCGCGCGTGGATCCGCTCCGCGCAGCTGCGCGCGTACCTCTTGCGCGAGGTGGGCAACGACTGGTGGCACAGCCCGTCGACCGGCGAGCTCCTGCGCGACCTGTTCACGGAGGGCACAAAGCCGACCAGCGAGGAGATCGCCGGGCGGCTTGGGTTCGACCCGCTCGACATGGCGCCCCTGCTGCACGAAATCGGCGCCTGATACCACTCGAGACGGTCGCTCGGCGGCTCACGTTGTCGCGCGGAGGGTCTGCGCCAAGCAGTGTGGTCGACTCGGCCGGTGTCAAGGCCGGTTGGCCTTGGCGCCGGGCGAGGCGGGCACAATGCGCCGTGTGCAGGCCCCCATCCGCGATGGCGTGAGTCGACGAGTGGCCGTCTGACAATGGAGGAAGGCGAGCGTCAGCGCCCGCCGCGGCCGCGGCGGCAGCCTGAGGTCGTCCGGACATCGATCGAGGTCGGTCTCTTCGCCGTCCTCGTGATCGTCGTGCTCACGGTGCTCGGCGTCGTCCTGCACGCCGGGCGCGGCACGAGCGCGCCTCCGCCAAACACCGTCGTCGTCACCCAGAGCGCCGACTTCGCGACGCTCGATCCGGCGCTGGCGCAGACCGCCGACGCCTGGGAGCTCGAGTACGCGACGTGCGCGAAGCTCCTCAACTACCCGCCGCGCTCGGGCTACCGCGGCACGAGGCTCGTGCCCGAGGTGGCGACGTCGCTGCCCGTCGTCTCGGCCGACCGCCTGACCTACACGTTGCGCGTGCGCAGGGGTTGGCGATTCAGCGACGGCTCGCCGGTGACCGCCGCGTCGTTCGGTCGTGCGCTCGAGCGCGCGGAATCGCCGGAGCTGGTCTCGCCGGCGTTCAACTACTTGCGCGAGGTCGCCGGGTGGCGCGTGCGTGGACGCACGCTGACCATCCGTCTGAACCGCGTCGCGCCTGACTTCGTCCAGCGCCTCGCGCTGCCCTACTTCTGCGCGGTGCCGACGTGGGCGCCGAACGTGCAACGCGACGACCTCCCGTCGGCCGGTCCGTTCTTCGTCGCGCGCTACACGCGCGGGCGGTCGCTGCTCCTGAAGCGCAATCCCTACTACCGCGGCCCGCGGCGCGCGCACGCGCAGGGAATCCTCTATCGGTTCGGCGCCTTCCCCTCGCAGATTCGGTTGCAGCTGGAGCGGGGGGAGGCGGACTACGGCGTCGTGCCACCCCAAGAGTTCGCGGGGCTCGTGCACAAGTTCCGGCGCGATCACACGCACCTCTTCGTGGTGCAGCAGCCGACCGTCGCGTACCTCGCGTTCAACACGCAGCGGCCGCTCTTCCGCGACAACCCGTGGCTGCGGCGCGCGATCAACTTCGCCCTCGACCGGCGGATCCTGGCGCGGTTCTTCGGCAAGGACGGCGCGTTCGCGAGCGACGAGTATCTGCCGCCCGGCTTCCCGGGCTACGAGCCGAAGCACATCTATCCGATCGGTGCGCCCGATCTCGCGACCGCGCGCCGCCTGGCGGCGGGCCATCTGCGAGGCGGCCACGTGACGTTCCTCGCGTGCGGGTCGTTTGCGTGCGTCGACCGCGCGCTGATCGTCGCGCAGTCGCTCAAAGCAATCGGGTTGCGCGTCGACGTCGAGACGTCGCCGGGCAGCAGCCAGCTGACGATGGCGGCGGTGCGCGGCACGAAGTTCGACATCACCGACGTGATCACGCGGCCGGACTACGGCGATCCGTATGCGCTCGTCGACAAGCTGCTCGACAGCCGCGCGATCCGGTCGGTCGGGAACACGAACGTGTCGTACTTCGTGAGCCCGCGCCTGAATCGAGCGATCGACGCCGCGCAGCAGCTGACCGGGATCGCGCGCGACCGCGCCTACGGCCGGCTCGGTCTCGAGGTGGCGCGCACGGAGGCGCCCCTGGCCGCGTACGCGGTGCTGAACGCGCGCGTGTTCCTCTCGCAGCGTGTCGGCTGCATCACGTACCAGTCGGTGTACGGGCTCGACCTGGCTGATCTCTGCTTGCGTTAGGCGTCGCGGTCGGCGTCGCGCCGCTCATCGGGCGTCGTGTCGAGCTGCGCCGCGCCGCCCGGTCCGCTCATCGCGGTGCCCTCCGCTTCGACGACGTCGCGCGGATCGGCGGTGCGGTACGTCTCGTCCTGCAGTCCGCCACGCGGGTCGCCCTCGACCTCGAGCGCAGACGGATCGCCCTGCTGCTTTGCCGCGCGCCGCTTCTCGCCGCGCTTGCGCCACCACCCGAGCATGGGGCGGGCGTACCCGCGCGACCTCTTCGCTACACTGGCGCGCGTTCTACGGGGCCCATTCGTCTAGTGGCCTAGGACACCGCCCTCTCACGGCGGCGGCACGGGTTCGAATCCCGTATGGGCCTTCCGCTCGAGGCGTTGAGCAGCGTGTCTGACACCTTGGAAGGTGTCAGACGCCGTTCGCGAGCCGAAGCCAGGGGCTGAGGAGATGGGTGATCTCGCCAACCGTCCGTGGCCGCACGCCGCGGGCAACGATCCGCTTCTCGTCGACCACGCACACTGCCGGCGTGTCGCTAACCGCGAAGCGCTCGGCGAGGTCCGGGCGCGCCTGCACGTCCACCTTGTGGACGACGAACGTGTCGTGGTTGCGGTTGTGCTGGAGGACGTGCCCGAGGAGCGCCTCCACACGCCGGGACGCGCCGCACGTTGAGCTGTAGAAGAAGACCAGGCGCGGCTTGAGGAGTCGGCCCGTAGGTTCGGCTTCCGTCAGCATCACCACTGAAACGCGTTTGACGGGCGATTGGTTTCGCTACCCGACGCGCGAGATCGCCCAGCCGGCGACGACCGTCGCGATCAGCGCCGCGCCGTACAGGCCGACGGTGCGCCAGTTGACGAACCGCAGGCGCTGCGCAGAGTCGGAGCGTGAGCCGAGGCCGAACATGGCCGACGTATCGGCAACGTCGGCCGGAAGCTGAAGGAAGGAGCACTGAGATCGGCGCCCCGGCCCGCGCTCCCCACGAGAGCTGGGGCGCCGGATCTGTATCCCGGTGCCCTACCGCCAGTTCACCGGGAGTGCTCCCCGCCCAGGTGGATCCCTTTGGATATCGGGACTTGCGCAGTGCCCTACGGGCACGGGCTGTCGACGATCGCGCCGCCCGGCGCGGTGACGCTCGCCGTCGACGTCCTGATCGTCACCTGCAGGCAGGCGCCGGCCGCCGAGACGTCGTGCAACGAGGCGGCTGCCGAGACCGACGGGTCGATCTGCCGCAGCGAGTCGATCGTCAGCCCACCGTAGCCGCCGTTCTGGGCCGCGAACGCCTGCAGCGCCGGCAGCGCGGCGCTCAGGTTGGCGCGCGCCGTCGCCTGCGCGGCCTGGTCGGGAAAGGACAGGAGGGTGCTCGTCGTCTTCTTCGCCTGGCCGCCGGTGAAGTGGAACGCCACGCCGAGCCCCACGGCGACCAGGATCGCCAGGACCAGGATCGTCTTCATGAACCAATCTTGTAGTTGGTTCAAAGCCCCCAATCCAGGGGGTTTAGTCCAGGCTCGACCCATCCGATAGGGAGAACCTGTGGCGTCTCAGACCTTCTTCGATCTGAACAAGATGCTCGTCGAGCTCGAGCAGCTCGAGCGGCGCGAGCGCGAGGTCTCGAAGCTGCGGCGCCAGCTGCACATGAACCTCGACTCGTTCCCGAACGAGGTCGCGGCGCAGCGCGAGAAGCAGGTCTCGAAGGAACGGCGCCTGCTGCACCGGCGCATCGACGTCCTGCGTTCCGAGCTCCGGCTCGGGAACCGCCGGTCCGACTAGCCGGGCCGGTTTCGAGTTCCCCGATCCGGGGGATTCCGGGCGGCGAAGGCGAAGAGTACGTTCCGCAAGCCTCGCTCTCTCCCAGCTTGGCGGAAGGGCCGGAAGCCGCAGCCGGCCCTTCCACTTTGTGCTGCCTGTGGCGTAGTGCAATCGAAACGAACGCGCACGGCAAGAGCAAGCAGCACTGAGACGACGCAAAACGGGGCTAACGGCGGGAGCGGAGAGCCTTCTCCGCTTCCGCCAGTTCTTCGGCGGCACGGTCGGCGTCTGCCCGCCGCTGCGCCGCCTCGTCGCGCAGGATCTGCGCCGTGCGCTCCGCCTCCCGCGCGGCCTGCTCGGCAGCGCGTGCCTCGGCGTCGAGCGTGCGCGCGGTGGCGCGCAACCCCGTGAGCCACTGCTTGGCGGCCTTGGCCACCTCGTCGCGCCGACGGGCGGCAGGGGCGGCCTTCACGGCCTCGAGCGGGCCGAAGCCGACGGCGTGCAGCTCCTCGGTCAGCCGCCCGCGTTCGAGCAGGTCGCGGCCGATGTCGTCGAGCGCCGCCGCCTGGAGCGTTTGCCCGAGCCGCTCGAGCGTCGCCGCCGTCGCCCGGCCCGGCAGCCCGCGCGCCGCCGAGACGAGCGCCCGCACGGCTTCGCGTTCGGTCGTCGCGGCCGCGGTCACGTCGCCGGCGGACGCCTTGCCGGCCAGCGAGCGCTGCTGAGTCTGGCGCAGCGCCGCCGCGGCATCGAGGAGGTCGCGCACGAGCTTCGGCTCGTGCCGCGCCAGCTGGTTCGCGGCCCAGGCGGCCTGCGTCGGTTTCTTCAGCGCCTTGATCGCGTCGGCCGCCTCGGACTGGTGCGCCCGCTTCAGCCGGGCTGCGAGGTCGTTGCGCGCCTTCGTGAACTCCTCCAGCGGCACGCCGTAGAGCTCGTCCAGTTCATGTTCCAAGTCCGGGACGGCGGCGAGCGGCGGCGGCACCGACGAATCGTCCCACAACTAGACGGGGAGGGCGCCTGCGCCCTCCCCGTCCTTGCCAACCGTTCTCTGGGGTCCCGGCTTACGCTGCTTTCACGAGCGACTTGGGCGGCACGATGACCTTGAGGGTCGTCGACTTGCCACCCTTGATCTTGTAGATCGTGACCGGGTTCGAGGTCACGTCGCCGTTCGCGTTGAACGAGACGTCGCCGAGGATGCTGCCCTTCAGGTTGATCTTGAAGAGCTGCTTCGCGATGTCGGCGCGACTCCCGTTGGACTGCTTGACCGCCTGCACGAACACCTCGGCCGCCTGTGCGGCGTACACCGAGTACGGGTCCGGCGGGCGGTGGTCGGCCTTCGTGAACGCGGCCACGAACGCCTTGCCGGCGCCCTTCAGGGCGCTGTTCGGCAGACCAGCGACCGAGACGGTCGCACCCTCGGTCGCCGCGCCGCCTTGCTGCACGGTCGCCGAGATCGGGGTGAAGCCGTCGGGCATGATGATCTTGACCTTCGCGCCAAGGCCGTTCCGAAGGTCCTTGATCAGCTTGCCGCCGTTCTCGCAGATCAGGCCGCCGAGGAAGATGCCCTGCGCTCCCGCCTGCTTGATCTTGACGGCGGTCGCCTCGTAGGACGACGCCTTGCCGTCCCACGCGCTGAAGCCGGCGATCGTCAAGCCCAGCTTTTTCGCGGCGTTCTTGAAGTTCGTCGCGACGCCGAGCCCGTACGCCTCCTTGTCGTTGAGGATGTAGATCTTCTTGATCCCCAACTGCTGCGTCAGCAGCGCGTCGGCCGCGCCCTGGTAGTCGTCCGCCGCGACCACGCGTGCGTAGTTGCGCTTACCGGTCGGGTAGTACTTGCCCGGCTCGCCGGCCGCGGTACCAGGGCCGGGGTGCGTCAGGCCGACGTACGTGTTCGCCGGGCTGACCATGCCGACCGGGCCGTTCGCGGCGCGGTTCAGGACCGGGACGATGATCTCGGCACAACCCGAGTTGAACGTCCCGATCACGCCGACCACGCTCTGATTCGACGCGTAGGCCTGCGCGTTCGACGAGCACTTGCCCGAGTCCCACTTGCCGGCCTGAGCTGTCGCGTCGTCACAGCTCTGGTAGGCGAGCGTGTAGTTGCCTGCCTTCCAGCCGTGCTGGCCGAAGATGAACTTGATCGCACGGGTCATCTGCGACGTCTGAGTGCGGCCCGATCCCTCCAGCGGAAGGTCCGACGCAATCAGCAACTTGCCGCTGCCGTTCACGATGCCCGAGCACGACGCCGCCGGCAGCGGCGTGGCGCCGCTCCGGGCGAACGCCCCGCCGACCGTCGCCGCGAGGGCAACGATTGCGATCAGCGCAGATGCGCCAACACCTGCGTAGATGCGCTTTTTCACTCGTCCTCCTGTCTGGGGGGTCAGGGGAATGCGGGGAGAGCATAGAGAGAAGGCCGCAGGCGTGCCAACGTCTGCGTGCCGGGAGGTCATCTACCCTTCAGGCGTGCGTGGGAGGTGGGTCGCCCTGCTGGCCGCCGTCGCAGCGGCCGTGCTCGTCGCGGTCGTGCTGAGCTCGCGCGGAGGCTCTACGCCGAAGCCCTCGCACGTGTCGCCGGCGCAGCAGGTGGGCGACGACGCCGACCTGATGCGGCGCCTCGAACGGCACAAGCTCGTGCAGAGGTCGAAATGAGTCTCTCGCGGCGCGAGCTGCTCAAGCGTGGCGCGGCGGCGATCGCCGCGGGCAACGTCTATGCCCTGCTCGACGGGCTGGCCGCGCCGCCCGCCCGGGCGGCGGCAATGTCGGTCGCGCCCAGGAAGGAGCAGTACCTGCTCGCCGGCCAGCGCGTCGTGTCGGAGCTCGGGATCGAGGTGATCGTGCCGCCGCTCCATCACCGCGTCGTCACGGCCAACGTGCGGATCCGCGGTGCTGCGCGCCTCGCGGCGGCCCAGAAACGGCTCGAGCAGGCGCTCGTCTTCCTCGAGCGGCGCTACCCGCCGACGCCGGCCGGGCTCGGCGTGACGGTCGCCTGGGGGCTGCCGTACTTCAGGCGCCTCGTGCCAAGACTCGCGGACGGGCGCCGGTTCCCCGCGTACCTGCCGGCGGACATGCGGTTGTCGAAATCCCGCGGCAAGCGAGTGAACGCAGTCCTGGACGCGACGCGGTTCGCGAGCGACGACCCCGCGGTCGTGCTTGGCGCCGACGACGTCGTCTTCCTCTTCCGCAGCGACGACCAGAGCCACCTCGACGACGCGTACCACGCGCTGCTCGGCTCGTTCGCCGACGTCTTCGCCGTGCGGAGCGTGCGCAACGGCTTCGTCGGCGGGGGCTTCGAGGCGGGCCCGGGCCTGGCGAAGCAGATGGGGATGGCGGCCGGCGTTCCCGGCGCCGAGCTGATCGTCGACGGCGTGCAGATGTTCCTCGGCTTCACGTCGACGCAGAAGGCGGCGATGGCGCCCGACCGGATGGCGAGCTTCGAGACGCTGCGCGGATTGACCGACCAGACGCCGCGCAGCTACTGGAACGGCGGCACGGCGATGCACCTCTCGCATCTGAACGAGGACCTCGAGCGCTGGTGGAAGGACACGCCGTATCCCGACCAGCTGCGCGCGATGACCCGGCCGGGGCTGACAGTGCCCGACAAGACGTACACGATCGCCGAGGACGTCAGCCGTGTCGAGCGTTCCGCCGACGTCCACGCCGACCTGGCGAAGTTCGGCGGCGTCGGGCACAGCGGCGCGCTGCAGACAGTCACGCGGCTGCCGGTGGATACGACGGACGCGTACGGCGTGCTGCGCACGCGCGGCACCGCTCTCGTCCAGCGTGCCGACTTCAACACGCTCGACAACGCGTTTGCGCAGAGCGCGGTCGCTGCCGAGGTCTCGGCGACGCCCGCAGCCGGCGTGCACTTCGTCGCGTTCGCGCCGACGTCAGACCTGTTCAACCGCGTGCGGCGCGCGATGGACGGCGCTCTCGGCGACGGTTCGTCGCTCGCGATCGACGCGCGCTCGCCCGCACAGGGCTTCAACGAGTTCGTGCACGCGACGCACCGCCAGAACTTCCTCGTCCCGCCGCGCGCCCACCGCGCGTTCCCGCTGGCCGGGCTGTTGTAGGAGCCTACGAAGCGCGCGTGATCTTGACGGCGCCGCTCCAGGACAGCGTGTCGTGGCAGTCGTCCGCAGTGCGATAGCCCTCGTACGGCTTCGTGGGCTGCGAGCAGTCGATCGACGAGGTGTAGTAGTCGTCCGGGCCGGGCCGCGACGTCCCGACGGGCAGCATGAGCGACTTGCCCTTCTTGAGCGCGATCAGCTTCGTCAGCGGCACGGCGATGTGAGCGACGAGCTGGTCGTTGCGCACGTTCAGCTCGCAGCCCGCGCCGACGGGAACGGCGACCGGCGGCGCCGTTACCCCGATGACGAGCGCGGTCTTCGTCTTGCGTGATTCGAGTGCCGCGGAGCCGGCCGGCACCAGCGCAGCCGAACAGGCTGTCTGGCCTGCCCACCCCGGCGGCGCCAGGCTCAGGTCGAGGCCGCAGGCGTCCTTGACGTCGCCGCCCTGGGCCGCCGACCCGGCGATGTCGGCTGCCGCAGCGCCGGCCGGCTTGCCGACCCTGAATCCGCGCCACGACGCCGTCCAGGCGAGCGTCGCGTTGACCGTGACGTGCTCGGCCGAGTCACAGAGGCCGCTGTCCTGGATGTTGCGCTGGTGGTCGACGTGCTGCTCGGTGCCGCTGCCGGTGAAGACGACGGTGTACGTCGGCGCGGAAGCCGCAGCGGCGGCGGCCGACGCCACGGCGGCGCACAGGGCGAGCCCGGCAACGATCCAACGCATCAATGATGTTGTACTCACTCGAAAGGGGGAAATCCGCGGCGATCGATAACCTCGCTAACTATAGGCGCCGACGTCCGTCTCATCTGGCAATGAGCACCTCGGGTGGACAGCTGTGCGCGCGTGTCCGCTTCTGGGCGTCGCTACGCCTGGACGGCGAGCTCTCCGAGCTGGAGGGGGCGCTGCTCGACGCGCACCTCGCGCGCTGCCCGGAGTGCGCCGCGTACGCAGCCGGCTCCGAGACGTCGGTCACGGTGCTGCGCGCGACGCCGCTCGAGCCCGCGAAGCCCGTCGTCCTCCCCGTTCAGCGTCCCGGACGGCATGCAGTCGCGTTCGTGGCAGCGGCCGCCCTCGTCGGCGCGGCGGCGATCCTCGGCGCGCTCGGCGACGGCTCCCGCTCCACGTCCGGCTCGCCTGTCGCAGCCCGGTCGGTCGCCGTGGTGGCGACCGTCGAGACGCCCGACCAGCTTCGCCGGCTGCGCCGCACGACGCTGCTGAACGCCCGGCCGCTGCCGCGCGAGATCTCCGGCGAGCCCGCGTAGTTCAGCTGATTCTGACGGGCGTCCCGAGCGGGACGCGCGCCATCAGGTAGCGCAGCTCGGCGTCGTCCGCGTGCACGCAACCGGTCGAGAGCGCGCGCCCGATCGTCGCCGGGGCGTTTGTGCCGTGGATCGCGATCCGGTCGCCGCCCGTCCAGCCGGCCGGGAGATGCGTCTGCCGCGCCGAGAGCGCGAGGATGCAGCAGCCGTAGACCGGGCTGTACGCCGCGCCGCGCAGCTTGTCGGTGACCGCGAATCGGCCCGTCGGGGTGGGGGAGGACGGCGCACCGATGCCGACCGTGAAGCGGCGCACGATACGTCGGTCACGGCGCAGTTCGAGTGTTCGTGCCCCGAGCCTGATGACGATCGAGACGCGGGTCGAGGCGAGCGTCACACCCGAGGCGCCTGCGTCGATCCAGCCGTCGCGCCCCGAGGGCAGGTCGGCGGTCGCGACGTGCAGCCAGCGGCCGTTCCGGCCGACGACCGAGAGCACGCGCGCCGAGCCGAACATGGTCGTCGCGCCGACCGTGGCGAGATGGGATCCGCCCGGCCGCTCCAACACCTGGACAGGCCGGTGCACGCGCGCGAGCAGATGGTGCTGCGCGGTCGCGCCGGCGTGGTGGCTCGGGATGAGAAGGGCGACCGCCGAGAAGGCAATCTGGAGGAGACTCTGCATCAGCCGACAGATCGGCCGGTGCGGGTTCCTCCTTTAGACGCGCTGCGAGGTCAGCTCGCTGAAGACGAGCCCGGAGAACGGGAACCAGTCACGGTCGTCGTCCTCGTCGTACGAGAAGACGTTGGTGCCGCCGCCCAGCGCTCGCGCTGCCGCGGAGACCGTCGCGTGGTCGCTGGACAGCTCGTCGTCCGCCTCGACCTGCGCCGCCGTGACCCTCCCGCCGTTGGCCCGTGCAAGCTCGACGAGCCGTCTGGTCGCATCCTCGTACGTCATCCCGCCCCCAGGACCGTAGCAGCCGCCACTGGTGATCGCCGCCGACCCGCCTAAAATCAGGGTCTTGAGCGAGCCTGTGCTTGAGCAGCCGCCTTCGGCCGGCGAGCCGGCCGCCGCCCGGCCGCGTCCTCACCTGGTCGTCGCGGGCACTGCCGAGAACGGTCGGCCGCACGCGTCGCAACGCCGCCGCGTCCTCGTCGCCGACGACGAGCCGGCGATGAGGGTCCTCGTGCGCGTCAACCTCGAGGTCGAAGGCGTCGAAGTCGTCGAGGCTCGCGACGGCACGGAAGCGCTCGACCTGGCGGCGCGGGAGCGGCCCGACCTGCTGCTGCTCGACGTGATGATGCCCGCGCTCGACGGCTGGGAGGTCGCGCGCCGGCTGGCCGAAGCGCCGGAGACCCGCGACATCCCGATCGTGTTCATGACCGCCCTCGCCGGCCCCGACGACCGCCGGCGCGGATTCGAAGCGGGCGGCGTCGGGTACATCGTTAAGCCCTTCGATCCCATTCTCCTCGGCGAAAAGGTGAACCGCACGCTCGAGCTCGTGGAACACGGCGATCGCGACCGGTTGCGCCGAGAAATGCTTGGCGAGGCATGAGCGCGCCCGCCGAATCGCGCAGCGGACGAGCACGCGCGGCGCTGGCCCGGCTCGTCGCGCGGCGCCCCGCTGCCGAGCACGCGGAGACGATCGAGGCGCGGGAACGCGCCGAGGCGTCGGCGCGTAACGCGAGGCGGCTGCAGCTCGCCGCTGAGGCGTTCTCGCGCGCTCTGTCCCCGGCGGAGGTGCTCGACGCCGTCCTGACGTCCGGCGTCGCGGCCGCGGAGGCGCGCGCGGGGATGATCGCGCTCCTCAGCGACGACGGCACCGAGCTCGTCGTCGTCGCGGCGCGCGGCTTTCGCGACGGTCTGATCGAGCAGTGGCGGCGCTTCCCCGTCGACGCGAACCTGCCGCTGTCGGAAGCGGTGCGGACCGGCGAGCCTGTGCTGCTGGGCTCCCGCGTGGAGCGCCTGCGGCGCTACCCCGGGCTCGAGGCCGGGCCCGAAGCGACCTTCGCCCTGGCATGCCTGCCGCTCGTGGTCGAGGACCAGACGATCGGCGGGCTCGTCTTCTCCTTCGGCGCCGACCAGGTGTTCGACGAGGAGCGGAAGGCGACCAAGGTCGCGCTCGCGCGCCAAGCCGCGCAGGCGCTGCTGCGCGCACGCATGTACGACGCTGTGAAGGAAGCGGAAGGCCGCGTGTCGTTCCTCGCCGAGGCGAGTGAGCTCCTCTCCGGGTCGCTCGACCCGAACGAGCAGATGCGCCGATTGGCCGAGATCACGGTGCCGAGGTTGGCCGATTGGTGCACCGTCGACATGCTCGACGAGGACGGGGAGATCCTGCGCGTCGCGGTCACGCACGAGGATCCGAACAAGGCGAAGTGGGGGTGGGAGCTCCAGCGGCGCTTCCCGATCGACCCGAACGCGCCCACGGGCGTCGCCAACGTTCTCCGGACGGGCGGGCCGGAATTCATGCCGGAGATCCCGCAGGAGCTGCTGGACGCCGCCGTGGCGGAGCAGCCCGAGCTGGCGGAGGTGCTCGACGCGATCGGCCTCCACTCGTGGCTGTGCGTGCCGCTCAAGGGCCGCGGCCGCGTGCTCGGTGCCCTGTCCCTGGTCACCGCGGAGTCGGGCCGGACGTTCACGCAGGCGGACTACGACCTGGCGGTCGCGCTCGCCAGCCGTGCGGGCGTCGCGATCGAGAACGCGCTGCTCTACCGGGAGGCCGAGCGTCGCGGCGACGCGGCCCGAGCGCTGACGTACGTCGGCGACGCGGTCGTGCTCGTCGACCGCGCCGGGGTCGTCCGCTACTGGAACCACGCGGCGGAGCTGCTGACGCGGATCCCGGCTCCGGAGGCGCTGGGGACGGCCGCCGCGTCAGTCGTCCCGGGCTGGGCGGCGATCCTGGAGCACGTCGACCCGGCCGACGCCGAGACCGGCGCGCTGGCGCGCTCGGCTTCGGTGCCGGTGACCGTGCACGGCGGCGAGCGCTGGCTCTCGGTCGCCGCGGTCGCCTTCGACGAGGGCTGCGTCTACGCCTTGCGTGACATGACCGAGGAGCACGTGGTCGAGCAGGCGCGCGCCGAGTTCGTTGCGACGGCATCGCACGAGCTGCGAACGCCGCTCGCCGCGGTCTACGGGGCCGTGCGCACACTGCGCCGGCGCGACACCGACATCGGCAACGAGAACCGCGAGCTCTTCCTCGACATCATCGAGAACGAGACGGAGCGGCTGAACGCGATCGTGGGACAGATTCTCCTTGCCGACCAGCTCGAGAGCGCCGGCGTGACGGTGCGCGACGAGACCTGCGATCTCGCCGGGCTCGCCGGCGAGGTGGTCGCCGCCGCCCGGGTGCGCGCGCCGGAGTCGATCCGGATCGGCGTCGAGCTGCCTCGCAATGTGCCCGCCGTGCGCTGCGACGAGAACAAGCTCCGGCAGGTGCTCGTGAACCTGGTCGAGAACGCGATCAAGTACTCGCCGGACGGCGGCGACGTCCTCGTTCAGGTCGAGGCGCGGAACGGCAGCGGGCTGATCGCGATCCGCGACCAAGGCATCGGGATCGCTCCCGCCGACCAGAAACGGATCTTCGAGAAGTTCACGCGACTCGACCCCGGCCTGTCGCGAGGCGTGGGCGGCACGGGTCTCGGGCTCTACATCACGCGCGAGCTGGTGATCCGCATGGGCGGCACGATCAGTGTCGACTCGACGCCCGGCGAGGGCTCGACGTTCACCGTCGAGCTGCCCGTAAGCGCGACTTCCTAGCCGACCTCTTCGATCAGGCGGACGAGCTCCTCGGTCTGGTAGCCGTGCTGCCTGGCGAAGCTCACGAGCTCGCGCGCCCGTGAGATGACCGCGCTGCGATCGGGTGTCCCGGCGACGCTGATGCCTCGCCCGCGGCGAAACTCGAGGAGACCCTCTTCTCGCAGTCCCCGGAGAGCACGGAGAACCGTGTTCCGGTTGACGCCGAGCACCGCTGCGAGGTCCCTGGCGGGAGGCAGCCGTTCGCCCGGCTTGGCCTCTCCCTCGGCGATCGCGCGCCGGATGGCGCCGGCCACCTGCTCGTGGAGGTGTGCCGTGTCGTTTGGATCAATCCGCAACATGGTGCTACTAATACTAGCTCTATCGGCATGACCGTGACAGCTCCTCCCAGGCGACCCGACCGCCTCGATCAGCAGGCCGTCGACGCGCTGCACGAGCAGGCACTGATCGAGGAGGCACGCGATCGGACTCGTCGGCGACGGCGACGCTACGGAGTGTCCTTGGTGTGCGTCGTTATCGGCGCCGCCGCGATCGCCGCGGTGGTCAGCGGTACGACGGGTGGTCGCTCGACCGCGTCGTCACCGAACGCGCCGTCGGCTGCGACCTCGGCCTCGGGCGGCGGGAAGATCGCCCTGGTCGACGGCACAGGCGTCTTGCGGACCGTGAATCCGGACGGTTCCGACCTACGCGCGATCACGAGCTGCGGCGATCGTGCCTGCGCGATCCTCGAGCCCGCGTGGTCACCAGACGGTCGGCAGTTGGCTTTTGTCCGCGGAACGCTCGAGCTTCGCACTGGGCTGACCGGGATGTCGCTCTTCGTCGAGCGGGCAGACGGGACCGCGATGCGGCGCCTCGCCGGCTGCGGCTCGTGCGGCGTGTGGTCTGGAGGAACCGTCAGCTGGTCGCCTGATGGCTCGCAGATCGTCTTCACGAGGACCGCACGCCGCCACTTCGCGAGTTCGCTGTGGGCGGTGAGCCTCGCGACGGGCAAAGAGCGCAGGCTGACCCGGTGCGGCCACTGCCAGGACCTGCAGCCCACGTGGGCCCCGGACGGCGGGTCGATCCTGTTCCTCAGAATCGGGCGAAGCTCGTCGCACCTCCTGACGGTGCGCAGCGAGGGCTCACGTCCTGTTCCGATTGCAGCGGGGGCACACCCGCGCTGGTCTCCGGACGGCCGGCGCATCGCCTTCGACACCGGCGACGACGTCTACGTCACGAATGCCGACGGCTCGAATCGCAGGCTGTTGCAGTCGGGGGCGAGCGGCAGCGGGCCGGGCGCACCGGCCTGGTCGCCGGACGGCCGCACACTGAGCGTCTTCGTGACGCCGCGCGCACCGCTTGGCGGGTTCGAGGCGGAGGTCTGGACGTTGACGGTCGACGGTTCGGCGAAGCGGCTTCTGTATCACTCCGCCTGTTGTGTCGAGGGCTGGGCCCCACCGGTCTGGTCGCCGGACGGCACGCAACTCGCCTTCGCGGCCAACTCCGCCGGCGGGACGTACGTGCTGAACGCGGACGGGACAGATCTGCATCAGCTGAGCCCTGTTGCCGCGCGGACGATCGCCTGGCAGGGCGCACGCTGATCCGTCAGGGCAGCGCGAGCAGCACGTAGGCGCGGACGAGGTCGTTCTTCCCTTTGATCTGCAGGTGCCGCTTCGCCTCGACGACGGCCCCCTCCGGCAGCTGCTCGAAGGTGTCCTCGCCGATCAAGACGCCGCCGGCCGGGGCGAGACTCTCGAGTCGCGAGCCGGTGTTGATCGTGTCGCCGACGAACGGGTAGGCGACGAACCCTGCGCCGCCGACTTCGCGGAGCACCGCCTCGCCGCTGTTGACGCCGACGCGCATGCGCGGCCATCCCGGATGGGTGTCGGTGAGCACCGCCAGCTCCTCCTGCAACGCGAGCGCTGCGCGTGCCGCGCGCACCGCGTGGTCTCGCTGGTCGCCGCGGCTGTTGAACGTCGCGACGATGCCGTCGCCGATGAACTTCTCCACGTCGCCGCCGAAGCGCCGCGTGAGCAGCGGCGCCGCGATGCTCCAGTACGCGTCGAGCACCTTCGCCACCGCGAGCGGTTCCAGGCGTTCCGCGAAGCTCGTGAAGCCGACGAGATCGGCGAAGAGCACGCTGACGTGCTGGCGGCGCTCGCGCGTCGTCGAGAGGTAGAGGTCTCGAAAGCGCTCGTCGCGCCATTCGCGGTTGGCGGCGAAACCGATCACGACGTATGCCGTCACGATCAGGCCGTGCCACTCCCACCAGCTCGCGTGCCACTTGCGCTCGCCGGTTACCGCGACGCCGACCATCGCCTCGGCGAGCAGCAGGAAACAGGCGGCGACAGCCGCCGGTAGCAGCTTGCGGTCGTGACGGAACAGCCGCCAGTAGCGAACGGCGCTGGCGGCGTAGACGACCATTCCGACGATCGCGAGCACCGCGAGCGGGCTGTGGCGCGCCGCCTCGCTGTCCGGTGCGTTGAACGGCGGCAGGTCCGCCACTGTCCAGACGAACCACACCACCATCGTGGCGAGGAGGCCGGCGCGGAGCAGTGAGCGGCGGCGGATCAGCCACGGCCCGAGCTCTGGCCTCAGGTCGATGAACGCCGACGCTGCGGCGAATCCGGCGGCGACGAACAGACCGACCGGGATCGCCGTCATGAAGCCCGCGTGCTCGTCGTCGAACAGCACGCCTTCCGTGCCTAGGGCGTGCAGGCCGAGGAACCCGCCCGTCGCCATGAAGGCGAGCGAGAGGAGCAGGACGCGGGCGTCGCGGCGTCGTTCCGCCGCCTCGCCGGCGGCGTAGCCGAGCGCGAACGCGAGGCCGCCGACGGCGCCGAAGACGAGGAAGTGCGCGCGGTAGTTCTCGAAGTGCGGGTCGAGCTGCGAGCGGAGGAGCAGTGACGCGAAGCCGACGAGCGGCAGCGCGGCGGCGATGGTCCACAGCGCGACGGCCGACACCGCATGACTCAGAACTCCCCGACGATTCCCCGCCATGGTGCGAGCGTAGGAGGGCTGCCGCGGGCGCGAATCCGTTGGTGGAACGATTCACCGTCGTCCGGGAGGACGATCTTTGGGGCCCTTCTCGTACGATGCACGAGCACGCTGGATCGTTTAGCGGCTGCCGCGCCGGCGCTTGCCGTGCTCGTCCTGACGGGTCACGATGCGCCGATGAGCTCGCTCGCCGATCCGCCCATCGACTCCGACGGCCGCCGCCTCCTCGAGCGCGAGCAGGAGCTGGCCGCGCTCGAGGCGACATTCGAGCGGGCTTCTGCCGCGCGTGGGTGCCTGGCACTCGTGACGGCGGAGGCCGGTGGCGGGAAGACGACACTGATCGAGCGGTTCTGCGCGGATCGGCCGTCTTCGACGATCGTGCTGCGAGGCGCGTGCGACCCCCTCTTCACGGCGCGTCCGCTCGGGCCGATCCAGGACATCGCCGTCGAGGCCGGGCCCGCTCTCACGGAGCTCATGCTTGCCGAACCGACGCCCTACCAGGTCGCCGCAACCCTGCTCGAGGAGCTGCGCCGCGATGGGGCGACGGTGCTCGTGATCGAGGACGCCCACTGGGCGGACGAGGCGACGCTGGACGTGCTCAGGCTGCTCGTGCGCCGGATCGCGACCGCTCGGTTGATGATCGTGGTGAGCTATCGCGACGAGGCGGTCGACGCACGGCACCCGCTCAGGGTGATGCTCGGCGAGCTGACGTCGGGCATCGCCGTCAAGCGCGTGGCGCTGGCGCCGCTCTCCCGGGACGCCGTTGCAGGGCTAGCCGAGCCCTACGGAATCGACGGCGACGGGCTGCACGCCGTGACCGGGGGCAACCCTTTCTTTGTCACGGAGGTCCTGGAATCGGGCGGAGAGCAGTTGCCTGTCACGGTTCGCGACGCCGTACTCGCGCGCGCCGCCAGGCTGACGCCGGGTGCGCGGAGCGTCCTCGAGGCGGTTTCGGTCGCGACGCCCCATGCGGAGTGGTGGCTCGTCGAGGCGCTTTCGGGCGAGCTCGACGCTCGGCTCGACGAGTGCCTGGCGGCGGGAATGCTCGTCGAGGTCGATGACGGCGTCGCGTTCAGGCACGAGCTGGCGCGCCTTGCCCTCGTGGAGTCCGTCACCGCGCGGCGGAGGGTCAGCCTGCATCGCATGGCGCTGCGGACGCTCGACTCACGAGGCGACAGCGGCCGCAGCCTTGCCCGCCTCGCGCACCACGCAGACGCGGCGGGAGATCGGGACGCCGTGCTCGAGTTCGCGCGGGCGGCCGGCGTCCACGCGTCGTCGGTCGGCGCGCATCGAGAGGCGGCCGAGCAGTTCGCCCGGGCGCTTCGCTACGCCGACGGGCTTCCTCAGGACGAGGTCGCGGAGCTCCTGAAACTGCGGTCGCGCGAGTGTTACCTGACCGACCAATCGGAGGAAGCGATCGGCGCGCTTCGCGACGCCGCGACCCGCTACCGCGAGCTCGGTAACCGTCTCAAGGAAGGCGAGGCGCTCGCCAGGCTCGCGCACATCCTCTGGTGCCCAGGCCGGGGCAACGAGGCCCGGCTCGTGGCGGCGCAGGCCGTCGAGCTGCTCGAAGAGCTGCCGCCGGGACGCGAGCTCGCCGGGGCGTATGGCGTGCTCTCATTCGTCCTCGACAGCCTCCCGGACAGCGAGGGTGCCGCGCGGGCCGCCGACCGATCGCTCGAGCTCGCAGAGAGACTCGGCGAAGCGGACATACTCAGCGAGGCACTGCTCCGGATCGGGCGGCGGGAGATCTGGGACGATCGCGTCCGAGGGCTGGCGACGATCAAACGCGCAGAGGCTCTGGCGAGCGAGTGCGAGCTCCACGAAGTGGTCGCGGACGCCCATCTCACGCGCGCCTACTCAGCGATGGACGCCCACGAGTACGACGCTGCACACGTCTACCTCGAGGAGGGCCTCGCGTACTGTCGGACGCACGGCGTCGACCTGATCGAGCTCTACTTCCTCGGCAATGGCGCCCTCCTCGCGCTCGACGAGGGCCGCTGGGCGGATGCGGTCGAGTGGGCGATGCTCGTGCTCGGACGGCGCGAGGTGTCTACGTTTCCGAGGTCGCTCGCCCTGACTGTGCTCGCGCGCGTGCGCGCGAGACGCGGAGACCCGGAGGTCCTGCCGCTGCTCGAAGAAGCGTGGGCGCTGGCCGAGCCGACCGGCGAGCTGTGGCGGCTCATGCATGTGGCCGTTGCGGAGGCGGAGGTCGCCTGGCTCAGAGGCGACGCCGCGCGTGCCCGCGAGGCGACCCAGGCCACGCTCGAGTGGGCCCTTTCGGTCGGGGCGGCGGAGGTTGCCGCCTGCCTCCAGCTCTGGCGCCGGCGGGCCGGCGTGGACGAGCCTCCTCGCGTGACCGGCGCCGGCCCGTACGCGTTCGAGCTCACGGGCGACGCGGCCGCGGCCGCGGCACGCTGGACTGAGCTCCGGCGACCGTACGAGGCGGCGCTCGCCCTTGC
>JBKPRG010000092.1:0-12039 GCA_046765815.1 Actinomycetota bacterium
CGTGGCGGGCCGGATACCGGGAGTCAACTGCCGACCTGCATGCACAGAGGTTGATCGCCGCGTTCATGCGTGAGTCCGGTCCGCGGGGTGATGGGGGGCGATTTGCGCGCTTTCCCCCGTTACTTGCATGTTTTAAGAACAGGCAACACACCGCGGGTACGAGACGGGTACGTGAGGCTGAGCAGGCGCGGTCACGCGCGGGCACTGCTTGACACTTTCAGAATGGCCGATTTGCGGGAAAAGCTGGCCGCGAGTGCCCGGTCGTGCACGCTGGTACCGCCCCAGAACCTCCATGGTAAGGAGGGGGTCGACGTTCGAGTCCGTCAGAGGGCTCTATAAGGCCAGCAAATGGCCTTTTTTGTTGCCTCGATCGCGTACGCACATTGCTGGAGCATCCCTCAACCTGTCCCCAAGATCTGTCCCCAGCGATGCAGAGGGCCATACGGTTTGGCTTGAGCAAAGGCTTCTCACTGAATCGAGCACCTCCGTGTTAGGGAGGTGCTCGGTCGAAGGTAACGAGCACCCCGGAGAGCAAGTCGCCGAGGCCTCCCCCTAAAGATCGGTACGTCCAAACGAACGTTAGGATGTTCGTATGACTGAGGATCGCTGCGAGCTTCTCTGCTTGGACTTGCGAGTCGCTGAGCGGCTGCGCAAGAAGCGGCTCGCGCCCGCGGTGGCGGATGTCGCGGCGGGAAAGGCTCGCGCGCTGTCGGACCCGACCAGGTTGATGCTGGCGGCGGCGTTGCTCGAAGCAAACGCGTTGTGCGTCTGTGACCTTGCCTGGATCGTGGAGCGCTCGCAAACGCTCGTGTCGCACCATGTGCGTGCGTTGCGCACGCAGGGGATCGTTCGCTCTAGGCGCGAGGGGAAGATGGTTATGTACTCGCTCACCAAAGAGGGCCGGACGCTGCTCGCCTCCGTTCTGCCGATGCCCGGCGCCCGCCGCCGAAAGCGCGTCCGTGTCTGAGCCGAGCACACCGCTGCTGCAGCTCCGCAAGGAGCGGATCGCGCTTCCTGTGCTGCCGGCAGCTCCCCCACCGGCTGAGCAGGCGAGGCTCGAGCGGCGGGCGCGGCTGCTTGCCTGGAGCGGGATTGGCTGGCACGTCGTCGAGTTCGGGATCGCGCTCGCCGCGGGTCTCGCTGCGGGCTCGATCGCGCTGATCGGTTTCGGTGCCGACAGCTTGATCGAGGCGCTCGCCGGAGGCGTCGTGCTTTGGCTGTTCACCGGCAACCGGCGCGGCTCGAGCGCCGCAGAGCGACGCGCGCAGCAGCTGATCGCAGTCAGCTTCTTCGTGCTCGCCGCGTATGTCGGCACCGAAGCGCTGCGCACGCTCCTCAGTGGCGATCATCCCAGCGCAAGCTGGGTCGGGATTGGCCTCGCTGCGTTCACCGCGCCGACGATGCCGCTTCTCGCCTACGTGAAACGGCGGATCGGCAATCAACTCCACTCCGCCGCCACCGTCAAGGAAGCGGCACAGACGCAGCTCTGCGCCTACCTATCGATCGCGCTGCTGCTCGGCCTAGGTGCGAACGCGCTCGCCGGCTGGTGGTGGGCCGACCCATTGACCGCCCTTGTCATCGCGGCCGTTGCGGTGAGGGAAGGGCGCGAGAGCTGGGGCGGCGAAGGCTGCGACTGCTGCTGAGCCAACCTGACTAGCTCGAGGAGTGCTCAGGCACGCGCCGCAATAGTCGGAGCCGGACCTCCTGCCGGACTGTCACCTGCGACGTTGCAGCCGCGAGTCCCGTCGCGACGCTGGCCGGGACGCGCGTGCCCCGCCAGCCGGCGACTGTTTCCAGGCACTCCGGTCCGCTGTCGAAACTGTCGGTGACAACGAACCGGGACTCGTGCTGCAGTTCATAGAGTCCGTCGGCGATCGTCTCCGCCACTAGCTTGGCGATTGCCTGGATCGTGTCGGACCAGTCGCCCATGTCGAGCGTGCCGAGCGTTTTGCCGTTGGCGGCGACCGGTGGGCGGGCCGAGACGGGTTGCGTGTCGACGACCATCGCGTCGGAGACAAGTGCGGCGTGGATGTTGTGCAGGGCGTGCACGACGCCCTCGACCGGAATACATCACAACGACCAGCCGCAGAGAGCGATGTCGAACCGTTCCCGCGCGACGTCGAGCGCTTCGGCGTCGTGGACGGCGAAGCGGACGCGACGACGTTGCTCGCTGGTCAGCGTCGCCCGCGCGGCTGCGATGTTCTCGGCGCTCGGGTCGAAGGCGTACACAAACGATGCGCGGTCGGCGGCGAGCGCCGTCAGTCTCCCTTTGCCGCAGCCGACTTCGATCACGCGCTTGCCCTCGAACGGGACGAGCGCGTCGATCGCCGCCGCCTCGACTCCGTCCTCGTCGCGCTGCTGCATTCGCTAGGGCCGTGGCCTGTAGGCCTTGAGGGTGGTGCCGCGCGCGCCGAACTTCTGTGCCTTGCGGCGCGTGTCTTCGAACTTGGAGCGGCCGTAGGTGTCGACGAGCTGGCCGGTCTCGATCCGCTCGAACCCGTGACGCTCTAGGAGGCTCGCGTACGCTGCTTCCAGCAGCGCCCCGGCAATTCAGCCGGTCCAGAGGTCGATGTTGCGGCGCCCCTCCGCGCTGACCGGGTTCTGGATCGTGACGTCGGCGATCTGAATCCGCCCACCGGGTCTGAGCACACGGAAGATCTCCGCGAAGACGGCGTCCTTGTCCGGGATCAAATCGATCACACCGTTCGAGATCACAATGTCGAAGCTTGCGTCGGCGAACGGCAGCTGCTCGGCCTCACTCTCGACGAACTCGACGTTCGACACGCCCATCTCGGCCGCCGCGCCACGCGCCGTCGCCAACATCTCCGGCGTCATATCGATCCCCCTGACCTGGCCGTGCTCGCCGACCATCTGCGCGGCGACAAGCGCGTCGGTGCCCGCACCGGAGCCGAGGTCGAGCACCCGCTCGCCCGGTGCGAGCCGGCCCAGCTGCCACGGGTTCGCAACGCCTGCGAACGAGCCGACAGCGCTCTCAGGCACGTTTGCGAGCTCCTCCGGGTAGCCGAGGTCTTCGGCCCAGGGTCGCCCGGTCGGGAAGATGAAGTCCTTCTCCGGCTCCTTCGAGACCGACGCGTACGTCTTCTTGATCTCGCTCTTCAGAACTTCAACATCGATCTCGAGCTCAGGGGCCATCACGTCTCCTTCATCTCTTAGGGAACCGGGGCGGGCCGCAGCGCAGGGCGTGGCTGCCAGGAGGTTGCAGCAACGAATACGCCGCTGGCGCCGGTAAGCACGGCGACGATCACGATCGCAGCTCGTGGTGAGGTCGCATCCGCTCCGATTCCGGCGATCAGGGCGCCAAGGACAAAACCGAAGTCGCGCCAGAAGCGGTACACGCCGACCACCCGTGCGCGGTCGCGCGGCTGGCTCGCGTCCGAGACAGCCGCGATCAGAGTCGGATAAACCATCGCCGTGCCCGCGCCGAGTAGAACGGCGGCAACTAGTGAGGCCGGGAAGGCGCCGTCGCCGGCGACGAGCAGCCCGAGCGCCCCCGCCTGCACGAGCATCCCCGCGGTGATCAACCGCTTGCGGCCCGTGTGATCAGAAAGCCAGCCGGTCAACAGTTGGCCGGCACCCCAAACGACCGGGTAGGCGGCTGCGACAACGGCGATCTCGCGCACGCTGGCGCCGTGCGCTGCGAGGTAGAGCGGCGCCAGCCCCCAGGCGAGTGCGTCGTTGAGGTTGTTGACCAGCCCGGCCTGGCTGCAGGCGCGCAGGATCGGGTCGTGCAGGCTCGCTTGCGCGAATGCGGCGCCGAGACTCCCGTGCGCGGACCGATCAGCTCCGTGTGCTTGCTGCTCGAGCGCGACCTGCGCCGCCGTGTCGCGCACCGCGAACACACTGAGCACCAGCCCGGCCGCAACAATCAGCGCCACCCCGACCCAGACGACGGTCAGCGGCGCGTAACTTGCGGCGAGCGCCCCGCTGACGAATGCCGCGGCGGCAAGGCCGAGGTAGCCTGCCGATTCATTCAGCCCGAGCGCGAGCCCGCGCCGCCGCGGCCCGGCGAGATCGATCTTCATCACTACGGTCATCGACCAGGCGAGGCCCTGGTTGACGCCGAGCAGCAGGTTCGCCGCAACGATGAACCACCAGGACGGGGCGAGCCCGATCAGCAGCGGCACCGGCAACGCCACCAACCAGCCGAGCACGAGCAACCGCTTACGCCCCACTCGCTGGGCCAGTCCGCCCGCGGCCAGATTCGTGACCGCCTTAGCGGCGCCGAAGGCGACGACGAAAGCAAGGATCGCGGCGGTCGAAACGCCGAATCTCTGCTTGCCGACCAGCGGTAGCACGCTCCGCTCCAGGCCGACCATGCCGCCGACCAGCGCGTTCAGCACAACGAGCAACGCGAACTGACGCGCGTTCGCGCGCAGACCCAGCCGGACCGACGTCACGCCGCGACGACCGCCTGACCGGAGCGATTGGCGGCGACGATCCTCTCCTGCTCGACCGGCCGTGGCGGCGGGTCGGCAAGTAGCGCATCGGCGAACGCCTCTGCGTCCGTGACCGAGAGCAGCGCGTTGTGGGAACGCTCGAACCCAATCGACGAGAACGGATTGCCCGAGAGCCCTCGACCACATACCGAGCCGCCGTAGTGACTCGGATACAACACGACGTGGTCGGGCAGTTCGAGCAGCCGCCGCAGGCTCGCATGCAGCACACGCGCCTGGTTGCGAGAGTCGCGTCCGACGTGCAAGTCGGGCCGACCGACGTCGCCGATCAGCAGCGAGTCGCCGCTGAAGACGAGCCACGGCTCGTCATCCCCTCGTCGCCGGTCCGCAACCGTGAAGGCGAGATGCGCCGGCGCATGACCGGGCGTGGCGATCGCCGTCACCACCGTGTTGCCCAACTCGACCACCCCACCGTCGCGCAATGCGACATGATCGAAATCGACTCCGGCGCCTTCGGGAAGGTACGCGGTCGCCCCTGTCCGCTCGACCAGCCCCGGGAGCCCCGAGACGTGGTCGGCTTGGACGTGCGTCTCGAACACGGCGACGATCGGCGCGCCGGCCACGGCGGCCGCGGCGTAGTACTCGTCGACGAGGTCGGCGTGCGGGTCGACGACCGCGAGTGTGTTGTGCGTCGTGCAGCCGAACAGATAGCTGGCACATGACCCGGCGTCGTTCAGGAACGGTCGCAACAGCATCGATGCTCCTCTCAGCTCGTCACTTCGACAGGCCGGCTTGCCCGCCGCCACTCCGGGAACCCGACGTCGAGGCGCCGCGCCTTCAAGCCGCGACGGCGCAGCAGACGCACCGCGTCGTCTGCGTACACGCAATACGGGCCGCGGCAGTAGGCGACCACCTCGCGCCGCTTCGGCAGCTTCCCCGCCAACTTGTCGAGCGCCGGTAGGGGCGCCGAGCGGGCGCCGGCGATATGACCAGCACGGTATTCCGTCTCTGGACGCACGTCGAGCACGATCACGTCACCTCGCTCGAGGCGCTGCGCGAGTTCCTCGGCCGAAAGCTGCTCCACGCCGTCTCGCTCGCCGAGATACTCGTCCGCGAGTACCGACACCTCGGCGACATGCCGAACAGAGACGTCGCGGACGGCGGCCCACACGTCGGCCACATGTTCGCTCGCCAACCGGTAGAAAATCCGCGTCCCTTCCCGGCGCGAGCGCACAAGCCCAGCCCGCGCCAGTACCCGCAGATGCTGCGAGGTGTTCGCGACGCTCTGCGAGATCTCGCCGGCCAGATCCTCGACCGAGCGCTCGCCCTGCGCGAGGACGTCGATGATCTCGGCCCGCCGGCCGCTGCCAAGGGCCTGCGCCACCGACGCCAACGCATCGAACAACGCCGCCTTCGCCGAGTTGCTTGCCATCGTAATTCAAGTTATCACTTGAATTATCGAATATCAAGAACCTCGAAGCCTGATTCATACTCGGCCGCAGGATGACCGAGGAGTCAACCCACGCAGCCTCGCTCGATGTGGGCTGGGCAGCGCTCAAGAGCGGGGACTGGGACGGCGCGAGAAGCGCTTTCGAGGAGTCCCTGGCCGAAGCCGACACCCCAGAAGCACTCGAAGGGATGGGCTGGGTCGGGCACATGCTGAACGAGGACCGGCTGACGTTCGATGCCCGAGAGCGTGCGTACCGCCTGTACTTCGAGCGAGGTGACAAGAGCTCTGCCGCCCGGATAGCCGCGTACCTTGCCGCGGACAACCTCATGTTTCGCGGGGAGCCTGCGGTCGCGAACGGCTGGCTGCAACGGGCTCACAGCCTCATCGACGGCCTCGAACCTAGCGTCGATCACGGCTGGCTGGCGATCCACGAGGGGCACATTGCGGTTTCCCTGGATGAAGACACCGCCAAAGCGCGACGACTGGCAGCTCGCGCCGTCGAGCTTGGCCGTGCCTTCGGAGCTCCGGAGCTGGAAATGCTCGGGCTCGGCCTCGAGGGCCGAGCCCTCGTCAGCGACGGCGAGCTGGACGAAGGCATGCGCCGCCTCGACGAGGCGGCAACGGTTGCGCTGGCCGGGGAGGCGAGCCTCCTCTATTGCGTCGCGTGGGCGTGTTGCTACCTGATCTCCGCCTGCGAACGGGTACGGGACTTCGACCGCGCTGCACAATGGTGCGCCCGCGTCGGGGAGTTCTGCGGACAGCACGACATCTTCCTCCTCAACACGTGCAGGGCGCACTACGCGAGCGTGCTCAGCTGGCAGGGTCGCTGGGATGAGGCGGAAAGCCAGCTCACGGCCGCCGTCCATGGGCTCCAAGCGTCGCGGCCCCCAATGGTCGGCGACGCGATCGCGCGGCTGGGTGAGCTGCGTCGTCGGCAAGGCCGGCTCGAGGAAGCAGCAGAGCTGTTCGCGCGCAGCGAGACGCACACCCTCTCCCTGCTCGGACGCGCCGCGCTCGCGCTTGACCGCGATGATCCCGCGGAAGCCGCAGAACTGGCCGATCGGTATCTCCGCCGATTCCCCGACCGTGGCAGAGTCGAGCGAAGCGTCGGCCTCGAGCTGGCGATCAAGGCGCTCGCGCGACAGGGAGCGCATGAAGGCGCTGCTGCTGCGCTAAGCGAGCTCCGCGAGATCGCCGCGCTCGCGAAGACGGGGCCGATCCGCGCTGCGGTGTGTTCCTCCGAAGGAGCGCTGGCGGCGGCACAGGGCGACAACGACGCAGCACGACGCTCCTTCGAGGACGCTCTCGACCTGCTCGCAGCGAGCGAGGCCCGATTCGAAGTCGGCCGCGTCCGGCTCGACCTCGCCGGAACGCTTGCGGCGCTCGGACGCGAGGACGGAGCCCGCCGCGAGCTCGAGGCGGCGCTTGTCGACTTTCGAGAGATGGGAGCGGATGGAGAGCGAGCTCGCAGCGAAGTAATGCTCCGGAAGCTCCAGAAGACGACGGTCGCGCTATCCGCGACCGCGATCGAAACGCCGCTCGGCGGCCTGAGCCCGCGCGAGCTCGAGGTGCTCGCGCTGGTTGCAGATGGCCGCACGAACCGCGACATCGCACAGCGGCTTGTCCTCAGCGAGCACACCGTCAATCGCCACGTCGCCAACATCCTGCGGAAGCTCGGGCTCCCCTCGCGGGCAGCCGCCGCCTCCCTCGCCGGCCGGTACGGGCTCGGCAATAGCACGATCTAGCCATTCGGCCGTAAGCCCGTAGGTTGGCGAGTTTCCGCGAAGCGGATCTCTCGCACCGGCCATAGCGTCCTCCCCAGTGCCAGCTGAGGAGGACGAGATGCCAGACAGATCCAAGGTCGTCATCAACCTCGCGACGGGGCTCGAAGACGGCGAGCGTGTGACCGTCGCGTTCCTCGTCGGCGGTGCGGCGCTCGAGCAGGGGAAGCAGGTGACGATGTTCCTCACCAAGGAAGCCGTTCGAGTCGCGCTGCCCGGATACGCCGAGGGGATCGCCTGCGACGGATGTCCGCCGCTCGCACGGCTGCTCGAGCAGTTTGCAGCCGGAGGAGGGCAGCTACTCGTCTGCCCGATCTGTTTCAGCGCACGCAAGCTAGACGAGAGCGAGCTCGCGGCGAACGCAAGGCTCGGGGGCGCGACACCACTCTGGGAATGGATCGGCGATGACCACGCCACGGTCTTCAGCTACTGACACGGGCACAAAGCTCGTCGCGGCGCTCGTCGATCGAGACTTCCGGCAACTCGCCCGCGTGCTGACCGTCGACGTGCGCATGCGTGCACTCATCCCGCCGGGCCCCGTCGAGGTCTCTGGTGCCGAGGCGGCGGCGGCGAAGTTCTCCTCGTGGTTCGGCGACACAGAGGAACTCAAACTCGTGCGCTCAGGAAGCGAAACCGTTGCCGATCGCCTCCACGTCTTCTACCAACTCCGCGTGAAGAAGCCCGGTGACGTCAGCAAGATCGTCGAACAGCACCTGCTCTGCGCATACGACGATGACCGAATCACTGCTCTCGATCTGGTCTGTTCGGGCTTCCGTCCGGACGAGGCCGAAGGGCCGCAGCCTGTCAGGAGAAAGCGGGCCGCTCAAAGCCAGCGCCAGGTCGCGCAAGGGTCGCCCGGCCGTGCAAAGCACGACGCAGCGCGACAGCTTGCAGGCGTGTGAGGTGCGCCGCCGACCCGACCCTCGACGAGACAGAAACCACCGGAGCCGACGGCTCCACGAATGGGAGGCAAACATGCGACACAGGCAACTCACCGGTTAGATCGTCGCCTTGGCGGCGGCACTGCTCTTCGCAGCCACAGCGCTTGCAAACGGCGAACCCAAGGACCAGCTGCCGTTCACCGCCGGGGTCACACAGAGCAGCTCCGCACCCGATTGGTTCGAGCGGTACGCGGCCGGTCATCCATACGGCCGCAACCTCAACATGCCGGCGCTCTCCTCGGTCGCCGGCGAGCCCAAGAACGCGCTTCCGCACACCAGGTTCGCAACACGCGCCAACCCAGGTCCGGACGTGTTCGAACGGTACGCCGCAGCGCATCCCTACGGTGCCAACCTGTCGGCTACGACGAGCACGCTGGCGCCGTCCCGCGGCTTCCATTGGCGAGACGCTCTCATCGGGGCAGCGGCTGCGGCAGGTCTCGCTCTTCTTTGTGGGGCGGGATTGGCGTCGGCCGCTCGCGCCGTCGCAACCACGTCGTTTACGCGATCGAAGCGTGATCGAGCCGGACGCTCGTGCGTGCGCTCTGCGGGGCGCGAACACGGGTGGTCTCAGGAGGGAGGCCCAGCGTGTGTGGGCCTCCCCCGTTTGTTGACGGACGAGACCTCGTCATCATCGCTTTCGCTGAATCATGTGAACGGTCCGCGCGCGCTCACTCGAGTGATTCGAGGGCGAGCGCGACGGCCTCGTCGATCGTCAGTGCCCGGCCCTGCTCCCATGCTTCGGCAAAGGCGCTTTCGTCGAGCCGGGCGCGGATCGCTGAGAGCGTTTGCTCGTTCATTCTCGCGACCCAGGCCTCGCTGACGCCGATCTGCTCTCGCTGAGCCTCGAAGCAGGAGAGAAGGCGGGCGGCTGTATGTTCGTTCCCGGGGAGCACGGCGAAGGTACCGGCGCTGCGACAGAGACTCTGCGCGAGTCCCTGAAGCGAGCCGAGGTCGCGACAGGCGAGAAGGTTCTGCTTCCCGAGCGCGAGCGCCTCTTCGATCCGGCCCTGCTCGAAGGCGATCATCGCCAGCGAGCCCAGCGTCCCCGCCTCCGTCTCCTTGAAGCCGACTGCTCGCGCGTGAGCAAGGTTCGATTCGTGCAATGTGCGGGCGCGCTCGTGGTCTCCACGGCTGTGGTACGTGAACGCAAGGGTACGCGTCGCCGCGATGGCCTCACGCTCGTCGCGGGCCTCGCGGAAGAGGGCGAGGCTCTCCTCGGCGAGCTGCTGCGCCTGCTCGAGATCTCCTTCCTCGATGGCGGAGACACAGAGCACGTTGAGGTTGAAGGCGGCCCCGCGCGCGTTACCAATGGTGCGATTCAGCTCCAGTGCCTGCGCGGCGATCGACCTGGCCGCCTTCACATCTCCGCTTCCGTACGCCATGAGTGCTGCTGCGGTGAGAGCCCTCGCACGCGCTGCAGTCGGACGCTCCCGTCCTTGAAGCGCGCCGTCGAGACGACGTCTCCCTTCCGCGACGTGCCCCCCCTCGTGCCAAAACTCCGACAGGGCTCCGGCGAGTTGCAGGACAAGCTCGCTCTCGCCTGAGGCGGCGAGGTGATCGAGCGCAGCGCGAAGGTTGTCGTGCTCCTGCTCGAGCCGCCCGATCCATTCGGCGGAGTACACGCGCGTATTGAGCTCCGCTTCTTCGCCAAGCTCAACGAAGTGTTCCGCGTGACGGCGCTGCACCATCTCGGCCTCACCGGACTCCTCGAGCCGCCCGACCGCGTACTCGCGGATCGTCTCGAGCATCCAGAAGCGGTCGCCCTCACGGACGCGAACCAAGCTCTTGTCGACGAGCGATTCGAGCGTGTCGAGATCTGCGTCGCAGACCGCTTCCGCCGACTCGAGTGTGCAGCCGCCCGCGAAGACGGAGAGCCGAGCGAAGAGCCGTTGCTCGTCCTCGGTCAGCAGATCGTGGCTCCATTCGATCGTCGCCCGGAGAGTTTGCTGGCGCGGGTCGGCGCCGCGGCCGGCCTTGAGCAGATCCAGCCGTTGGGAGAACCTCTCGATGAGCTGCTCGGGCGAGAGGACTCGCACTCGCGCCGCCGCCAACTCGAGCGCGAGCGGCAGGTTATCGAGCCGCGCGCAGAGCTCCGGCACCGCGTCACTCGCAACGAAGCTCGGCTGCGCTGCACGCGCCCGCGCCACGAAGAGCTTCGTCCCGTCCTCCGGCTCAAGCGGGGGCACTGGATAGGCCTGCTCACCGGCAACCCGAAGAAGCTCGCGGCTCGTCACGAGTACATGGACGTTGGGGCAAGAGGCGAGCAGCTCGGAGAGTTCTGGGGCAGCTTCGACGACATGCTCGAAGTTGTCGAACAGAAGCAGCAGCGATTTGTCGGCCAGGTGCTCCGCAAGACCGTCCTTGGCTCCAAGCGCATGCCCCGCCGTCGCTAGGACCAGCTCGGAGTCACGCAGTGGCGCCAGCGGCACCCAGAAGATCCCGTCGATGTAGCGCTCCGCGACCTCGGCGGCCGCCTGCAGCCCAAGCCGCGTCTTGCCCGTCCCGCCCGGCCCCGTAAGAGTGAGCAAGCGGGCGTGCTCCAACAGCCCGCACACCTCGGCGAGCTCGTGCTCACGGCCGACGAACGGTGTCGCGGGAATCGGCAGGTTCGTTCGATAAAGACTCTTCAACGGTGGAAAGTCCTCGCCGCCAAGCTGGTAGATCCGCTCGGGCGCAGACAGGTCCTTCAGCCGGTGCTCACCGAGGTCCCGCAGCCCGTCGGCGCCGAGCAGCGCAGCGGTGGACGCCGAGATGAGCACCTGCCCGCCGTGTCCAGCCGCCGCGATCCGCGCCGCGCGGTGCACGTCGACGCCGACGTACCCCTCATCTCCCACATGCGGCGTGCCCGTATGGATGCCCATTCGCACACGAATCGGTCCAGCTGCAAGGCCATCGAGCGCCGCGACAGCGGCCGCGAGCGCACCCGGTGCGGTTGCAAAGGCGACAAAGAAGGCATCCCCCTGTGTGTCGACCTCAAGCCCGCCGTGGCCGCCGAAGGCCTCCCGCAGGATGCGGCGATGCTCGGCGAGCGCCGCTGCGTACGCAGCCTCGCCCAGCGCGTGCAGGAGCTTGGTCGAGCCCTCCACGTCAGTGAACAAGAAGGTGACCGTGCCGGAAGGCAGAGCGAGACTCACGGGCTTCATGATCGTGCATAGACCGCCGGGAACCGCTCTCTGTTCTCACACGTGTGTCGAATCGGCAGCGACTCAAGTGAATTCGGGACGCCAAGGGAGCGAGGTTCCACCCGCTACTGCGACAACTCGAATCCTTCATGGTGAGGAGGGGGTCGACGGTTCGAGTCGGTCAGAGGGCTTCGCGAAGTTCCTGCTAAGCAGCCGCTTCTGATTGCCTCGATTGCGACGCGTCGTGGCTTGGGTGTCCGCCGAGCGTCCACCGCCCGTCGAGAGGCGCTTTCGCGAAGCCTGGAAACCGAGTCGCCTTGCGACTTTTGC
>JBKPRG010000093.1:0-8011 GCA_046765815.1 Actinomycetota bacterium
AAGCTCGGTCGTGCACACCGGCGTGAAGTCCTTCGGATGCGAAAACAACACCGCCCACTGGTCACCGACCCAGTCGTGGAAACGGATCCTCCCTTCCGTCGTCTCCGCCTCAAAATCAGGCGCCGTCTCACCAAGCTGCAAGCTCACTTCGGTCTCCTCTCGTCTCTGATCTCCGAGCACACTTTACAAAGTGAAGTGACTCTCGGCGACGTACGTACCTTGACGGGTACGTAACCAGTCAGATACATTTGAGCTGTGGACGCTGTGCTGCACGCGCTCTCGGACGGGAGCCGCCGGTCGATGGTCGAGGCGTTGCGGCGAGGCCCTGCCACGGTCAACGAGCTGGCGGCACAGCTGCCGATCGCGCGGCCCGGCGTCTCACGGCACTTGCGGGTGCTGCGCGAGGCGGGGCTCGTGGACGTCGAGCGGCGGGCGCAGTGGCGCGTCTACGAGCTCCGGCCCGAGCCGCTGGCGGAGCTCGACGACTGGCTCAGCGGTTACCGCGCGCTCTGGGAGGGGCGGCTGCAGGCACTGCACACCGAGATCGCTCGCGGCAAGCGAGCAGAGAGGAGCAAGAAGTGACCGAGGAGCGGATTCTGGGCGCGTTGCGATCCGGCGACGACGACAAGGGAGCGGTGCGCGTGCACGACCTCTACGCGACGGGCATCGACGACCTCTGGTCGGCGTTGACCGACCCGGAGCGGCTCGCGCGTTGGATCGCACAGGTGGAGGGTGAGCTGTCGCTCGGCGGCCTGTTCAACGCACGTTTCACGAGCAGCTGGGAGGGCCCCGGCCGGATCGACGTCTGCGAGCCGCCGCAGCGGCTGTTGCTGACGATGAACCCCGGCCAGGACGACGAGACGGTGATCGAGGCAATGCTCACCGCGGAAGACGGCGGGACGCGGCTCGTGGTCGAGGAGCGCGGCCTCCCGGTTGCCGCACTCGCCGGGCACGGAGCCGGCTGGCAGGCACATCTCGAGGATCTCGCCGCACTCGTCGCCGGCCGCGAACCGGCCGACTGGCGGAGCCGCTGGCTGGAGCTGTCGCCGCCGTACCGCGAGCTGGCGGACGTTCAGGTCGGACCAGGCTGAGGGCTGCCCGGCTTCTCCCAGACAGAGACATGCTTGCGGCTCTCGCTCGTGAACGGCTCGCGATTCCAGCCTTCCCAGCGCTCGTACAACCTCATCCCGGCCAACTCCGCCATGAGATCGAGCTCTGCGGGCCAGACATAGCGGAACGGGGTCGATGATCGCTCGAGACGGCCGTCGCGCTCCTCGAAGTGATGCGAGATCAGTCCTTGGTTCGCGGTGTCGTACTCGTCGATCCCCCAATGCGTGTTGCTCGCGGCGAAGACGTGCAGCGTTTCGCCGGGTGGTAGCCGCTGGAGGTCTGGAACCATCACCTTGATCACGAAGTGCCCTCCGGCTCGCAGGTGCGCGGCTGCGTTTCGGAAGCATGCGACCTGAGCCTCCTGAGTGGTCAGGTTCATGATCGTGTTGCAGATGAGATAGACAAGCGAGAACGACCCCTCCACGAAGGTCGTTGCGAAGTCACCGATGGAGACGGTGATGTCTTCGCCGCCTGGTTTGGCCCTGAGCCGCTTGACCATGGGTCGCGACATGTCGATGCCGTGCGTGGGCACGCCGCGCTGCGACAGAGGGAGCGCAATCCGGCCGGTTCCGACGCCGAACTCGAGCGCATGCCCGTCTCCGGCGAGCTGGGCGAGAAACGCGACTGTGGCCTCGATGTCCTCGGCCCCGAACTCTGTGCGTGTGGGGTCGTTCTCGTAATCGTCGTAAACGGCCGCGACGCGCTCGTCGAAGTGGCCATCCTCTCCCACGGTCATGTGTCGCGCCGAGATTCGTCCGCTAGGCGCTCAGCATTGGAAGCCGCCGCCGTCGAGGCCAGGTGCCGTGAGCTGCGGTCTGTTCGCTCCACCGCCAGGTGGATAGACCGTGTCCCACCACTGGGTGAAGAACTCGCCCAGCCGCGACTTGCACGAGGCGGAGGTGCTGGGCAGGAACGACGTGAACGACGATACGAGCTGCGGCTCGGTGATGCTTCCCTGGCGGTACGTGCGCTGCATCTGCTGCAGCGCCGCATTGAAGTTGGCCGGGCCCAGGATCCGCCGGAGCGCGATGTAGGCGATGCCGGGGCGGTCGTACGTCTTCGAGCCCGAGAAGAGCGTGTAAGGACGCGGGTCGGACGGCGCGCCGGTCCAGAGCAGGTCGGAGCCGGCATAGGTCTGGTTGAAGATGTTGACCAGCGCTTGCTCGAACGCGGCGTCGCCCGCGGGCGTGCCCGGCCCGCCGGCGGCGTTCTGCGCGTTCCGAGCGATGAAGAGGAACTCGCCGAGCGTTGCGAGCCCTTCCTTGAAGAACGTCAGGTTGTAGTTCGCCTCGGAGACGTTGTCGCCCCACCACTGGTGCATGTTCTCGTGGTGGAGGACCTGCAGGTCGATCTCCTCGTTCGCGAACGTGATCTTCGTCTGCATCTCCTCTTCGAAGCCGGCGTTGGGCATGCCGATCACGACACCGTCCGTCGTGAACGGGTACGGCCCGTTGAAGCCGCTTTGGAAGTTGAGTGCGTCTTCCTGCGCGTCCATGACCGCCTTGTTCGCGGCGGCCCGGTTCCTGGCGATGCCTGCATCCTGCGCCTCGTAGAACTGGATGCCGCTCGACGCGATGCGCTCGCTCAGGTCGTAGGAGCCGATGCTGTTCTCGACGAGGTACGACGAGATGCCCTCCGGCGAGTGCCAGTGCCACGTCATCGAGCCGCCGGAGAAGTTCGCGTCGGGAAGATTCGCGAGTTGCGAGACGAGCTCACCGTTCGCGATCGCCGTCTTGCCGAGCGGGATGGTGTCGTAGAAGTCGTAGGTCGGCTTCGAGCTCGGGTGGTCGTTCAACGGCATCCAGTCCTCTGTCGCCACGGGCTCGGTCGTGACGAAGCTCCCCGTGTCTCCCGGCTGGCCGACCCTGAACCATCCCTCCGTCGTCCCGTCGCCGTCGTTGTGCACGCCGGGCCGACCCGTGTAGTCGATGCGGACGACGAAGCTTGTGCCGCTCGCGATCGGGCTCGCCGGCGTGATCACGAGCTTGTTCGCCGGACACTGGGTGCCGTCGAGGTCGAACTGCTTGTTCGGGTTGAACGACAGCAGTTCGGGCGAGCAGGCCGGCGGGAGCGGGTTGTTCTCAGGCCCGCCGACGGGGTTGAGCTCGCCTGCCTCGTGCGCACGCGGATCCGGATCGTTCTGACCGTTCGGGTCGCCGGGGTACGTCGGCTGGACGAACGTGTAGCTCGCCGGCTGGCCGTTCACCGTCACCGACGCGATCGTGAGGTCGGGACCGTCCTTCGTGTTATGCGAGGCGCGCTCGAAGTCGAAGCTGAAGTCGCTCAGGCACTGGTCGGCCCGCTGGGTCAGCACGACGTGCGTTCCCGGCAGGAAGAGGTTCGCCTCCGTGTCGTACGTCAGGAAAACGTCCGTGTGCGTGCTCGTGTACCCGCCGTTGCCGGTCTCCGGGTAGACGTGCGCGCCGAACGGCGAGAGAGAATGCGCGCCGGACGAGCATCGGCTCGGCGGAGCGGCCGAGACGTGACCGGGCGCCGTGGCTCCGATCGTTAGGTGCCGCGCGGCCGTCGCGCATCCGAGCTTCCCGCTCTTCCCTGCGCGTTGCGCGCAGGCGACGAGGGCGTACGAACCGCGGGCGAGCGCGCGCGGCAGGCGGATCTGCACTGCGTAGTCGGCCGAGGCGTGCGCTTGCAGACCAACACGGGAGCGCCCGACGACGAGTGGCAGGCTCCCGGGGCGGAGGAGACGGACGACGACAGGGCCGCGCACGGCAGCACTGCCTTCGTTGCGGACTGCTCCGCGCAGCACGTACGCACGACCAGCGCGAGCAGCGAGCGGGGCGGAGGTGAGCTGGGAGACGACGAGGTGCGGTCCGGCGTAACCCGCCGGTGGCGCGTAGAACGATGGCACCGAGGCCGAACCCTGCTCTTGCGGCGGCCGCGGCCGCGCCGCGGCGCCGAGAGGCGCAAGCTGGGCGAGCAGTAGCACACCACCGACGGCAGACAACACCCGCGAACCCTTCACCGCAGCCTCCCCTCCGTTGCCGTTCGCTGTTTATCCGTCCCGGCGACCGTCGTTGTCAAGCCGTGAGAGAGAAGGCGGGCCCGAAGGCCCGCCTTCTCTTCATGCGAACTGCGTCAGCGCAGCAGGTAGCCGATCGACCGACCCATCACCTCCGCTCGCGCCGTGGGCGTCGAGATGCCCTCGAGTCCGAAGCCCATATAGAGGGTGTCCGGCGTCGCGATGACGGCACCCTCAGGGAAGCCGGCGGCGGTCGCCCGCGACCAGTTGTTGCCGTTCGGCGAGCTTCCGGGTGGCGGCCCGGTTGCCACCCAGCCGTCGAGGCCGGTCTCGAAGGACGTCGTCTGGCCCGTCGAGAGCGCGACGTCGTCGATGAAGACGCCGAGGCCCTGGGTGGCCCAGTCGCTCGCATACGCGATCGAGATCTCGACCTGCTTCCCGGCATACGCGCCGAGATCGATCGACCACTGCTCCCATCCCGACGACCGGCCGGTCGCGGCGTTCCAAACGCCGGTGGTCCCGGTCGGCGAGCAGGAGCTGTCCGGATTCAGCGTTTGGTAGTGGTCGAGCCAGGGATGGAGGGTGCGCCATCCGGCCGGGCAGCTCGCGTTGTTCGGATCGTTCGGCCCGGTGCTCTGGCTCGTGTGCCCGTTCGCGTCCGGAAGCGTCGTCCAGTCGTCCTGTCCCACCGTGTGGGCTTCGACGAAGACGAAGTCCCAGTTCGGCTCGGTATCTCTCGAGATCCAGAACGACAGGTTGCTGCCGCCGGCCGGAACGCTGAACGTCTGCGTCAGCCTCTTGTAGCTCACGTCGGCGATGTTCGAGTAGACGTAGTAGCTACCCGTGTGCGGATCGAACGGTCCGCCCGGCCGGGCGTACTTCGCCGCAGCCCAGCTGTCGAACTGCGGGAACTGCGCCTTCGGGAGGATGCCGCTCGTCGCGATGAACGATGCCGAGTGGTCCTGGTTGTTCGCGCTCGGCGATCCGAAAGACCACGTCAGCGAGCTGAACGGATCGGCGTCGCCGGCGACGTCGTAGAGGCCGCCCTTCGCGGTCGTCCCTGCATCTTCGTTGTAGATGTACGCACCGAGGTAGTACTGCAGGAAGTCGTCGGAGAGCCCCTGGCAGCCGTCGGCACCGCTGTTTGGATCGCACGGTGCGTTCGTCTCCGGATTGAACTCGTAGCCCTGCGCGAACTCGAGGCCGGCGTACTTGCCCGTGTAGAGAAGGCGACCGCCCTCGTTCAGGAACTCGCGGACGGCGAGCATCTCGTCGTTCGCGAGGCGTGAAGCAGTGCCCGGCACCATCCCGGGCTCGCGCGTGATGACGTCGTCGCCCGTGTACCAGATGACCGCCTTGTAGTGCGACAGCACACCGAGGGCGGTCGGGGCGGTCCGGCTGTTCGCGTCGACGTCGTAGACGTCGGCGCTATAGCCGGCCGCGGACAGCGCGTCGAGGTAGTACGAGAGGTACGCCGGACGCGGGTTCGACTTGTAGACCGGCGAGAGGCCCGTGTAGTCCTCTGCCGCCATGACGAGGACCTTGTTCGTCGACTCGACCTTTGCCGTGTAGGTGAACGAGTCGCTCGTCTGTCCGGCACCGGTGAACCAGACCTTCACCGAATCGCCCGGTTGCGTCCCGGTGACGACGCCCTGCATCACGTGGTAGTAGAAGTCGCCGACCGTTCCACGCTCGCCGCCGTTCCACTGCGTCGTCGGTGCCGTCTGGACCGATTGCGCGACTCCGTTGCGCGTGATCTGGTAGTTGGCAGTCACCGCATCCGCTGTGCCGTCTCCGTTCAGGTCACGCTTTGCGAGCACGCGCACCGGCTGCGGATCGCCGTACGAGACGGAGAACGTGAAGTCGGTCGCCGGGTTGTTCGTCTTCTCGGGATCGGGGCCGTCGGGCGCGGTTCCGTCCTGGCCCATGTCGAGATAGAACGGGTTGACCGTGTTGCCGAGGTGCGAAGTCGGCTGGTTGGGATGCGCCGCGGTCTCAGCCAGGTCGGTTGCGAACGGGAGGTTCTTCTCGAACTCCGCTTGCACAGCCGCCTCGTCATCCGGGAACACGAACCCGCATCCGTCGCAGCCCTCGTTCAGCTCGACCGTCCACGAGAGCGCGCCGGTCTTCGCGTAGGAGTAGTCGTCGGTCGTGCCGTTGGTGATGTAGAGGTCGGCCCCGACACCGGGGTCGAAGCCCTCGATGGCCGGCTTGGCATCGGTGCCCGAGAGAGCTTCGTAGAGCGGGTCGTCGGCGGACGGCGTCTGAACCTGCCAGCCCCAGGAGTAGAGAATCAGCGGCCCGTACGAGTGGTACGTGAGCAGCTCCTTGAACTTGAGGCGGTTGATCAGCGCCTGGTGCGCCTGCACTTCCGGCTCCGAGGCAGGACTCGTTCCGCGGAACGTCTCGTTCGGCTGCTGCGAGCTCGAGCCTTCTTCGTCGTAGCCCCAGTCGATGTCGTAGTTCCGGTTCAGGTCGACGCCGTCGATGCCCGTGATCTGGCCGTCACCGTCGTTGTCGTGGAGGTTCTTCCGCCAGAGGCGCTCGTGATCGAACGTGTACTGGTAGCCGTCCGGATTCGAGACGACCATGAACCAAAGCTCGCGTGTGTCGACGAGGTTCGTCACGGCAGCGTCCGTGCCGTAGTTGTCGACAAAGTGGTGGAGCAGCCGACGATCGACCTCCGTCGAGATCCACTCGCGTGCGTGGATCGTCGCCATGTACAGAACGCTCGGCCGCGAGCCGTCGGCGAGCGTCTTTGCGTTCTTGGTCACCTTGAGCGCGATGATCTCGCGGCCCTGCACCGTGTGCCCGATCACCTCGAGCTTCACGATCTGCGAGTTGCGGCGCGCGATCGAGTAGAGCTCGTCGCGAATGCCGTCCTTCGCGTCGTAGGACCGCCACACGTTGAAACCGGCTGCCTTCTCGGCCGCCGCACGCTCGGCCTGCGTTCGGCCCTGCTTGTCGCGCCGCGGCTTCATGTCGACGCCCTGCGACGCGAGCTTCGCGACATCGGCCGGCGTGAGCACGAGGTCAACCTGGACGCCGCCGGCGGCTTGTTTTGCTGCGACGACGTCGAAACCCTGGCGAACGAGCTGCCCGACCTTGGCCGAAGTGACCACGCCCGTATAGAGATCGAGCGGACCTCCGGGCGCTCGGTGCCCGTCCGAACCGGTTGCAGCCGTGCTCAGCCCGAGCACGAGCAGCAACGTCGCCATGAAGACGCCTGCTTTCCTCATGAACGTCCCCCCTTCTTGGCTTGAGACGCCCGCCCGCCGGGGCCCCAGTGGCGGAACGCTAACGCGATCGTGCTCATCGCGCTGCTACCAACCGGCGGCTACTTCATCTGTCCGCCGCAGAGCCGGCAGTTTCCGCGGCGCGCCGACCGATGACCGCAGTCCTTGCAGCGTTTCTGCTTGTAGCGCAGCGCGTACGCCGCGTTTCGCTGTCGCTTTTCATGTCTTGCGCGATCATGTTTTGCCACCTCCTCGGACGGGGCTTCAACCCGTCGGCTTTCTCTCGGTTGACGGAGGATCTCCGTCTGAGGCGGAGCGGGTGGGGGACGATCCCACAAGGCCCGTAGGCTCGCCCGGCTAGCAACCGGGTGCCGTCGCCAACTATCGGCTTGCCGCTCCGAGCTATGCGTCTGGCCCGCTCGTGGGCGGGCTAGGCAGACGTACTCGATGAGCGGAACTGGGTCACGGCGTCGAGTCTAGCGGTGCTCGCCGGATACTTGTGGTAGTTGAGGAGCGTGACGCCGCCGCGATGAGATTCGACCTGCCGCCAGAGCTCTCCGAGATCAAGGCAGCGGTCGCCGAGCTCTGCGCCGGCTTCCCGGCGGAGTACTGGCGCGGTCTCGAGCCGGATCGTTACCCGACCGAGTTCGTCCAGACACTGACGGACGATGGCTGGCTCGCCGCG
>JBKPRG010000094.1:0-8225 GCA_046765815.1 Actinomycetota bacterium
GGCCGACTGAGTGAGCAAGCAACCCAGGGGGAGATGGGGATGTTCAGCGTGCGCCGCACAGCGATTACCGCCGCGCTCGTCGTCGGCGCGACCGTTGTCCCGGTGGCCAACGGATCGCAGCTGATCGACCGAAACGCGACGGACATTCACCTCGCGACCAACCGGAACGGCGAGGCGCTCATCACCTATCGCGCGGGAGGACAGCTCAAGCACGTCCTCGCGTGGGGAGCAGTGAACGCGATCCCGCCGACGCGGAGCCGCCCCCAGGTCGACTTCAGGCTCGACTACTCGGGCGGCTACGGCAAGTACCGGCGGGACTACTGGAAGACGTTCAACAACGTCTGCCAGCCGTATGACGGGCCTGCGCTGGCCTGGTCGGTCACGGCGTGCAGGTCGACCGACGGCTCCTACTGGGCTCTCCAGGCCTGGCAGCGCGGACTGCCGGACTACGGGCTGCGGCCGTCATCCACGCAGGCCGCGTGGGAGCTGCGGCTCTCGCACTGGACAGGGGAGCTTCCGCTGCTCGTCGTCCACACCGACTGGGCATACCACCGTTACGACCACCTGTTCGGGACGCTGACCTACGGCGGTGCACCGGAGTTCGGATTCCGGTCGACCTCGTCCGGCGAGCCGCTCGACACGTTCGGCCGGAACATCTACCTCGACACACTCGATTCGGCGTACGGTCGCGGGTGGAAGCGCGAGAACAGCTTCCTCACGCACACGCACACGGGCGCGTTCTGTTACGGCTTCTTCGCCCACGGCGGCCGCCTCGGCGCGGGCCGGGCATACCGTGCCACGGTCATCGGCCCCGGTGTGACGCCGGACGTCATGTGGCAGGGACGGGCGCCCGGCGCCTATTACGCCGCTGCGGACGCGCAGGCCAACGACGACCTGCGAGCGCTGAACGACCCGGGGTGTAAGGCGAACTAGTTGCGCAAGAACGACGGCGGCTCGAGCACTTCGCCGCTCGAATCCGACGCGGCTGTGACGAACGTCCCGCGCCGGCCGGGCGCGCGACCGCCGATTCCGGTCGCGACGACGGTGATCCACATCTGGCCGGTCAGCCGGTCGTCGATCGTGGCGCCGAAGATGATGTTCGTGTCGTCGGTCGCGGCCTCGCGCACCGCCTCGGCGGCCTCGTTGACCTCGTAGAGCGTGAGGTCGTCACCACCGGCGATCGAGAGCAGGATGCCGCGCGCACCGGTGATCTCGGTCTCGATCAGCGGGCTGCGAAGCGCACGCTCGGCGGCGTCCTTGGCGCGGTTCTCGCCGGTCGCGTAGCCGATCCCCATCAGCGCCGTGCCGGAGTCCTTCATCACCGTCCGGACGTCAGCGAAGTCGAGGTTGATCAGACCGGGGTTCGTGATCAAGTCGCAGATGCCCTGGACGCCGTGGCGGAGCACGTCGTCGGCGATGCGGAACGCCTCGAGCATCGAGGTCGACTTGTCGAGCACCTCGAGCAGCCGCTCGTTCGGGATCACGATCAGCGTGTCGCAGGACTCGCGCATCGCCTGCACGCCCGTCTCCGCCTGCTTCGTTCGACGCGTGCCCTCGAACTTGAACGGCGTCGTGACGATGCCGACGGTAAGCGCCCCGAGCTCGCGCGCAATGCGCGCGATGACCGGCGCCGCGCCGGAGCCCGTGCCGCCGCCTTCGCCGGCGGTGACGAACACCATGTCGGAGCCGCGCAGCGCGCGCTTGATCGAGTCGTACGCGTCTTCGGCCGCCTGCCGGCCGATCTCGGGATCGGCGCCGGAGCCGAGCCCCTCGGTGAGCTCGCTGCCGATGTGGATCTTCGTCGGCGCGTCGCACATCTGGAGCTGCTGAATGTCGGTGTTGACGGCGAGGAAGTCGACCTGCGTGATCCCCGCGTCGATCATGCGGTCGACCGCGTTCAGGCCGGCGCCGCCGACGCCCACGACGCGCAGCACGGCGAGGTACGACGCGCTGTCGCGCGCGCGCTCGAGGCGCGCGGGCTGCTCGGGAAGCGGGTCGAGCCAGCGGGCGACCGCCCGGCGCTCCTCCGGCTCGGGTTCTGGTGCGGGCGCGACCGCCCTGATCGGCGTCGGTTCCGGCTCGGGCTCGGTCGGCAGCTGCTGCTGCGTGTCGTCGTCCTTCTTCGCGTGCCGCTGAGCCGCCTCCGTCGCGCGGAAGAGCTCGGCCAGCGGGCCTTCACGCATGCTGGCGCGATTTCTGGCCACTGAGCACCTCCTTCGCAAGGTCGCGATACATGTTCGCGGCTTCCCCGTCCGGCTCGTACGCAAGCACGGACGACCCCTTCACCGGAGCTTCGGCGAACCTGATCGTCTTGCGGATCCGTGTGTTGTAGACGAGGTCGCCGAAGTTCTCCCGCAGGATCTCGTCGGCCTCACGCGAGTGGGTCACGCGCTTGTCGTACATGGTGGGAACGATGCCGATGATCTCGACGTGCGGGTTGAGGTTCTCGCGCACCATCGCCAGCGTGTTCTCGAGCTGGACGAGCCCGCGCAGCGACAGGTACTCGGTCTGTACCGGGACGACGACGCCGGTCGCGGCGACGAACGCGTTGATCGTGAGCAGGCCGAGCGACGGCGGCGTGTCGATGAGGATGTAGTCGTAGCGATCCTTGATCGGCGCCAGCGCCTTCTCGAGCGCGCGCTCGCGGCCGATCTGGCTCGACAGGGCCATGTCGGCGCCGGCCAGGTCGATGGAGGACACGGCGATGTCCACTTCGCGGCGCTCGATCACCTGGTCGAGCGGCAACCGGTGCACGAGCACGTCGAACATCGACTGCTGGATCGTGTCGGGATTCATCCCCTGCGACATCGTCAGGTTCCCCTGCGGGTCGAGGTCGATCAGTAGAACGCGAAGGCCCTGCTCGGCGAAGGCGACGCCGAGGTTGAGCGTGGTCGTCGTCTTCGCGACGCCGCCCTTCTGGTTGGCGAACGCGATCACGTGTGTCTCGGCAGCCGCCGACACGTTCGCAGGGCGAACGTTCGGGCGCGGAAGGAGGCGCGCGAGACCCATGTGAGCGCAGTTCTGGCCGAGCCACTGCATTCCTTCTACGGTTTCGTGATGAGCGAGGGACGGCGGATTGGTGGCCATCTGACGTGGGACTGGGTCGACCGGCGCCTGCGCAGCATGCGCGAGATCTGGGTCGCGACGGCCGGCGCCGGCGGGCCCGATGCGGTGCCGGTCTGGTTCTGGTGGGACGGCGAGGCCGTCTACTTCTCGACGAAGGCCGACAGCCGCAAGGCGCGCAACATCGAGCGTCAGCCGCGCGTCGTGCTCCACAACGGCGACGGCGCCGACCCGATCATCGTGAAGGGTCTCGCCGAGCGGATCGAAGCGGCGGACGAGCTCGAGCGCGTCGACCGGGCCTACGCGGAGAAGTACGTCGCGCCGGACTCGGGCGAATCGGCGACGATTTTCATCGAGGGCGACTACGTCTTCCGCGTGCGCGCGCGCCGAGTGCAGGCCTGGTCGTACGCGAACGTGTCGCTGAGGACCGACTGGGAGTTCGATCAGGCGTAAGGACGGTGGCCCAGCCGACGATCACAAAGCGTGCGGCGCTGCACAGAACTCATACGAGGCGTGCGCGACTCCGCGAACGCAGTGGGCGTGGGCGGTGTGGTTCGGCGCTCTGCCGATGCGTTCGTCGCCTTCGCGGCCGAACTCTGTCAAGATCGCCAGGCCGCGAGGCGGATCGGCTGTTTCCCCACAGACGAGGCAGCGCCAACCAGGCGGAAGCAGCCCAGCAGCGAAGTCATGCCCTGGCGAGGCGATTGCCCGGAGGCAGTCGCTATGTACCGCGCACCTGACGACCTCGGATTGCGGCGCGGATGGTCCGCTCGTGATCCCGAAGCCGAACTCCTGTGGCTCGACTGGCTCGTTGCAGACCAGGCAGCGGGTGTTGTAGAGCCGAGGCGACATGAACCGCTTCACCGTACGCGCTCAGGGTGTACTCGCGAACGCTCGCACAGCCGAGAGTCAAGCGCCTACGGGCCAGTGACGAACGGTCGCATTTGCTCCGCGAATGACCGCAGGTCCGCGGCGTCTACTTCAAAGGTGCCGAGATCGCGAGACACCCACTCTGGTGACCAGCTCATCACGCAACCGACCGTCCGTTGCGGGCCATCGCTCGACACGGTCAGGCGCACCTCGCCATCCTCTGACTCCCACACGAGCGGATTGACCGACACAGCGTCTCGTCGGCGGAGCGCCTCGATGAAGTCCAGAAGCGCATCCCTGTAGTGATCGAGCATCGTGAACGTGACCGAGGTCTCGTTCCCTGCACGTGCGAAGGTGCAGGTGCAGCCGAACTCCGGACGATACGTCGGGTCGTCGAACTGGAGCCACCCGTACTCGTCCGCACCCTTTGCTGATCCGAGGATCACTGAACGCGCCATGGTCGCGGAGAGTACCGCCGCTCAGGGGTCATTCCAGAGCACTGGCCCAGCCCAGAGGAGCTGTCCTCAGGGTCGATGACCCTTCTTCCCCCAGATGAGGTTGAGCGCGATACCGGCGGCACCTGCAACGAGAGTTCCGACAAACGCCGCGATGTAGGCGATGGTGCGATACGGCTCGGAGATGTCGCCGCCGCTAAGCCAGATCGGGAGGAGGGCAGCGAGAGCAACCAACGCGCCGCCGAGCACGACTCGCCTCACCAGCCTTTCGCGCGCACCTTCCTGGTGAGGAATGCCCACATCGCACAGCTTTACTGGACCCGAGTTCTCGTGCTATCGGGCGCCATCAGCGAACGCTCGCCCAGTCGAGGTTCGTATCCTCCGCAGGGTGGAAGACGTCCGCGGCCCGTACTTCGAGAGCTTGGAGGAGTCGGATCGACCGCGCGAGCATTGGCGCGGCATCGACCCTGACGACGGACGCACCGAGTGGTTCTTTCAGACCGTCGAGGACGGCGGGCGGCGGACCGCAATCAGGCAGATGATCGTCCATCCCGACGGCACGGTCGATCACTACTGGTGCAAGCGTCTCGAAGACGAAGCTGGATTCCTCACCGACCAGCCCGTCGACGACAACGCCGATCAACTGGTGGCGATACCGCCGGAAGAGTTCGACCGGCTCTGGCCCGGCTAGTCCTCAGGCGTCATTCCAGAACACTGGCGCAGGCGAGCGCGATTCTCGATTCCAGTTCCGCCCTTGGAGCGGTTTATGGGTGGGTGAAGCGGAACGAACGTCGTCCGGCCTCATAGGTGCGGCGGGCGGAGCTGCCGCTGGACCCTGTTGGCGAGAGGTATTCGAAAAGGTAGCCGCGCTTGTTGTGGAGAGCGGCGAGGGTGATCACGTCGTAGTCCGGGCAGCTGTTCACGAACTCGCGCGCCGGCACGCCGCCCAGGGACGTGGATCGGAAGCTGCGCAGCCGGGTGCAGTTCTGTTTCTTCACCGCCACGACGAAGGCTTCCCACCGCGCCAGCGTCATCCGGGACGAGACAGGCTTGGCGGCGATGATGAACTTCCTGTCCTGCGGGTCCATAGTGATGTCGACCATGCCGCTCGCGCCGAACGGGAAGCTGCCATCCCATTGCGCAGCGGCCTGGACCATCGTGTACTTGCCGCCAAGCACGATCTCGTAGCCGTACCGCTTGGAGACGTACGCCGTGGTCCCACGCAGCGCATGCCGTGCATTCGCAGGTTGGCTTCTCGCCGCTTGCGCCGCTGTCGCAGCGATGAGAAGGACGAGGAGGATGCCGGCGGTACGACGGCCGTGTGCGATCAAGCGGACCATGCTGGTTCCTCCTAGCTGCCTGTGTGGAGCTGGCCGCTGTAGGTGCCGACCGGGCCACTTGGGCTCGGCACGGTTCCGACCAGGTCGAGGACGCCGTGGAGGTCGGCGAGCGCGCCTGTCGCACGGAGAACGGTGTCGGTCGCCTCGACGGCGCCGTTGGGGTGTGTCGCCCCTTCGAGGCTCAGCGTCACCGTGCCGGGAATACCGTCGACCGTGCCCGTGAACGTCTCGACGTCGTGGAAGTTGGCTGTGCCGTCCGCGTGCAGAATCAGCCTGCCGTGCAGGGTCGATGTCCCGCTGAAGGTGCCGGTATAGGCGACCGTCGCGCTCAGGTTGTCGATGATCGTGTTGCCTCCCTCAACGCGCACGCCGCCGAAGGTGGACGCGAGATAGGTGAACGTTCCTTGCGCCGACGTCGGCGGTGACGCGGCGGCGTTGGCCACACCGATCGCGAGCAGCACGGCGACCGGGAGCAGCGGTGGCAATCGCCTTGCGGTACTGGACATCGCACTCCTCCTGAGCTTGCTTGCTTAGGCAGACAGGCTTGTCGGTGGCACCGCTTGAGGCAATAGAACAATCGTCGTATCTTCAGTTCGTGCCAGGTCTTGCGAGTCTCGCCGGCCGTGATTTCGACCGAATCCTCAGCTTCGTCCGAGAGGCTGCGACAACGGACGGGGATGAGCCGTTCGCGCGCGCGACGATCGACCGACTCGCCCGGCTCGTTCCGGCAGACCAGGTCGGCTACTACGAGTACGAGATCCGGCCCAACCACGCACGCACGGGGGCCTACATCAACGAGATGCCGCTCGAGGTCAAGCAGCCCGGCCCCGATGTCCCCTGGGCAGACGACGTCCAGGAGGCTTGGTGGCACTGGCCGCTGAACGACGTCGATAACCGTCACCGGGTGAAGGCCCGCCGCTTCAGCGCCAGCCTTCCGACGCGGGCGGAAAGGCGTCGCTCCGCCTGGCGGGCACTTGTCATGCGGCCGAGCGGAATCGCCGACGAACTCGACGTGTGGCTGCCGGCACCGGCAGGAACCGTCCGTGCCTTCTTCTTCGTGCGCGGCACAGGCCGACACAGCTTCAGCGACCGGGACGAGGTGGTCCTGACCCTCCTCCGACCGCAGCTCGAAGCGATCCGCAAGCGCTGGGAGCGACGGCACCGACCATCCGAGCTGACACGCCGCGAAGCCGAACTTCTCGAACTCGTCCGCGCAGGACTCACCAACCGCGAAATCGCCGCGCGTCTCGTCATTTCGCCGGCAACCGTGCGTGTGCATCTCTCGAACCTTTTCGGGAAACTCGGAGTCCACACCCGCACCGCCGCCGCAACGATCGACTTCAACAGCGACGGTTGCTAGCCCACCTCGGCAGACCCTCAAGCGTTACTCCCCGCGCCGTGGCGACCGTCACCCCGCACTCGCAATTACGGCGCGAGGGCGGGCATCAGACCGCCGTTTGCAGCCGCTGCTCTGGCGTCATTCCGGAACACTGGCGCAGGCGAGCTTTCTGCACCGCGATCCCAACAGCGCCCGCGCTACATCACGTGCATGTCGTCCGGTTCAACGCGGTACCCCTGACCGTGTGGGATCAGCCTGAACTGAATCGTGAGGTCCGTGTGTCCGAAGTCCGCCCAGACGTCCACGTGTAGTGACAGGTCGCCGGCCGCCCCGCCAAGCGTCCGAAAGCCCCACACACCCCAGTCGTCGACGCGGCCTGGTGGCATCGCGAGACGGAGCCGCTCGTCCGCGTAGTCGTCGGCCCACATCCAGAAGTCCGACGCAGGGGCCGCGTACACGTTCTCGGGGTATGCGCGATGGGCGAGCATTTCCCCGACGGCGGATTCGTCCCGCGTAACGACGGCCTCCATCATCCGCCGGATCGCGGTCGCCTGCTCCTCGTTCAGCTCTACGGCCGGCACGCATCGAGCGTAGCCTGGCGTCGGGGTGCATCGCGGAACGCTCGCGCAGGCGTCCGCGCTCAGCTTTGAAGCCGAGCGCCCGCGATACGCCGAAGACCCACCGGGCGTTTGAGTCGCCGACGCATTGGCGGCGAAAGGAGAAGCGCGAGTGTCCCGAGGTTGACCGCCAGGAAGAGAAGCGTCCTGGTCTCGAAACGGTGTGCGTCGAAGGGCCACCCCGCGAGCGCGGCTACGGAAGCCAGGGCGAAAAGCAGCCAGGCCCAGCGGTACCTGCCACGAACGAGGGCAACCAGGAGCACCAGAAACAGCACGGTTGCAAGCGGAGCCATCGAGTGCTCGCGCTGCCAGAACCACGAGTGCGCGGCGGCATAAGCGAAAGGCGCGACCGCCAAAACGACGAACGCTCCTACAACGCGCCGATCTGTCCTTACGCCCACGATCGAATGATGTACCAGCCCGACCTGCACCGCCACACTGCCTCAGGCGTCATAGCGAAACGCTGGCGCATGCGACGCGAGCCTCGCCACGCGAGTTTTCAACCCTGCCGCCTCGTAGAGTCTTGACGCATGGTTCCATG
>JBKPRG010000095.1:0-7332 GCA_046765815.1 Actinomycetota bacterium
CTCGGTGTCGTCGCCAAGCTCAGCGCGATGGTCTCCAAGCCGGTGCGCACGGGTCGCGAGCCGGTGCTCGAAGACACTATGCACTGATTCGGCACACTGAACGACCGCTGCCTTGGCTACGGTCGGACGGTGGACCCGCTCGACGGCCTGAACCCCGAGCAGCGGCGTGCAGCCGAGGCCGTGTGCGGCCCGGTCTGCATCCTCGCCGGCGCCGGCTCGGGCAAGACGACGACGATCACGCGGCGCATCGCGCAGCAGGTCGTCACAGGCGCCTTCGCACCGCAGCAGATCCTCGCGGTCACGTTCACGGACAAGGCGGCGGGCGAGTTGCGTGCCCGACTCGCCGCGCTCGGCGTCGAGGGCGTGCGCGCCTCGACCTTCCACTCCGCCGCTCTCCGGCAGCTGCGCCACTTCGCGCCCGACGAGCTGGGCACGATTCTCCCCTCGAAGGCGCTGCCGCTCCGGCGCATCGCCAACGGCCTGCCCGGCGCCTTCCGCTTCCGTGCCGCGGCCGACCTCGCGACCGAGATCGAGTGGGCAAAGAACCGCCGCATCACGCCCGCGGACTACCGGCAGGCCGCCCGCGACCGCGACACACCGCTGCCGCTCGACCTCATGCACGGCGTGTACCGGGAGTACGAGCTGCGCAAGTCGCAGGAGGGCCTACTCGACTTCGAGGACCTGCTCGATCGCGCGATCGGGCTGTTCGAGCGCGACGAACGGGCCTGCGAGACGTTCCGCGCCCAGTACCTCGGCTTCACGGTCGACGAGTACCAGGATGTCAACCTGCTCCAGCAGTCGCTGCTCGACCTCTGGCTCGTCGGCCGCGAGGAGCTTTGCGTCGTCGGCGACGACTACCAGTCGATCTACGCGTTCACGGGCGCCGGCCCGGAGCACCTGTTGGCGATGCCGGCGCGCTTCCCGCACGCCACCGTGGTGCGCCTCGAGGAGAATTACCGCTCGACGCCGCAAGTGCTTGCCCTCGCGAACCGGCTGGTGCCTCAGCTCGGCGGCGCCGAGAAGGTTCTCCGCCCGGTGCGGCCCGACGGGCCGGAGCCGGTCGTGCAGCCGTTTGTCTCCGCGGCCGACGAGGGCGCGGCGATCGTCGCGCGGATCCGGGAGCTCGAGTGCCCGCTCGAGGAGGTTGCGATCCTCGCGCGCACGAACGCCCGCCTGACGGACTTCGAGGAGTTGTTACACGACGCGGGCATTCCGTACCAGGGCTCGTCGCTCCTGGAGCGGGACGCGGCCAGGCGGCTCGTTCGATACGTCGAGCGTTCCGTTGCGCCGGCCGCCGAGACTGTGCGAGCAGCCGCGCTCGAGGCCGGCTGGCAGCCGCGGCCGCCTGAGGGGCTCGGTGAGCGCGAGGTCGTGCGGCAGACCGATCTGGCAAGGCTCGTCTCGCTCGCCGACGGGTTTGACGGCACTGCGGAGGAGTTCGTTGCCGAGCTCCGCCGCCGCTACGGCGCCGCGGCACGAGGAGTGAACCTACTCACATTCCACCGGGCAAAGGGCCTGGAGTTCGAGGCGGTCTTCATCCCGTGGCTGCGCGAGCGCGAGCTGCCGTCGAAGCTGTCGCGTACTGATGAGGCGATCGCAGAGGAACGGCGATTGCTCTACGTCGGCCTGACGCGCGCGAAGCGCCTCGTTTGGGTGTCCTGGACCGGTAAGCCGTCGCGCTTCGTTGCCGAGCTGACGCAGGTACCTGGTTCGCGCAGCGAACCAGGTACGCGAGTCTGGGAGGACCTGCGCGGCTGGCGGCTCGAGCGGGCGCGTGAGGACGGAGTGCCGCCGTACGTCGTCTTCCACGACACGGTGCTGCGCCGGATCGCCGACGCGCGGCCGGCGAGCCTCGCCGAGCTGTCGCAGATCTCCGGCGTCGGCCCGGCGAAGCTGGAGCGCTACGGCGATGAATTACTTGCCGTCGTCGAGAGCTGAGAGCAGGAGGTCGAGCATGTCCTGCGGGTCGCGGCGAACGCGATCGCCGCTGCCCTGCTCGCGCTTGCGCAGCTCGAGTGCCCGCGGGTCGGTCAGCGGCCGCAGCCGGTCCTCGCGGATCAGCTGCTCGTCGACGCCGCCGAGCCGCCCGCCGTATGTCGTGTAGACGGGCACTCCGAGCGCCGCCGCCTCGCGGTTCATCGTCCCGCCCGCCGACACGACGAGGTCGGCGAACGCGATCAGGCTCTGCGCGTCGACGGCGCCGTCGGGGACGATCACCGACGGCAGCGCCAGCGAGCGCACGTAGTCGCGCTGCTCGTCGGTGCGGGGGATGACGAACGCGTGCACGTCGTCGCGCGTGCCGACGTGCTCGAGCGTCTGCGGGAAGAGCGGGTTCGAGTGGCGGTGGTAGAGCGAGACGTCCGGCGGCGGGCGCAGCACGACGAGCACACGCTCCGGGTCGATACCCCAGTCCGTCATGACCGACGGATTCGGGTCGAAGTCGGCGAGGTAGTACTCCTCCTTCAGCCCCGCGTACTGCTGCAGCTTGGGCGGCGTCGCTCCGTAGCGCGCCAATCGCTCGGGTGGGATGGACTCCGGCACGACCACCCTCGTCGCGGCGCGGCAGCCTAGCTGGTGCTGCAGCCACGCCCACTCGTAGTCGAAGGTGGTCGAGCTCGGGACGCCGAGCCGGCGCGCGGTCATCGTCAGCTCGTGCGAGCCGTGGGCGAGGGCGAGGTCGAAGTTCCGTCCGCGCGCCCAGGTTCTCAGCGCCTTGAGCCGTGCGCGCATCTGCGTCGCCTTGCCGAGCGACGAGCGGCCGCCGTGGTGGCCGATCACCGTCGCCGTCATCCCGTGCGACTCGATCAGCTGGAGCGTCTGGGCGTACTCGCGCGCGGTGATTTCGACCTCGTGGCCCTGCGCCTGCAGCCGCTCGACCAGCGGCCGGAACACGAGCGGATGCGCGCTCGCGGTGAAGTCGACCCAGACCTTCATTTGACCAGCGTCTCGAGCGAGGCCTGCTGGTCGAGACCTTCGACGTGGTGTTCGAACCAGAGCGTGAACGCGAGCAGGCCCCAGATCTGGCGCGAGTAGTCGGCGCGGCCGCCGACGTGGTCGTCGATCAGGCGCGTGGCGATGTCGTGGCGCAGGAGGCCGTGTCGGCGGAGTGTGTCGGCCGAAAGGGTCGCGCGCGCGAATGGCTCGAGCTCGCCGCGCAGCCATGCCGCGGCTGGAATCGAGAACCCGCGCTTGCGGCCGTGCACCACCTCGCGCGGGAGGAGGGGCTCGACGGCGCGGCGCAGCAGGCGCTTCTTCGCGAAGCCGCGCACCTTGTGGCGCACCGGCAGCGAGAACGCGAAGTTGGTCACGACCGTGTCCAGGAACGGGACACGTGCTTCCAGCGACCACGCCATCGACGCGCGGTCGGTCTTCGTCAGCAGGTCATCGACGAGGTAGAACCCGAGGTCGACGTCCTGCAGGCGCGTCACGAGCTCGTGGCCCTCGGTCTCGGCGAACCGCCGGCGCTGCGTGCCGAGCGGGTCGAAGGTGCTTTCCCGGCCGGTCAGCTCGGCGCGCGCGTCGGGCGAGAAGATCTCCTTCCAGCCGTGGTGGCGCTCGAGCGGCGGCAGGTGCGCCGCGCGCGCGAAGCGCTTCGCCTTGTAGTCGAAGCTGACGCGGCGCGTCGAGGTCGGCAGCCGCTCGATGAGCGGCCGGCTCAACGAGGCGAGCGGGCCGATCCGCTCGGCAAGTTGGTCGGCGACGTACGTGTAGTAGCCCCCGAAGAGCTCGTCGCCGCCCTCGCCGGAGAGGGCCACCTTCACGTCCTCGGCCGCGAGCTTCGAGACGAGGTAGGTCGGGAGCGCGGACGAGTCCGCGAACGGCTCGTCGAAGGCCGCGGCGAGCGCGGGCAGCAGCAGCGCCGCGTCCGGCTTGAGAACGAGCGAGCGGTGGCGCGTTCCGTAGCGCGAGGCAACCGCGCGTGCGCCCTCGAGCTCGTCGAACGAGGCGTCCTCGAACCCGATCGAGAACGTCCGCACGGGCTCAGACGATTCCTGCGCGGCGAGCGCGGCGAGGGCGCCCGAGTCGACGCCGCCCGAGAGGAGCACGCCGACCGGTACGTCGGCGATCAGATGCGCGCGCACCGAGTCACGCAGGCGCGCGCGACACTCCTCGACCAGCTCGGCTTCGTCTTCGCCGTGGCGTGGCGGGAGCGGACCGGGCCGTGCGAAGCGGGCGAGTGCGATATGGCCGTCCTGCCACGTCAGCGTGTGACCCGGCGGCAGCTTTCTGATCTCGCGGAAGATCGACAGCGGTGCGGGGATCGCGTTGAACGTCAGAAACGCGTCGAGCGCGTCGAGGTCGATCTCTCCCCGCGGGAGCGCGTCGAGCTCGGAGGCGAAGCTGAGCTCGCCGGCGACGTCGCGGTAGTAGAGCGGCTTGATGCCGAAGCGGTCGCGCGCCAGCGTCAGCCGCCGCTCGCGTTCATCCCAGACGGCGACGGCGAACATTCCGCGCAGGCGCTCCCACAGATCGGCGCCCCACTGCTCGTAGCCGTGGACGAGCACCTCCGTGTCGCAGTGCGTGCAGAACGTGTGCCCGGCGCGCTCGAGCTCGTGCATCAGCTCGCGGTAGTTGTAGATCTCGCCGTTCTGGACGACGACGACGGAGCCGTCCTCGTTCGCGATCGGCTGGTCGCCGCCGGTCAGGTCGATGATTGCGAGGCGCCGCGCCGCAAGCCCGATCGTCCCGTCGAGGTGCATGCCCTCCGAATCCGGGCCGCGGTGCTCGAGGGTCGCCGCCATCACCGCGAGCCGCTCGCGGTCGACGGCGTCGCGCCCGGAGGCGATCCCGCAGATCCCGCACATGGCGGGTCAGTCTAGGTACGCCGCGTGAGCGTCTGGCGCAGGACGCGGAAACCGGTGAACAACACGGTGCGGAGGTAGAGGCGCACCGAGCGGTCGGCGATCCACTCGAGGTCGTGCGCCAGCTTCTCGGCCATCGACGTCTCGTAGCCGCGCCGGACCTGCGCGAAGCCGGTCAGCCCGGGGCGGACGACGAGCCGCTGCCAGTACGCGGGCAGGTCCCCGGCGAGCTCTGTGAAGAACCTGGGGCGGATCGGCCGCGGGCCGACGAACGACATGTCGCCGCGGAGCACGTTCCAGAGCTGCGGGATCTCGTCCAGCTGCGAAGCCTTCAGCCAGCGTCCCATCCAAGTCAGCTCGGCGTCCGTGGCTTCGATCAGCTCGGTGCCGAGGTACTGGCCGATGCGCTCTTCGGCGCCGACCTTCATCGTGCGGAACTTCAACATCTGGAAGAAGCGGCCGCGGCGTCCGACGCGGTCGCCGCGGTAGAGGATCGGTCGGCCGCTCGTCACCAGGACGAGCAGTGCGATCGCGAGCGCGAACGGGAGCGCGACGAGTCCGAAGAGTGTCGCGAGCGCGATGTCGAGCACGCGCAGCTCGGCGTCGATGCGGCGTTGCGGCGCATCGGACGCGAGGCGGGTGAAGCCGCTGACGAGCGTGTCCTCGAGCCCCGACGTCACCGCTCGATGGTAGACCCTCGGTCTGTGACGATTCTCGGCATCGACCACGTCCAGGTGGCTGCGCCGCGCGGCTGCGAGGCGGAGGCACGGGCGTTCTACGGTGGGTTGCTCGGGCTCGAGGAGCTGGAGAAACCGGTGCCTCTGCGGGCGCGCGGCGGGTGCTGGTTCCGCGCCGGCACGCACGAGCTGCACGTCGGGGTCGAAGAGCCGTTCGGGCCGGCGCGCAAGGCGCATCCGGGCTTCGTCGTCGACGATCTCGCGGTACTGGCGGAGCGCCTCCGCGCGCAGGGCATCGAGGTGACGCCGGACGAGACGATGCCGGGCGTCGAGCGGGTCTACGTGGCCGACCCGTTCGGGAACCGTCTGGAATTTCGCCAAACCTGAAAGGTGCGATGTTCTCTTGTCTATAAGCTTCCGTTATGGACACGCGGCAGCTGCAGGCGTTCTGCGAGGTCGTCGAGCGCAAGTCCTTCTCCCAGGCTGCCGAGCGGCTCGGGGTGACGCAGCCCGCGGTCAGCCTGCAGGTGCGCTCCCTCGAGAAGCGGCTCGGGACGCAGCTCCTCGACCGCTCCGGGCGCCGCGTCGAGCCGACCGAGGCCGGGTTGCGGCTCTACCGCGGTGCGCAGCGCCTGCTGCAGCTCGAGCAGGACCTCCTCACTGAGCTGGCGCAGGAGGCGACCGGCGAGCTCGAGGGCGCGTTCGAGATCGGGGCCTCGACAGGGCCCGGCGGCGTCGTGCTGTCGCGCATCCTCTGCGAGTTCGCCGAGGAGCATTCCAATCTGCACATCGCGCTCAGCGTCTTCGACACCCAAACCGTCGTCGAGCGAGTCGCCGACCGGACGCTGCAGCTCGGCGTCGTCGGCGCCGCTCCGCGACACCGCGGCGTCGAGTACGAGCCGTTCTTCAACGACACGGTCATCCTCGCCTGCCCGCCCGGCCACCCGTTCGCCGGCCGCACGATCACGCTCGACGAGCTGAAGGGCGAGACGCTGATCGTGATGCAGGTCGGGGCCGGTGTCCGCCAGATGATCGACGACGAGCTGCAGCGCGCCGGCCTGCGCCTGCGCGATCTGGACGTGCGCATCGAGCTCGGCCTGCAGGAGTCCGTCACCAGCGCCGTGCGCAGCGGCTTCGGCGTGACGTTCATCTCGCGCTCGTCGGTGGAAAACGATCTCGCGGCCGGGACGCTCGTCGAGGCGCGCGTGGGCGAGCTCGTGCTGGAGCGCGAGATCTACCTCGTCCGTGCCACGGGGCGCGCCGAGACCCGCGCGGCGCGTGCGTTCGTCGACTTCGCGAAGGAGCGCGTGACGTGATCGTCCGCTGGGGGCTCGACCAGCTCTCGCAGACGCTCGCCGAAGTCGGAATCGAGAGCCCATACGTGATCGCCAGCGAGCGCTGGCGCGGGCTCGCCCTTCCCGCGCACGCCGGCTGGTGGAGCGAGGTGCCAAGCGAGAATGTGGCGGTCTCGCAAGGGGCCGACGGTCTCGTGGCGGTCGGCGGCGGCTCGGCGATCGACACGGCGAAGCACGCCTCCGCCGAAACGGGCTTGCCGCTGGTCGCCGTGCCCACGACCTACTCCGGTGCGGAGTGGACCGCCTTCTACGGCATCCGCTCCCCCGACCGGGTCATGCGCGGCGGCGGAGGGGGCGCCAACACGGTCGCGCTCGTGTACGACGTCGACCTGACGCTCGACCTGCCGCGCGGCGAGACGGCCGGGACGTCGATGAACGCGCTCGCCCACTGCGCGGAGGCGCTGTACACGCCGGCCCGATCGCCTGCAGGCGACGAGCAGGCACTCGAAGGCGCCCGTCTGATCGCGACGGCGCTGCCGCGCGTGCTCGCGACCCCGC
>JBKPRG010000096.1:0-11623 GCA_046765815.1 Actinomycetota bacterium
GAGATCCAGCGGCGACGGGAGGAGATCGGCTTCTCCTACTTCGTCGTCGGCGCCGGCTCAGCCGACACGCTCGCCCCAGTCGTCGCCGCCTTGGCCGGGCACTGAGCGCGGCCTGCCCGAGCGGGCACCACGCAAGCGTATGCAAGCAAGTTCAGGTCAGGTAGACCCGGTGACCCCAAATCCTAGTATCGGCAGGGAAACTTGTCCGATCATGCGATTGACCTGAAGTGATTTCGAGTTATGATCGGCCGCCACCGCGGGAACGCGAATGCACACGGCCGCGGGCTTACTTCGAACCAAGGGAGGTTCGACCATGACGAGAATCGACCGTCGCCGGTTCCTCGAGGTAGCGTCGGCAACTGGCGTCGCCGCCGCCGTGTCGCCGGGCGCGGCCCTCGCGCGCGGGTCCGATGGGCGAAAGCCGGCCCTGATCGGGGTTCAGGCAGACAACGGCGCCACCGTGGTCGCCCAAACCGTGCTCGACCCACGCACTGTGGACATCACGATCGACTCGACGGCGCTCGGCCACACCGCGTCCGCCCGCATCCTTCTCCCGCATCGGTTTGCGTCGCATTCCGAAGGCGCGTGGCCAGTCCTGTATCTCCTGCATGGCGGCCTCGGCCGCTATGTCGACTGGACCGAGAACAGCCGCATCGCAGACCTCGCGCGCGAGCGCGACGTGCTCGTCGTCATGCCGGACGCCGGAAGCCTCGGCTTCTACACCGACTGGTGGGATCACGGCGTCGGCAACAAGCCGGGCTGGGAGACATTCCATCTCGCCGAGCTCTCACAGATCCTCGAGCGAGGACTCAACGCCTCCGATCAGCGCGCTGTCGCCGGTCTCTCGATGGGAGGCTTCGGGGTGATGTCGTACGCAGGTCGCCATCCCGGCTTCTTCCGAGCCGCCGCCTCGTTCAGCGGGGTGCTCAACACCCTCCATCCCACCGTCGCACCGCTCTTCCCCGGCCTGTATGCGACCTGGGTGCTGCAAGCGTTTCTCGCGCCGCTCGGGTACGACCCGCTCTCGCTCTTCGGCGACCCCGTCGCGCAGCGGGACGTGTGGGCAGCCCACAACCCGGCAGACCTCGTCGCGAACCTGCGCGGCACAAAGCTGTTCGTTTCCAGTGGTAACGGGCACGTCGGCCCGCTCGATCCCCCGGGAACCGATCCATCCGGGCTCCTCGTGCAACTCGAGGCCGCCCTGCTGCTCCAAAACCAAGAGTTCATCAGGCGGGCCACAGCCCTCGGGCTCGAGCTCACGACCGACCTCTACGGTCCCGGCACCCACACGTGGCCCTACTGGGCACGAGAGCTCGACAAGGCGTTCCCGCTCCTGATGGCGGCGATCGGGGCGATGTAACCCCGATCGAGCTTCGCAGCTTCCACCAGCGATCTGCCTTGCATGGTTCGCGTATGCTTGATATAGTACGCAAGCACATTCCCACCACGAAAGGAGCCTTCCATGTCAAGCCACGCCACCGAATTCGCACAGCAGGCGCAGGAGCACACGCTGAGCGCCATCCGCCAGTCCCAGCAGGCGGTCGTCGAGGCCGTCCAGGCGTGGGCACATGCCGTCGAGAAAGCTGTGCCCGAGACGCCGTCCCTGCCCTTCGCCGAGGAGTTGCCGACGCCGCAGCAGCTCATCCAGACGAGCTTCGACTTCGCCGAGCAGCTGCTGAAGGCACAGCGCGAATTCGCCGAGAACCTCGTCGCCGCCGCCGCGCCGGTGATCGACAAGACCCAGAGCCAGGACTCGTAGCATTCGCTCGTGGCCGAGGATCCCTGGAAGCAGCAGTTCGAGGCGTTCGGCCAGTTCATCAAGTCGCAGCGCAAGCTGGCGAAGCTCTCACTCCGCCAGCTTGCGACTGCAAGCGAGCTCTCCGACGCGTACCTGAGCCAGCTCGAGCGCGGCCAGCACGCACCGTCGATCCGAGTCCTCAAGGCCCTTGCCGACGCATTCGGGATGACGCCGGCGATGATGCTCGCACAGGCGGGCCTGCTGATGGACGAGAACGTGCCGATCGGCACCGAGATGGCAATCCGCGCCGACCCGCGCCTCACGGAGGCGCAGAAGGAGGCGCTGCTCGGGGTCTACCGCGGCTTCGTCTCCGGCGGCGCCTGAACCGTCAGGACAGCGCGAACGCCGTCGTCTGCAGACGGCCTGCGTCGAACGCACGAATCGCGAGGTTGGCGTCGAAGACGGCGTGGTTCAGCCGGCGCGGCGCGGACGCGTCTCCGATCGTGGTGACGGCGGGGCCGACGCCGTCGAGCGCGCGGGCAAGCTCGTCGTTCGCGCGCAGGGCAGTGCGCACGACGACCAGATCTGCCTCCGTCTCCACCGGCTCGGCGGCGAAGCCCTCGGTCAACAAAACCCGCTCGCCGTCAACCGCGACGACGCGCGCGAGGACGCGGACACGAACCCCTTGAGCGCCGAGGCGCTGCGCGACATTGCGCGCGCTCTCGTGCGGGATCGACAACGCAACGCCAGGTGCCGGTGTCAGCAGCTCCACCTTCGCGCCTCGCTCGGCGAGGTATTCGACGGCGCTGATCGAATGCCAGAAACCGCTTCCGTCGTCGACGACCACGGCTCTCGTAGGAGCGTTGGCAACGTTCCCGCCGAGCAGATCCCACACCGTGACCACGCGGGCGCCGTTCTCTGCCGGAAACGCAGGATGCTCCGGCGTCGCACCCGCCGCGCACACGACGAGGTCGGGCTCGTGCAGGAGCACCGTTTCCGGCGTCGCGTCCGACGCAAGCAGGATCTCGATCCCGAGCCGGCGCAGCTCGCGCTCGAGGTACGACACGAAGTCGAGCAGCTCGGCGCGCGTCGGGCCTGCCGCCGCGACGCGCAGCTGTCCGCCCAGTGCATCCGTGCGCTCGTGCAGGACGACCGTGTGCCCCGCTTCCGCCGCGACCCTTGCCGCCTCGAGACCGGCCGGGCCGCCTCCTGCGACGACGACCCGCCGCGGGGAAGCGGCGGCCTGCGGCGGCCCCCATTCGGCTTCGCGGCCGGTGCGGGCGTGGATCGTGCACGCGATCCCGTCGTTCCGCCGGCAGTCCTGCACGATCCCGATGCACGGGCGAATCCGATCCGCCCTCCCGGACCGGGCCTTGGTCACCCACTCGGGGTCGGCGAGCTGCGCGCGTGCGATGCCGACGAAGTCCGTCTTCTCTTCCGCGAGCGCGCGCTCCGCCGCCTCTGGATGCCTGATCCGCCCGGCGACGATCAACGGCACGTCGAGGTCCCGCTTCAGCGACTGGGCCAGCTCGAGCGCGAAGCCTTCGGCGAACGTCGTGTCCTTGACGTAGTAGCTGCGTAGACCCGTCGTCAGCGAGACGTAGTCGACCGGCGCCGTTTCCTGCAGCAGCGCCGCGACGCGGCGCGTGTCCTCGAGCGTCATCCCTCCGTCGACGTAGTCGTCGCCGGTGAGCCGGACGCCGAGCGGATAGTCACGGCCGCAGCGCGACCGGATCTCCTCGACGATCTCCACCAGGAGTCGCACCCGGTTCTCGAGAGCGCCGCCGTAGGCGTCGATGCGGCGTTTCGCTGCCGGCGAGAGGAACTGCGCGAGGAGATAGCCGTGGGCGCCATGGATCTCGATGCCGTCGAAGCCGGCGCCGCGAAAGTTCGCTGCCGACCGGCCGAACGCGTCGACGATCATGCGGATGTCGGCCCGGCTCATTTCGTGCGGAACGCCGGGATCGCGTTCGTGCGGCACGGGCGAGGGGCCCATCGGCACGAAGTCCGTCTGGCCGCCCGGCGACTCACGCCCGAGATGGGCGAGCTGGCCGAAGATACGGGCGCCGTGCCGCTGAACGGCCTCGCACCGCCGGCGAAGCGCCTCGATGCCGTCCTCGTCCCAGGCCTCGACGAGGATTCGCGCGGGGAAGCGCGAGGTCGGATGGACCATCGCGGCGCCGATCACGATCAGGCCGACGCCGTTCCGGGCACGCTCCTCCTGGAAGGCGATCTCGCGCTCCGTGACGCGGCCCATGTCCATCAGCGCCGTCCCCATCGGCGTCTGGACGATCCGGTTTGCGATCGCAACACCGCCGATCGCTCCCGGCTCGAAGAGATGCGGATACGTCTGAGGCGAGTTCAGAATCGATAGCATAACGCCTTGAGAAGTGGTCGAACAGCGGTTAAACTGAGTTCAAATGAGTTCGAGTGAGAACCGCGTCCCGCGGTGGCTCGAGGCAGTCCGCAGCTTCGAGCGCGCGATCGGCGTCCCGGTTGAGCGGTTCGTGACGAGCGATGCGTATTTCGACCTGCTGCCGCACCTCAACCGTGCAGAGGCGACGCTCGAAGAGCTGGCGGCGGCCGCGACCGAGCGCTGGTACCGGTTGCTGAACCTGCCGAGCGGGAGCGACGTGCGCCAACTGCGCGAACAGCTCAGCCGGGTGGAACGCCAAGTCGAGAAGTTGACGAAGCAGCTTGCCGACGGCGACGCTGCGACCAGGCGTACCCGTCGCAAACCGACCGCGAACGACTGACCGCCTGTGTCGCCGCTGCTTGGCTCGGACCTCGCCGGCCGCGTCGCCCGCGACGTCGAGCGCTCGCTGCTGCGAGCCAGGAACGGCCTTCGCTACGTGCAGGCGATGACCCGGACGCGCGAAGGCGCAACGCCGAAGGACGTCGTGTGGCAGCGAGACCGCGCCGAGCTTTGGCGCTACCGCAGCGAGACGCCGATTCGCTATGCGACGCCGGTGGTGATCGTGCACAGCCTCGTCAGCCGCAGCTACATCCTCGACCTCCGGCCTGGGTCGAGCCACGTCGAGTACCTCCTCGGACAGGGATTCGACGTCTTCATGCTGGACTGGGGCATCCCCGACGAGCGCGACGCCGACAACAGCTTCGAGACGTACGTCGACGAGTACCTGCCGCTGGCCATCGACGCCGCACTCGACGCGAGCGGCGCCGACGACCTCACGATCTCGGGCTACTGCCTCGGCGGCGTCTTCGGGATCCTGTTCTGCGCCGCGTATCCGGCGGTCCCGGTACGGAACCTCGTCCTCCTCGCGACGCCGATCGACTTCTCGCAGATGGGCGCGATGGTCGCAGCAGTCGCAGCGGGACGGCTCGACACGCCCGACCTGCTCGACGAGACCGGGAACGTCCCGGCAGACGCGCTCTACACCGGCTTCTACATGCAGGCGCCGACGAAGGAGATCGCGCAGTACGCAACGTTGCTCGAGAACCTCTGGAACGACGAGTTCGTCGAGGCGTACCAGGCGATGGCACAGTGGTCGCGCGACCACGTTCCGATGCCGGGCGCCGCGACCCGGCAGATCGTCGACGACCTGATCCGCCGGAACGTGTTGACGACCGGTCGCTGGGAGCTCGGTGGTCGTGAGATCGACTTCCGCGCCGTCCGCGCCAACGTCCTCAACGCCTTCGCCGAGCGGGACAACGTCGTCCCGGCGGCCGTGTCGGCGCCGGTGATGCAGCTCGTCGGCGACCCGTCGCGACGCGAGGAGCTGCGGCTGTCGGGCGGCCACGTCACGTTCGGCGCCGGCTCGAACGCGTTCAAGCGAACCTTGCCCGCCCTGTCCAGATGGCTCGCCGAACACTCCGACGAGCTCGACCCACCGAAGGAGCGCTGATGGAGATACGGCTGCTCGAGGCCGGCGACGAGTCGGCGGTCGACTCGTTCCTCGACCGCATCCCGGAAGAGGATCGCACCTTCTTCAAGGAGGACGTCGCAGATCCCGCGGTGCGGGCGGCGTGGTTCCGACCCGGCACTGCGCGTCTGCTCGCGGTCGACGGCGACACCGTCGTCGGCTACGTCGCCGTCGTCTCGCTCGCAAGCTGGTCGCGTCACGTCGGCGAGCTGCGTGTGATCGTCGATCCGGACAGCCGGGGACGCGGGATCGGCCAGGCACTGACGCGCCGCGCGATGCTCGAAGCACTCGAGCTCGGCTTGAGGAAGATGGTGATCGAGGTACGCGCGGACCACGACTCGCGGGTCGACATGTTCCGCGCCCTCGGCTTCGTCCCCGAGGCGCTGCTCGCAGATCATGTGCGCGACCACGCCGGTCAGCTGCACGATCTGCTGGTCCTCGCACACTCCGTCGAGGCGTGGAACGCATCGCTCGAGGTCGCAGGCATCGAGGACGGGCTCGGCCCGGGTTGAGCCTCCACTGGGAGAGCGTCGGCGAGGGAGAGCCGGTGCTGCTGATTGCCGGCCTTGCACTGCCGGGATCGTCGTGGTGGCGGACGGTCCCGATCCTGGCGCGCCGGTTCCGGGTGCTGACCTACGACCACGCCGGCGTCGGCCGCTCCGGGTCGTTGCGGGCGCCGTTCACCACGGCGGCGATGGCGGCGGACGCGGTCCGCGTTCTCGATGCTGCAGGAGTTTCGCGTGCCCACGTCTACGGTCTCTCGCTCGGCGGCCTGGTAGCGCAGCAGCTCGCCTCGCGCCACCCCGACCGAGTTCGGTCGCTCGTCCTCGGCGCAACGCACCCCGGCGGCACGCGCGCGCAGCCGCCGGAGCGCGAGGTGATCTCGTTCCTCCGCCGCCGGCCGACCTTGCCCGCGCGCGAGGCGGCGTGGGCGTTCGTGCCTTACAACTACGGCACGCGCTGCCGGCGCTATCACCTCGACCGGATCGTCGAGGACATCGTGCGGCGGCTCGAGATCCCCTACGCCCGCGCCGCGTACCGCGCACAGCTCTTCGCCGGCGTGACGCACGACACGTCTCATGTGCTGCGACGCCTCGTCTCGCCGACACTCGTCGTGCACGGCTGTGAGGACCGAGTGATCCCGGTGGCGAACGCGGAGCTGCTGGCGAACGCGATTCCGGAGGCCGAGCTGCACCTGCTCGCCGAGACCGGCCACATCTACACCACCGAGGAGCCGTCGGCCGACGAGACCATCGCCTCCTTCCTGGAATCGCACGCATGAGGGCCGGCGACGAGCTCCGGGTCGCCGACGTCGTCCGCGAGCACGCGCAGGAGCGCGGCGACCATATCGCCGTCCGCCACGACGAGGCGGCGCTCACATACGCCGGGCTCGACGACCGCTCGAACCGCCTTGCGAATGCGTTGCTCGCACTCGGCGCGAGAGAAGGTTCGCGCGTCGCCTACCTCGGTCGCACCGCTCCGGAGGTGATCGAGCTCCTGTTCGCCGCCGCCAAGGTCGGAGCCGTTCTCGTGCCCCTCAACTGGCGGCTGGCGCCGCCCGAGCTGGCCGCCCTCGTGAACGACGCCGGCGCGCCGGTTCTCGTCGCTGCGCCGCCGTACCTCGACGTCGCGGCGGAGCTCGCTCAATCGAGAGGAGCGCACGTGGTCACCGTGGGAGCCGAGTACGAGGACATCCTCGCAGCACACGAGCCCGTCGATCCAGGGCGGCGTGGTGAGACACACGACGTGATCGTCCAGATGTACACCTCGGGGACGACCGGCGTCCCGAAGGGCGTGCTAACGACGCAGCGGAACCTCGCCGCGGCCGCCGAGACCTCGCCACACTGGTACTTCGACGCGAGTTCGGTCAGCCTCACGCCGCTGCCGATGTTCCACATCGGCGGTATCGGCTGGGCGTTCCTCGGGCTCTGGAACGGCGCGACGACGATCCTCGTCAGCGAATTCGTCCCTGTCGGCGTGCTCGACACGCTCGAGCGCCACCGCGTCACGAACGCAGTGTTCGTGCCGACGATGCTGAAGCTCCTGACCGACGTCCCGGGAGCCGTGGGTCGCGACTACTCCTCGCTTCGGTCGATCGCGTACGGCGCCTCGCCGATCACCACCCCCGTGCTGAAGGCGGCACTCCGCACGTTCCGCTGCTCCTTCTTCGGCGTCTACGGCCTGACGGAGTCGACCGGCGGCGTCGTCCATCTGGGGCCGCAGGATCACGATCCGGACGGGCCGCGCGCGTACCTGCTGCGCTCGGCGGGCAAGCCGCTGCCGTGGGTCGACGTGCGCGTCGTCGACCCCGACTCCGGTGTCGACGTGCAGCCACACGAGGTCGGCGAGGTCTGGGTGCGGGCCCCGAACGTCATGGCGGGCTACTTCAACCGGCCGGAAGAGACCGCAGCCGCGCTCGTCGACGGCTGGCTTCGGACCGGCGACGGCGGCTACCTCGACACGGAGGGCTACCTGTTCCTGACCGACCGGATCAAGGACATGATCGTCTCGGGCGGCGAGAACGTGTATCCGGTCGAGGTCGAGGAGGCGCTCGCGCAGCACCCGGACATCGCGGAGGTCGCCGTGATCGGCGTACCGGACGAGCGGTGGGGCGAGACCGTGATGGCCCTCGTGATCCCGCGCCCGGGTGCGGCGCTCGCCGCCGACGAGCTGACCGCGTACGCGCGCGAGCGGCTCGCCGGCTACAAGCTCCCCCGCATCGTCCGGTTCGTCGACGAGCTGCCGCGGACCCCGAGCGGCAAGGTGCTGAAGCGCGAGCTACGCGAACGCTACGCCTAACTTCCTCGAAAGTACCGCACGACGATCTCGCCCGCCTCCGGGGCGTCAGTGAGGTACAGGTGGCCGGCGCCGGCGAGCTCGTGGAATCGCGCCCTAGGGAGCCACTCCGCCAGCCGCCGACCGTTCGCGACCGGAACGATCCGGTCAGCCGATCCATGCAAGACGAGCGACCGGGTCGCGATCGCGCCGAGACGCGACGCCGTGTCGTGCGCCGACGCCGCCGCGAGCTGCGCCTGGTAGCCCGCGCGGTCGGGCGGGAACCGGAGGCGCTGCTCCACGTCCTCGGCGATTCGCTCCGCGGCGCGCTCGAGCGTCGCCGGTCCGTACATGTAGGGGATCGACGCCCACACGCCCTCCTCCACCGGCATCGATCCGCGGCGGCGCAGGAAATCGACGGTCTCGTCATCAGGCCGCTCGTGCTCGCGGCCTCCGGCCGTGGTCGCGCCGAGCACGAGCGACCGCACGCGTTCCGGCGCCAGCAGGGCCAGCTCCTGTGCCACCATGCCGCCCAGGGAGATGCCGTAGACGTGTGCGCTCTCCTCGCCGGCCGCGTCGAGGACGGCGAGCGCGTCGGCGGTGAGCTGTGCGAGCGAGTACGGCCCCTTTGGCCGCCCGCTTCGGCCGGAGCCGCGGTTGTCGAAGGCAAGCACGCGGAAACGCTTCGCGAGGACAGGGACGGTTCGCCACCATCCCGTTGCCGGCATTCCGAGCCCCATCACGAGCAGCACGGGCTCCCCCGACCCCTCCTCCTCCCAGTACAGCGTCGCGCCGTCGCTCTGGACGTCCACGTCAGATCCTGACGACGGTCTTGCCGAACGTCTCGCCGCGCAGCAGGCGCGCAAGCGCTTCGGGGGCGTGTTCGAGGCCGTCGACGACGGTCTCCGGGTAGCGCAGGCGCCCGTCGCGCAGCAGTGGAGCGATCGCGTCTTCCATCTCGGAGCGGAGATGGACGTAACTGCTGCCCCGGAACCCCCGCAGCGTGAGGTTCTTGGCCACGGCGAGGAACAGGTTGTCCGGCCCGGGCACCGGCGCCGTCGCGCCGTACTCCGAGATCGCTCCGCACAGCGCGACGCGTCCCCAGGCGCGAAGCGCCGCGAGGGCCGTTGCGAGATGGTCGCCGCCGACGTTGTCGAAGTAGACGTCGATCCCGTCCGGGGCGGCGGTCTCGAGCAGATCCGGCAGCGGACCATCCTTGTAGTCGAACACGGCGTCCAGGCCGAGCTCCTCACGGAGGTACGCGATCTTCTCGGCGGAACCGGCACTGCCGATCACCTGGTGGCCACGGAGCTTCGCCAGCTGCGCGACGATCAGGCCGACGGAGCCCGCGGCCGCCGACACCCAGACGATGTCACCGTCGCGCAGCTCCGCGACGTGCACGAGCCCGACGTACGCAGTCAAGCCCGAGCCGCCGAGCACACCGAGGTACGCCTGCGGCGGCGCCGCGTCGACATCGATGCGGCGCAGCGTGCCGACACCGCCGAGCGCCTCCCGGCCCGCCTCCACGATCGCGTACTCACGCCAGCCGGCGGCGTGGGCGACCCAGTCACCGGGGGTGAAGCCGTCCGCGCGCGACTCGACGACGACGCCGACGGTCGCGATCCCGTCCATCGCCGTCCGGAGCGGGAAGGCGGCGAAGTAGCCGGCCGGTGCACGCTCTCGCAGCCGCAAGCGCAGCGCCGCGTCGATCGAGGTCCATTCGTTCCGCACGAGCACCTCGCCGTCCCGCGGCGCCGGAACCTCCGTCTCGACGACGGCGAAATCGTCGCCGCGCAGCTCGCCGCGCGGGTACGCGACGACCTGGACCGCGCGGCCGACGATCACATTCGCTCGATGAGCGTCGCGGTTCCGAGGCCGCCGCCGCAGCACATGGTGACGAGGCCGCGTTCGCCGTCGCGGCGCTCGAGCTCGTGCAGCAGCGTGGTGATCAGCCGCCCACCGGTCGAGCCGAGAGGATGGCCGATTGCGATCGCGCCGCCGTTGACGTTCACCTTCTCGACGTCCGGCTCGAGCTCCCGCTCCCACGCTGCGATCACCGCCGCGAACGCCTCGTTCACCTCGACGAGGTCGATGTCGTCGAGCGTGATCCCGTTCCGCTCGAGGATCTTCCGCGTCGCCGGGATCGGCCCCGTCAGCATCAGCACGGGATCGACGCCGACCGTCGTCTGGTCGACGATCCGCGCCCGCGGCTTCGCGCCCAGCTCGACGGCCTTGTCGCGGGACATCAGCAGCAATGCCGAGGCGCCGTCGGAGACTTGCGACGAGTTGCCGGCGGTGACGATGCCGTCCTCCTTGAACGCGGGCTTCAGCGCTGCGAGCGCCTCGAGCGTCGTCTCGGGCCGCACGCCCTGGTCGGCCGTCAGCGTCGCCCCGTTCACCCGGTACGGCAGGATCTCGCGCACGAAGCGGCCCTCTTCGGTCGCGCGCGCCGCGCGCTGCTGGGAGCGCAGCGCGATCGCGTCGCACTCCTCGCGCGTGATCCGCCAACGCTCGGCGATCAGCTCGGCGCTCAACCCCTGGTTGACGACGGGATGGCGGCTGCGCAGCTCCGGGGGGAACGGCGTCCCCAGCTCCTGGTGCAGCTTGGCGTTGACCGACAGCGGAATGTGCCCCATGTGCTCGACGCCGCCGGCGAGGACGACGTCGTGGACGCCGCTCGCGATCAGCGCCGCGGCGAAGTTGACCGCCTGCTGCGCCGACCCGCACTGCCGGTCGATCGTCGTCGCGGGAGTCTCGATCGGCAGCCCGGCCTGCAGCCACGCGTTCCGCCCGATGTTGTAGGACTGCTCGCCGTACTGCTGGACGCAGCCGCTGATCACGTCCTCGACGACCGAGGCATCGATGCCGGCGCGCTCGATCGCTGCGGCCCACGTACGACCGAGCAGCTCGTTCGGATGCACGTCGCGGTACCAGCCCTTCTCAGCATGACCGCGCCCGACCGGCGTGCGGACCGCTTCGACGATCACGACCTCGCGTCCGTTCACTAGCTCCTCCTCAAGCGGTCACGAGACCGCCGTTGACGTTCACCGTCGCTCCGACGAAGAACCCCGCGTCGTCCGACGCCAGGAACTCGACGGTTGCGGCGATCTCCTCCTTGCGCCCGAAGCGTCCGAGCGGCGTCCGCACGCGCTGTGCCGCGCGGAGAGCGTTGTCCTCGAGGCCTGCGCCCGCGGACTCGAGAAACCCGGGCGCGACCGCGTTGACC
>JBKPRG010000097.1:0-26252 GCA_046765815.1 Actinomycetota bacterium
GCGCTCGACGGCCGCGGCGGCAACGGCGAGTCCGAGCTGACAGGCGACGTCGCCGCAAAGGCGAAGGCCGCCGCGGTCGCGAAGGTCGGCGGCACCGCCGACCGCGCGACGACCGAGAACGACAGCTCCAACGCCGCCGCCGCGTACGAGGTGCACGTCACAAAGGCTGACGGCTCGCACGTCACCGTCATCCTCGACAAGAACTACAACGTCCTCGCCGTCGAGACGCACGACGGGCACGGGCTGCATCGCTAAAGGGTGTCTGACACTTTCTCGAGGTGTCAGACACCTTTCGGGCTATAGCTCGATCCCCTGCTCGCGCAATTCCGCCAGCGCCGACTCGCTTTTCTGGAGGTCCGTGGCGTTCTGCGCGCGCAGCACCGGCTCGGCCTTGGTGAACTGCACGTCGCTGTAGGCAACGACGTCGAAGCGGTTGCCCCACGGATCGCCGACGTTGTTGCCGCGGATCGTCGCGCCGGCGCTGCGCGCGGCCTCGACCACGGCCGCGACTTCGTCGACCACGAGCCCGAAGTGGCGGTGCTCGCTGCGCGGCTCCACGTCGTGCTCGAAGAGCGCGATGAACTGGTCGCCCAGGTCGATGAACGCCATCCGCGGTGACTGCCCGCGCAGCTTCAGTTCCGGGAAGAGGGCGCGCCAGAACTCCAGCGCCTCGTCGACGCTGCCGACGTCGAGCGCGACGTGGTTGAGGCCGATCGCCCGCGCCATTTACGCGTCCAGCGCCGCCGCGTACTCCGCGTCAGTAACCTCGTCGCCCCACGTGGCGGGGTGTCCCTCGTCGTCGACGTCGAGCATAGCGAGGTGCGTCATGAAGCGGTTCAGCGAAGCACCGTGCCAGTGCTCCTCGCCCGGCTCGAAGAACACGCGATCGCCGGGCCGGATCACCTCCACGGGGCCGCCGCGCCGCTGGGCGAGCCCGATGCCTTCGAGCACGTAAATGGTCTGGCCGTTGGGATGCGTGTGCCAGTGCGTGCGGGCGCCGGGTGCGAAGTGGACGTTGCTGACGCTGACGCGCGACCGGCCGGACGGGGCAGCGACGGCGTCGATGAAGACAGAGCCGGTGAACCAGTCACTCGGGCCCGGCGTGGTGTCGATGTGGTTCCTCGTGAGTTCCATCCCAAGACGGTACGCCATGAGGCTCAGGACCGCGCCCACGCAACTGCGGCAATCACGAGCACGCCGAGCGAGCCGATCACGATCAGCACGGTCGCGAACCAGCCGCGATGCGACGACTGTGTGCTCGCGGTCGGCGGGGCGGCGGCTCGTCGCCCGCTGACGTAGACGTACGTCGTCCGGCTGATCCCGCCCGGATCCGGGTTGCCGAGATACGCCTGGTACTGGTGCAGGCGGGCGAGCGTCAGCGTGGCGCGCGTCGCGCGGAGCAGAAGAGTGCGCCCGGTCTCACCCGGTCGCTGCGTCAGGAGCGCGAGCGGCGGCTGGGGCGTGACCTGGAGGCGCACAGGCCCGCGCGGGAACGAGGCGGATCCGTCGAGCACGAGCCTGATGCGCCGCGTGCCGATCGTGCCCGTGACGAGCAAGGGCACATCGATGCGCACGCGGACGGGCTGGAGCGCGGACGTGACGACCGCGCCGCCGCCGCTCGGAAGCTGTCCGGCGGTCACCGCCCGGCGGAGGCTGGCCAGATAGGCCAGCAGGGGCAGCACGCGTGCGTCCGCACCGAACGTCGGCACGGTCAGCGCCGTGATGTTGCGGAGGATCACGCGGTCACCCGTGACGTCGAGGCGGAGCGGCAGCGACTCGGCGGCGGCGGCCGGCTCGAGCTCGACCTGCGCAGCGAGCGTCCGCCGGCCGGGGTTGAAGCCCTGCCAGAGGTACGTGCCGCTCCGGAGCCCGGGCGTCGCCTCGGAGCCGGCTGCCGCCCGCACGTCGAGGGCCGGCGCGCCGATCTGGAACGAGTAGTCGCCGATGCGCCGCACGTCGAGGCGCTGCACGGCGCGAACGGCGAACGGCGTGCCCGCCGAGTCGACGGCGATGTGCACGCGCGTCGCAGCGAACACGCGATGTGGATGGCCTTCGCCCGACGCGAGCGCGCCGGAGCCGAGCGGCGGCGAGCTCGAGAGCGGCGCGAGCGGCGACGGCAACGCCCAGAACCGCGGCGATGCGGCCTTCGCGGACGGCGCGGCGGCGAGCATCGCCACCGCCGCAGCGAGGACGATCAGGCGGGCCGGATGGTGATCGTGACGTTCGTGCGCGACTTGCACGTCTGGAGCAGTTTCACCTGACCGCTGTTGCCGCCTCCCGAGAAGTTGACCTCGGCGTCGGCGGCATCCTGCTCCTCCTTCGTCACGCTGTAGCCCGCCGCGCCGGAAACCGCGGTGACGTACGCGTCGTGCGCGGGACCGATCGTGTCGTTCAGGTAGCCGGAGGCGATCGTGGCGGGGCCGTCCTTGGAGACGGACGTGTAGACCACGCCCTTCGCCGTCGGAAACGCACCCGGGAGCTTCGGCGTGGTCTTCAGGGCCGCCGGCGCGACGCCGCAGGCCTTCTTCAGGCCCTCCTTGTCCTCGTCCTCGCACGCGGTCAGCGCGAGCACGGCCACGGTCAGCGGGATCGCAGTGAGATACCTCAAGAGGGCTCCTTCAGCGCGTTTGCGGGAGGGTCGGGAGGGTCGAAGATAGCGGATCGTCTTTCACGGGCGCGAACGTCACGTCGTGGAAGCGCGCGAAGTAGACGTCGTCGTCGACGACGCCCTCGTGGCTGTGCTCGTTGAACCCACGCGAGTCGCCGTTCGCACCTTCCACCGAGACCTGCTCGAGCGCCGCGGTGATCCGTGCCGGCTCGGTCGAGTCCGCCTTCTGCAGTGCGGCGCCGACGAGGTTGACGAAGTCGTAGGCGTACATCGCGGTCTCCGGCGGCTCGATCACCTCCTGTCGGGAACGCGTGCTGACGCCGACGCGCTCGACGCCGAAGGCGGATTCGAGTCTCTGCTCGAACGCCTGGAACGGCCCCGTGCCCACTTCCGCCGTGAGTCTCCCGCTCGCGAACGTCAACCCGTCAACCCAGCCGGGGTGATCGGCGAGCTGCTGGCGGACGAACGGGTCCGCACCGGCCGGCGGCGCGAAGAACGGCACGTTCCAGCCGGAGGAGCGCGCGGCAGCGATTGCCGCCGCGATCGTCGGCGGCCGGCCCCAGATCAGCACCGCGGTCGCGTGCGCACGCCGCGCGCGCAGCAGTTGGGGGCCGAGGTCGAGCGCGTCCGCAGGCACGGTCTCATCGATCGCGACGGATGAGCGGTTCTGCGAGAACGCGCGCCGCAGCTCGGCCGCGCCTGCGGCGCCGTAGCCGGAGTCGTCGTGGACGATGGCGACCTTCAGGTGCTGCGGCACGAGGTACTCGGCAAGCCTGAAGGCGACCCCGTGATCGGTCGGAGCGACCCGGAACACGTTCGAGCGCTTCAGCGGATCGACAAGGCCGTCGCCGCCCTGGAAGACGATGCCGATCGGCGTGTCGCGTGCGGCGCGCCAGGACGCGTCGACGCCGGTGCCTTCGTCGACGACGGCGACGGCGTGGCGATCGACGGCGGCGCGGACGTTCGCCACCGCCCGAGCCGGCGAGAGGGCGCTGTCGAGCGTCTCGATCCGTAGGCCGTAGAGCCGGCCGCCAACGCGGACGCCCGTCGCGTTGAGCTGACTAGCCGCCAGCCTCGCACCGTCCTCGATCGCCTGGCCGAGGTACGGCGTCTTGCTGAACGGTGCGTTCACGACGACCACGAGCGAGCCGCGCGGTTGCTTGCTGCCGCCGCCACAGCCGGCCGGCACGAGCGCCAGCAGCAGCGCCGCGAGCGCGATCCTCATGAGAGCACGATCTCGGGAGCGCCGCTGCGCACGATGCGCCCCGCATCCATGAGCACGACGTGATCCGCGACGTCGCGCACGACCTGCATGTTGTGCTCCACCACGACCAGCGTGAGGCCTTCCGCGCGGAGCCCGCGCAGCAGCCGGGCGATGCGGGCGATCTCCGCGACCGACGCACCGGCCGTGGGCTCGTCGACGAGCAGGACCGGCGCCCCGGTCGCGTACGCCGTGGCGAGCATGAGCACCCGCCGATCGCCCGCCGCGAGCTGACCCGCGGCCTCGTCGCCCGGGAGCCCGAACCGGGTCGCGATCGCCTCTGCTTCGGCGACGAAGCCGGCATCCTCCGCGCGAGCCTGCGGAGTGCCGAGCAACGTCCGCACGAAACCGCCTCGCCGGCGACGCCCCGCCGATCCGACGAGCAGATGCTCGTGAACGGAGAGCGACGGGAAGACGGCCGTTGCCTGCAGCGTGCGGACGGAATCGGGCGCAGCGAGGCTCCCCTCGTCCGGCTCGATCGCGCCGCTGAGCATCCGGAGGACGGTGGTCTTGCCCGAGCCGTTCGGCCCCACGAGCGCCGTGATCGTGCCCGGCTCGGCCCGCAGCGAGACCTCGGCAGCAGCGACCAGCTCGCCGTAGCGCTTGGTGAGCCCGTCCGCGGCGAGCCCCCGCGGCGCCGTCCTCGGCGGGGCGACGCCACCGCCCGCGCGGCGTGGGCGCGCCGGCCGCACGAGCCCTTCCCACCCGATCGAGACGACGCCGAGCAGCATGATCGACGCCAGCAGTGTGTGCGCACGGGATGCCGCGACGTGCTCGAGCGCCCCGACGGCATCCGCCAGCAGCGAGAGCACCGCCAGCACGATCACGCCCGCGGGGGCGCCGAGTGACGCCAGACCGCCTCCGATCAGCACGACGACGAAGAGCTTGAACGAGAGGTACGGGCCGAACGAGCTCGCATCCGCGACGCCCGCCAGCTCCACCGTCAGCGCCCCGGTGAGGGCCGCAACCGCGCCGGCCGCCGCGAGCGCAGTCGTCCGCAGGCGCACGACCGGCACGCCGAGCGCGGCCGCCGCCTGCTCACGCTCCCGGGCCGCGGCGAGTTGCAGCCCGAAGCTGCTCCGTGCGAGCGCCGCGAAGCAGAGCGCCGCGAGCGCCGTCAGCGCGAGCGCGACCTCGTAGTGCCCGGCGGGAGATGGACCTCCCGTGATCACGATCCCGTCCGACCCGCCGAGGAGCCAATCGATCGAGCCGACCGCGATCGCGATCAGCCAGGTGAGGATCCAGGTGCCCGCCGCGAACCCCGCTCGCGGCAGCCGCGCGAACGCGAAGCCCGTCGCAGCTCCCACAGGCCCACCGACCGCCGCGGCGGCGACGGCTGCCAGCGGCGTCGGCACGCCGTGCTCGAGGACGTGCGCGCCGACGACGGCGCCGATCGCCACGAACCCGCCCTGGCTCAGCAGCGGCAGCCCGGCGACCCCGACGACCATGGCAAGTGCCACTGCCGCGCATGCCAGGTAGAGGCCTGAGGCGAGATCCGCAGTGCGTGCGTCGCCGGTGACGAGCGGGGCGAGAGCCGCGACGCCGAACACCGCGACCGAGAGCGTCGACCTGGGCCGCCACCCCGCCCGAACCTCGCGTGCGGCGTCGGCGAAGACCGCGACGCTCATTCCACCGCCTCCACCGGTGCGCGCGTCCGCCACGCGAGGAACGCCAGGCCGACGGCGAGCGGGATCACGTCGCGGTACGCCGGGCCGCCGGCCCAGTGGGCCGACGAGATCGTCGCCTGCAGAAGCCCGAGGACGAGCCCGGCAACGAGCGCGCGACGCTCGTCGAACCAGACGACGACCGCCGCCAGCAGTCCGTACAGGCCGTAGCGCGCGGCTGCATCCGGGTCGAAGGCTCCGGACGGCGCCGCCAGCACGGCGGCGAGGCTCGCCCAGACGCCGGCGAGCGCGAAGGCGATGCCGACCAGACGCTTGACCGGCAGCCCGACGAACAGCGCCGCGTCGAAATCCTGCGCGATCGCCTCGAGCGCGCGGCCGAACCGCGTGCGCTGGAGAAGCCGTCCGCCCGCCGCGGCGAGCAGCAACGCCGCCGCTGCGACGAACAGCGAGCGTGCCTGAATCGTCGCGCCGCCGACGCTCCAAAAGCCGTCGTGGCCGATGTGTCGAAACGGCAGCGGATCTGGAAAGACATACGCCGGCCGGTCGAAGAACACGACCAGCACGGTGCGCACTGCAAAGGCGACCGCGAGCGACGCGCCGACCCAGCCGATGACGGAGCCACGCGCGCGGTACGGCTCGATCGCCAGGAAATACAGGCCGGCACTCGCCACGGCGGTCGCAACGAGCCCGACCAGGAGCGCCAGCAGGAACCGCACGCCGCCGACGCTCGTCTGCGAAACAGGACCCGAGCCAGCCGCGACGAGCAACGTCACGAAGACGCCGAGTGCAATTAACTCGCCGAACGCGAAGTGGACGACGCCCGTCAGCCGGAAGACGAGAGAGTGACCGACGGCAACGAGGCCGTACACGGCTCCAGCCGCGAATCCGCTCGCGAGGATCTGCAGCGCGACGGCCACAGCCGCGCACTCTAGGTGGGGTCAGGGCGGGGACGGAACGCTGACGTCTGCGGCCGAAGGAGTCGTTGCCGCGCAGCCAACCTGCAGGAAGGTGAGGTGCGTCGCCAGGTCGGTCTACCTAGTTCGACGGGCGCACGTGCCCGCCGCGGCGCAGCCAAAGGAAGAGAATGACCAGCGCGAGCAGCTGGCCGCCCAGCCCGAGGAGCAGGAAGCCCGCGAACGAGTCGATGTGCGCCTCCATCCAGGTGAAGTTCTGGCCGAAGAAGCCGGTCAGGAACGTCAGCGGCAGAAACACGGTCGCGATCAGCGTCAGCTGCCGAACGCTCTCGTTCTGGCGGACGCTCGCCTCCGTCTGCTGCGTCGAGATGACGGCCATGTTCGCTTCGAGCACCGTCGTCAGCAGATCGCGTTGGGCGGCGACCTCCTCGTCGACCAATCGCACGTGGTCGTGCACGTCGCGCACGTACGGGGCGAGCGCGCCGTCGATCGCGACGAACGACCCGCGCACGAGGGTCTCGAGCGGCGCCAGCAACGGATGCACGGCACGGTAGAAGTCGCTCGCCTCCCGCCGAAGGAGGTAGATGCGCTCGGTCGGCGCGGCGGTGCCGGAGAAGACTGTCGCTTCGACGTCCTCGATGTCGCGTTCCAGTCCCTCGACGACCGGCGCGTAGTCGTCGACCACCTTGTCGAGGATCGCCCACAGCACCGACGCGGGGCCGGCCTGCAGCAGCTCGGGGTGCTGCTCGAGCCGCAGCCTGGCGCCGTGCAGCTCGCTCGCGACTCCCTGCCGGACCGTGATCACGAAGCCGGAGCCGAGGAAGATGCCGATCTCGCCGAAGTCGACCTCCTCGCGGGCGTCGTCGTAGCGCGCGGTGCGCAGGATCACGAAGCGGACGTCCTGCTCGAACTGCTCGAACTTCGGCCGCAGGTGGAACGACTGGGCGTCCTCGACCGCCAGCTCGTGCAGGCCGAAGCTCTGGCGAACCTCCGCGAGCTCCTCGGGCGCGGGCTCGAAGAGCCCGAGCCAGACGAAGCCGCCCTCGCGGCATCGCGCGGCTGCCTCCTCCAGTTGAAGCGGGCCTTCGTGCTGGCGGCGGCCGTCGCGGTAGTGCGCGCAGTCGATGATCATGGTGACCTCCCCGCTCGCTACGGACGATGAGCGCCGAGCCTACGCCTGCGGTCGTTTCCGGTGAGAGCGGTTCGGAGAAGGAACCCGTATGGGACTGTTTCGCTTCCTGGCACGCATCACGATCGGACTGCTCTTCGTCGGCCACGGCACGCAGAAGCTCTTCGGCTGGTTCGGAGGAGGCGGGCCGGAGGGGACCGGACAGTTCTTCGAGCAGGTCGGGCTGAAGCCGGGCAAGCGACATGCGCTCGCCGCGGGCGCCGCCGAGGCGGGCGGCGGGCTCGCCTTTGCTCTCGGCGCGGCCACGCCGGCCGGCGCGGCGGCGATCTCCGGCTCGATGATCACCGCGATCAAGACCGTCCATTGGGAGAAAGGCATCTGGACGACGGCAGGAGGCTACGAGTACAACCTCGTGCTCCTCGCGGGCGTCTTCAGCCTGACCGAGAACGGCCCGGGCAAGTGGTCGATCGACGGCGCGCTCGGGCGGGCGCGGTGGGGCACCGGTTGGGCGCTCGCCGCTCTCGCAGCGGGAGCGGCGGGATCGGTGGCGGTGCTCGCCTCGGCCGAGCGTAGTGCGGCAGCCGAGAAGGAGATGGCGCCGGAGCGCGAGCCGGTGGGAGCCGCTTAGCCGTACTCGTCGTGCCGCCGGAACCAGATGCCGGCCTCGTTCCGTCCCCTGGGCGCGCGATCGAGCCACTGGTACATCGACCAGAGGCCGTCGACGCCGCGGGAGTACGCCGAATAGGTGTGGTACACGTCGCCGTCGTCGAGCGCGAACGCGCTGATTCCCGGCGACTCGCGTGAGTACGTCGCCCAGTCGGTTCCGGTGCTGGCCGCGATCTCGGCGAGCGGGCCTTCCTTGCCGGCCTCGAGCACCGGCCGGACATCGTTCGTGCGGAAGTTGTAGTGCACGAATCCCGACTGCTGCTGCTCCTCGGTCGCGGCTGCCTGGAAGTCGTAGTTGAAGTCGCTCCCGCCCGACGACGCCCACGGGAAGCTCCAACCCATCCGCTGCCTGTACGCGAGCAGCTTGTCGATCGGCGCCCGCGAGACCGCGCAGAGCGTGACGTCGTGGTGCGCAAGGTGCACGACGGAGCCGTCGAACCCGTCCGCGATCGCCGAGCAGGCCGGACAGCCCGCGGTGTAGTCCTCGCCGAACATGAAGTGGTAGACGACGAGCTGCGAGCGTCCGCGGAACAGATCCGCGAGCGTCGCGTTCCCATCCTCGGTCTCGAAGCGGTACTCCTTCTCGACGCGGACCCACGGCAGCTCCTGCCGGCGTCGCGCAAGCTCGTCGCTGCGCCGAGTCAGCTCCTTCTCGTCGGCGAGCAGCTCGAGCCGCGCAGCGAGCCATTCCTCTTGTGTGCCTGTCCGATGTTCAGTCATCGCGACAGCTTAGAAATCCGCTCAGGTCACGGGCTGCACATGGGATGCAAGCTCGCCGTCCCGGATCGCGTGCACCGCGAACGCCCGCGGCTCGGCGACCAACTCGATCTCCTGCGTGTCGAACCGGAGGCGGGCCTGCACGTACGTGCTCGGGATCGCGAGCACCGCGGTCCCGCCGAGGTCGCCCGCGAGCGTTCGGTGGACGTGGCCGGCAACGATGCGGCGCACGTGCGGATGGCGCCGCACGATGTCGGCGAGGGCGCGCCGCTCGGCGGCCGGCAGGCCGACGCGGTCCCAGACCTCGATGCCGGTCGACACCGGTGGATGGTGAACCGCGACGATCGTCAGCCGCTCGGGCTCGGCCGACAGCTCGGCGTCGAGCCAGGCGAGACGGTCAGCGTCGAGCTCGCCGCGGCCCTCGCCCGGCAGCTGGCTGTCGAGCACGACGAGCCGCAGCGGCCCGAGGTCGACCACGTATTGCACCGGCGTGCCGGCCGCGCCGGCGACGTCGAAGTGACGGCGGAGCGTGTCGCGGTCGTCGTGGTTGCCGGGTAGTGCGTAGACCGGCACCCCAAGCCGCGCGACCAGCTCGCGCACCATCGCGTACTCGTCGTCGGCACCGTGGTCCGCCAGGTCGCCGGAGACGAGCACGGCGTCCGGCGCGTCCGGCAGCTGCCGAATGGCCTCGACGGTGGCGGTGAGGCCGGCGACTGGGTCGGCGTCGGCCCACGTTGCGCCGATGTGCGGGTCGGTGAGCTGAACGAGCAGGAACGGCTTGGCCATCTCTACGGCGCGAGGTCGTACGGGTACTCGGTCAGCCGCTCGCAGCCGTCGTTGGTGACGACCACGAGGTCCTCGATCATGCAGCCGCCGAAGTCCGTCGTGTAGAGACCGGGCTCGACCGCGACCACGTCACCGGAGACGAGCTCTTCGCCCGCGCGGCCGAGCGAGGGCGGCTCGTGCACCTCGAGCCCGACGCCGTGGCCCAGCGAGTGGTAGAAGCCCTCGTCCAGCACCTCGCCCTCGCCCTTCGTGCGCTGCGTTGGATAGCCGTCGCGCTCGAACACGTCGCACGCCAGGTCGTAGATCTCCCTGCCGGTCACGCCCGGACGGATAGCCGGGTAGACGCGCTCGAAGACCTCGAGACAGAGACCGTGGTACGTGCGCAACTGTTCGGCCGGCTCGCCGACGCAGAACGTTCGCGCCATGTCGCAGTAGCACCCGGACTCCGGATCCTGGGGGAAAAGGTCGATGAGGACCGGCTCACCGGCCTCGATGCGGCCGTAACCCGGCTCGTGGCCGATCGCGGTCTGCGAGCCGTGCGACACGATCACGAGATCGGGGATCGTCATCCCCGCCTCGGTGTAGGTGCGCGTGATCTCCGCCCGCAGGTCCTCGCACGTGACGTCGCGCTGCTCACGCAGCAGCGTGCGTGCGCGGTCGAGCGCCAGTTCCGACGCACGAAGAGCACGCTTGATCCCGGTCAGCTCGGCTGTCGTCTTCCGTCGCCGGCGCTCGTCGAAGAAGGAGCCCTGCGCGTTGATCTGGATGCCGTTCGCGCGCAGGTGGTCGGCAGCCTCGAGCGGGAAGGAGCGCGGGACGACCAGCGTCTCGGCGCCGGAGTGGCGGCACGCCCTCAGGACGAGCTCGCGGTCAATCGCATGCCAGTCGAGCCCGGCCGCCACGAGCTCGTCCAGCCCGATCTCCTCGAACGCGATCGGCTCGAGCCCGTCGAGCGGCTCGAGGCGCGGCAGCTCGAGTGACGACGCATAGACGCGGCGCGTCCCGTCGCGCTCGATGTAGATCATCGAGTCGGGCGCGGCCAGCGGAACCTCGTGCCGCAACTCGGGTGAACGTGCGGTGTCCGCGAAGATCAGGACGTCGCTCATTCGGCGATCGTACGTGTGCCGAACCGGAGCGAACGCTCGTGCGAATGAAGCGCGTCCATTCAGTGATCGCCACGAAGGAGCTTCACATGCGCTTCATCCCGACCAAGTTCCACGCGCCGCTCGACTACATCGTCGGTGTCGCGCTGATCGCAGCGCCGTGGATCTTCCAGTTCTCCGAGCACACCGCCGCCACCGTGGTGCCGATCGTGCTCGGCATCGGACTGATCGTCTACAGCCTGTTCACGAACTACGAGCTCGGCGTCTGGAAGGTCGCACCGATGGCCGTCCACAACCTGATCGACATCGCGGCCGGCATCGTCCTGGCGGCCTCGCCGTGGCTCTTCGGCTTCGCGGACGACTCCGCGAACGTGTGGGGCCCGCATCTCGTCGTGGGTCTGGCCGCGATCTTCCTCGGCCTGACGACGAAGCAGCAGGGCGGCTACCGCTACGGCGCGCCCACCGTCGCTGCTCGCTAGCAGGATTTCCCCAGGTGTCAGACACTTTTGAAAGTGTCTGACACCTTTGAGGGGTTCGACGCCCAGCCAACCCTCCGCGGCGAGCTGCTCGAGGTGCGCCCGCTCCGCCGCGAGGACTTCGACGCGCTGTACGGCGCCGCGTCAGATCCGCTGATCTGGGAGCAACACCCGGAGCCCGGCCGTTACCGGGAAGACGTGTTCCGTCGCTACTTCGACGAGCAACTCGAAGCAGGCGGCGCTGTCGCGGTGATCGATCGCAGCACCGGCGAGATCGTCGGCATGTCGCGCTACCACGGCTATGACGAGCAACGCAGCGAGGTGGAGATCGGCTGGACGTTCCTCGCCCGGTCGAAGTGGGGCGGCAGGTACAACCGCGAGCTCAAGGACCTCATGCTCGCGCACGCGTTCCGCTTCGTGCGGAGCGTCGTGTTCCTCGTCGGCCCGGAGAACCTGCGCTCTCAGCGCTCGGTCGAGAAGATCGGAGCAGTGCGGTCAGGCTCACGGCCGGACGCATACGGTCGCGAGAGCTTCATCTACCGGATCGATGCGAGCACGCCGGCGAGCGGCCGAGGCACCTGAGCAACGTCGAGCGCGTCGACGAGGTTCTTCGCGTAGCGCAGCTTGCGGCGGTCGGCGCTGCCCATGAACCGCCTGAGCTGCGCCGCGAGGCTTCGGCCGCGCCACGCAGGCTGCTTCTGGAAGGTGCGGAACGGTCCGAGGTCGCCGTGCTCCTCGAGCACCGCCTCGACACCCGACGGTGTCAGCGCGCGAATCAACTCGTCCTCCAGGTCGACGACGCAGACAAAGAAACCGAGGCGCTCCATCTCGGCGCGCGAGAGATCGGAGCCGTACCCGGCGTGCTCGAGCCCGCGCCGAAACACCTCTTCCTCCCCCACGTCGCAGAGCCCCGCCATCTGTGCGCCCGTGAAGCGCGTGAGGAAGCGCGCGATCGCCTGCGCGCCGCCGATGGGGATGACACGGACGCGCTCGGTCTCGAGGTCGCGACCGGATCGCGCCGCGAGTGTCTCGACAGCGATCTGGTCGCTGTAACCCTCGACGAGCACCACCGCACGCGCGTCGGCGGCTCGCGCGAGCGCGCGCTCGGTCGCCTCAGGCCCGCCGCCGGGTAGAGGATGTCGTTGCGCTCGCGCCATCGATTTGGATGGTACGAGCGCAACGATTCGTCAGCGGCCTCTCCGGTGGAAATGGTGTGCCAGCACCTGGTCCGCCACGCGCTCTGCGATGTCGACACCGACGTCGACCGAGAAGCGGTAGTGAATGCCGCCCCAGATTCGGGCGTTGGTCACCTCGTACTCCAGGTCCTTGACGTCGTCGAAGTGCCGGTCGCCGAGGCCCGTGAGGCTGGGCACCGTGAAGTCGATCTTCGGCGTGCCGAGGAACCTCGCAATGACCCGGCCGCCTGCCGGCGTGACGCACGAGTGCGCGCTCGGGTACTCCGGGTGGTTGGGCGTCCCGATGAGCGGCGACCAGGCCGGGTCGGCCGCGGTGGCGTCGTTGCCGTCGGTGCCGCCGGCGCGGATCGCGGTGACCGGCCGCCAGAACGTGTAGTGGTACTTGGCGTCGAAGCACGCAATCAGCGCGTCCGCGTAGGTCACGGTGATCATTGCCATGAACCGCGCCGCCGAGATCGCGTCCAGCTGATGATCGAGGATGAGCTTGCGGAACGAGGCGTGCGCCTGTTGCACCGGGGCCTCGGCCCAGAAGCGAGCCGCGAGCGTCTGCTCCGGGCTGCGCGTTGTGCTCGCGCTCGACCCCATTTCCTTCACCTCGTTGTAGTCGCGTGCCCAGCGGTCGCTGTCGAGCGCCGGCGGGCCGTCCGGCCGGAACTGGTCAGCCGAGTCGAGGCTGAACGGCGTCATATGCGGCATGTAGACGCCGACTGGCGGCGTGGCTGCCGTCGGCAGCCAGACGCCGGGGATTGGCGGATTGGGCGCCGTGTAGGTTGCCGGCGCACGGAATCCGTCGCCGGCGCGGAGCGCGATCAGGATCGCGGCAACCCGTTCGCCGGTCGCGACCCCGTCGGACTTCGCCTGGCCGTCCGGGATAGCGGCGAGCGCAGCGGCGTACGCGGGATCGACGATCGTGCCCGCCTGCTGCGGCAGGTAGTGCACGAGGATCGCGTGGGCGGCGGCCGCGACGGCTGCCTGCGGTGACGCGTCCGCGGGCGCGTCGAGGTCGACGGCGAACGGCTGGTAGCCACCCAGCACCGCGACCAGCGAGTCGTACTCCGCGATCGCGACGTACGCGAAGATGACGTGGCCCTCAGCCGGCGTCAGAGCAGCGGCGGTGAAGGCTTGGCTTCCGACGGCGTCCCAGTTCGCGACGGCGGCGTCGGGCGGGCCGTTGTGGTGATCTCCCGCGCGGCCGGTCGTCGAGCCGGCAAGCGCGATCGCGACGACAAGAGAAACAGCGACGAGTCTGCCCAGGCGCATGGTCCTCCCCTCAGTCGATTGCGGTCCAAGGGTCACCCGCGAGCTGCGCCGAGTCCATTCGCAATTCGTCGTATCTTGCGGCCGCTGCTTGTGGCAGGGTTGCCACCGTCGTATCGTTTGGCTGTGGTCCGCCTGAGCCGATGCGACCTCGAGGACGCGCTCGGCTTCGTTCACGCCGCGTCGGCGGCGCATGGAGCCCAGCCCTTTGCGCGACCCGTCGTCGAGTCGCTCGCTCGCCTCGTCCCCGGAGCCGCGGTCGCGTACACCGAATGGAGCCTCGAGGCACACGTCGTGCCGATGGTCGCCGTGGAGACGCCCTCGATTCCCACGCCACCCGACGTCGCCGAGGCGAGAGCAGGTCTCTGCACCACGTACCCGCTGAGCATGATGCGCCTGCACGGGGCGCGGCACGCGTGCCGGCTGTCCGACTTCGCGTCCCGGCCGGCGCTGCGCCGGCTCGAGTACTACCACTGCGTCCTGCGGCCCTTCGGCATCGAACATCAGATGCGGCTCTTCCTCCCCGCCCCACCAGGCTTCGCTCGCTTCTTCTCGTTCAATCGACGGTGCCTCGACGGCGACTTCACCGACCGTGACCGCAACGTCCTCGACATCCTCAGGCCCTTCCTCGTCGCGATGCGCGAGCGCTTCGACGCCCGCGATTCGTGGCTACCGATCGAGGTCGACCGGGTCACACCGCGCGAGCAGGAGATCCTGCAGTGGGTCGCGCTCGGCAAGACGAACGACGAGATTGCCGCACTGCTCGTCGTCTCGACCCACACCGTGCGCAAGCACCTCGAGAACGTTTACGCGAAGCTCGGCGTCCACACGCGAACGGCGGCCGTCGCGCGCGTTCAGCGCACGCGCGCCGCGAACACGCCGCCTCCGGACTCGAGCCCGTACGCGGTCGTCCCCACGTAGAGCGTCCCCCCGGACGGGTCGAGCGCGAGCGACGCGATCCAGGTCGTCCACATCCCGCCGGTGAGGTCCGACCACGTCCGGCCGCCGTCGCCGCTGCGGAAGACGCCGCCCTGCCCGTTCGGGTCGAACTGCGCCGCGTAGAGCAGCCCGTGCCGCGAGTCGAGCGCCAGCGCGAACGACCACCGTTCGCCGGCGCCCGGAATCACCTGCGTGCGCGTCCACGTCATCCCGCCGTCGCCGCTGACGTAGACGCCGGAGGCCTCGAGGCCGGCGTACAGATGACTCCCCGAGCGGTCGACGACGATCGAGAACACGTCGTCGTGGACGGGGATGCCGCGGGCGGCCGTCCACGACCGCCCGCCGTCGGTCGAGCGCACCACACCCTCCTCCCGCGTGCCCGCCCAGAGCGTGTTCGCGCGGCGCGGGTCGACGGCGAGGGAGGTGACGGTCTCCTGGAACGGGAGCCCCATCCTGCGCCAACTCGCGCCGCCGTCGGTCGAGCGGTAGCTGCCACGCTCGAACGATGCGGCGTAGACGATGCGTGGAGCCGACGGTGCAACCGCGACGGCACGGATGTCGGCGTTACCGATCCCTCGTCCCCTGCGCCAGTGCCGGCCGCGATCCGCGCTGCGGTAGACGCCGCCGGAGACGCCCGCGAGGACGGCGTGCGTGCCGGGAACAACGGCGAGCGCGTTGACGATCCGCCCGGCGAGCCCGCCGGGCGCCCAGCTCCGTCCTCCGTTGACCGAACGAGCGAGGCCCGCGTTCATCAAGCCCGCGTAGACGATCGAGGGCGATGCCGGATCGACGGCGAGCGCACGGACATTGCTCCCGACGAGCCCGCGACTCGACGGAGACCACGGCCCGCCCGAGTTCCGATACAGCCCGCGGTGGTCGAGCCCCGCGTAGACGGTGCTGCCGCCGAGCTCGAGATCGCGCACGCGCTCGCGCGGCAGACCCGTCAGGTGCGTCCAGCCGGCACCGCCGTCGGTCGACCGGTACACGCCCGTCCACCCCGTGCCGGCGTACAGCCGGCGCGAATCGCGTGGGTCGATCGCGAGCACGTACACGTGGAGGCCGAAGTCGCCCGAGCGGATTCGCGCCCAGTGGACGCCCGCGTCGGTCGAGCGGTAAAGCGAGTCCGAGGTCGAGACGTAGACCGTGTTGGGGTCGTGCGGGTCGACCGTGAAGACGTCGAAGCTCTCGGTCCACGTCGACTGCTGCGTCCACGTCGCGCCGCCGTCGCCGCTGCGCATGATCCGGCCGCCGTCCTCCGCGTACAGCACCTGCGCGGACGACGGAGCAATCGCAAGGCGTGACGGCGACTGGAACGGGCCGACGCGGCCCCACGTCGAGCCTCCGTCCATGCTCCGTAGCAATCCCTGGTGGACGGCGAGATAGACGGTGTCGGGTCGTGACGGGTCGACGTCCAGGTCGGCGATCGTCGCGTCGAACGCCGGCAGCTCGTGCCACGAGCGAGCGCCGTCAGTGCTCCGGTAGAGGCGCTGACCGGCGTACGCCTCCAGGTAGAGCGTCGAGGGCCGCGACGGTGCGAGCTCCATGAGTAGGACGAGCGTGTCTGGCGGCAGCCCGTCGCTGCTGCGGGCCCACGTCCGGCCGCCGTCGGCGCTCCGGAAGACACCCGCGCCGTGCGTCCCCGCGTACAGAACACTCGGCTTGCCGGGGTCGACCTCGATCGCCGAGACCGTCCCGCCGTCAGGCCCATGCGCAGTCCACTGCGGCGCGGTGCTCGGTCCGAGCAAGGCGACCGCGCCCGACAGCGCCGCAACGATTCCCCGCCCCATGGCGAGCCTGTTGTTCCCGCAGCCGGGCGGTTGAAGCACCGCGCAGCGTTGTCGCGCCGGCGTAGCGGCGCAGTGTGTGACGAAACGGTGTCAGACAGTTCTCAAAGTGTCTGACACCTTCTTCGCGCTCTAGACATCGGAGCGCAAGAGGCGTATGTTCGTGCGCCTCAGTAACTCTTCAGGAGGGGATTGCAGTGGCTCAGTCAGGGAAGCCACTGCGGCGCAGGCTCCCGGGACTGGCGATCCCGGTTCTCGTTGTTCTACTCACGTTCGGCGTCGGGTCGTCGCAGGCCGTCGATCCGCCACTCGGCGACGCAACGTCGGCTGCCGACGTCTCGTCGGGGCTGCAGAAGCTCGCGACGAGCCTCGGCGGGCTCGACAATCTCGGTCAGCTGGCGAACAACGTCCCGTTCACCGACGCCGCGCCGACCGCGGCGAGCGGACTGGCGTACGCGAGCTCGTTCGCGGACTCGCTCAAGGCGCAGCTCGCGGCCGCGCCGGCATTCACGTCGCTGACGGACCTGCAGTCGTTCCTCAACGACCCCGCCCGGGATGTGACGCTCGGCAGCGGGGTGCACGTCGACATCGGCTCGGCCAGCCTGTCGCAGGCGGGCGGTGTCTACGCGCTCAATCTCACGCTGACGCTCAGCCGCGCCCCCTCCACGCCGCTGAAGCTCGACACCTCCTCGGTGAACGTCGACGGCGGCAGCGTCGCGCTGACCTTCGGCGCATCGCTGAATCTGACGGTGGACTACGACCCGTCGCAGGCTGCGGGCAACAAGGTCTACCTCGACGGGTCGTCCGCGCCCGCGCTCGACACCACCTTCGCCGCCTCGGCCAACTTCACGTCGAGCCCGTTCCACGTCAACCTCGGCTTCACGGACGTCACCGTCGGCGGCAGCGTCGACACCGGCGCGACCCTCCGCGCCAACATCCTCGACCCGGACTCGAACGGCAAGGTGACCGAGTCCGAGATCGAGTCGAGCGCGCCGCAAGACCTCTTCAACCTTTCGCTACCGAGCTCACACGCGAACGCGTCGCTGACGCTCTCGACCAACATCCAGACGCCGCTGAGCACTCCTCTGCCCTCCGCGACGATCACGGTCGCGGACAGCAACCTTGCGAACGGGCTCGACACGCCGAGCGTGTCGCTCGGCTCGCTCGGCGACTTCAGGAACATGCAGCCGCAGGACTTCCTGTCCGGGCTCGCATCGCTCGCAGTCATGGTGCGCTCGCTCGAGGCGAGCGGCCCGGCGGCCTTCAACCTCCCGTTCCTGCACAAGGACCCCGCCGCCCCGCAGGGGACCCCGATCATCGAGCATCTCTCCGACGTCGTCGACTTCAACAAGAAGCTCGTCAAGTTCTTCCAGGACAACGGCCTCTCGGGGAGCAACGACCCGCTGTCGCTGAACCTCGACCCGAGCAAGCTCGCGACCGTCGACACGGCGCAAGAGGTGATGAGCAAGCTCGAGGCAGCGCTCGGCATCAGCGCCGGCACGCTCGGACTCGCCTACGACCCGACGAGCAAGCGCCTGCTGTTCACCGTCGGCGAGCCCAGCACCGTCACGCTCAGCAACGTCACCGCCCACGTCGACTTCGGCGACCAGCTGAAGAACGTCGGCATCACGGACAGCACGTCCACCGTGAGCGGCGGCGCGGACGCGACCGTGCACCCCAGTTACTCGTGGGCGCTCAAGGTCGGCGTCGACATGAGCCCGGCCGGCCAGACGCCGGTCGCGGACCGGTTCTTCGTCGTCCCGAGCCAGACCTACTTCAAGGCCGACCTGCCGATCACGGCGACGCTCGACATGGCGGCCCGCATCGGCTTCCTCGGCGTCTCCCTCAAGTCGGCGCCCACCGGCGGCCCCGCCGGGAACGTGCAGCTGCTCGCGGCCGCGGACGCGGCGAAGCCGATGGTCCAGATCAAGCTCAAGGACCCGGGCAACGACCAGCTCAGCCTGCAGCAGATCTTCGACGCGTTCGGCTCGGACCAGCACCCGTTCGACCCGTTCTCCGTCCTCGACGCGAACGACGTCGGCGACATCATCAACGCCGCCGTGCCGGCGTTCGACCTCAAGGCCGCGGCGAGCATCGGCGACGCGCCCGGCACGACCGTCGCCGACGGCGCGGTCGGCGTCGGCTGGTCCGACATCACCGACCCGTCGACGCTGAGCCTGACGGCCGACGGCAACTTCAACGAGAACCTGCTCGACTTCGACTTCGACCCGTCGAACCCGGCGGCCATGTTCACGCAGATCATGAACGTGCTCGGGCCGCTCGCCGACCAGCTGTCCTCGCTGGTCGCCTCGAACCCGAACCTGCAGAAGAAGCTCCCCGTCGTCAACGCCAGCTTCGCCGACATCGTCAAGCAGTTCGACGATCTCAAGAACCAGATCAACGACTTCGCGACGAGCCCGGCCGGCTTCCTGCAGGAGTTCGAGAGCATGCTGCAGGACCGGATCGCAGCGGCGATCAGCAATACGCCGCTTACGCAGGACGAGAAGAACAAGCTCGTCAACCTCGAGTTCGTGGACCCACCCGGCAGTCCGACGCTGCTGTTCCACCTCGCGTTCGGCATTTGCGGCACGCCGCCAGGCGGCACGCCGCCCGCCGACTGCACGATCTCGCACACGTTGAGCCTGCCCCTCAACTTCGACCTGCCCGACGTCGGCGGCCTCGTCGGCGTCTCGGGCAGCGGCAGCATCGACATCACCGCGAACGCGATCGCGAAGATCACGTTCGGGATCAAGCTGCCGGAGGTCTCGACGATGCCCGGCCAGCTGCCGGGAGTCTCCGGGCCGCCCGAGCTCTTCATCGACACCGATCCCGCAGACACGTCGATCAAGCTCGACGTCAGCGCAGCCACCTCTGCGAACACGACGCTGGCCGCGAACGTCGGCCCGATCAAGGTGCAGCTCGGTAAGGCCGCCGACCCGGAAAGCGCGTGCGGCGACGCGATCGACAACGACGGCGACAACGTCGTGAACGACGGCTGCGCGCCGGTCGACGCGCCGGAGACCAACTGCAACGACGCCAACGACGACGACACCGACGGCACCATCAATGACGGGTGCCCGGCAGTCGGATTGCCGATCCAGGCGAAGGTCGGCGCCAAGTTCCACCTCGAGCACGACACCGGCGGCGACCACCGCCTGATCGTCGACCCGACCGACCTGTCGAACATCACGAGCTGGCTCGGAGACACGGTCCCGAGCTCGCTGGACGACTTCCGGCCGGCGACCCAGGTGCAGTGCGACAACCTCCCGGGCTCCTTCAGCGGCGGCCCGGACTACGACGCGTGCGCGAGCCTGCCGGTGATCGTCGGCAGCGACCCGAACGCGGCGCCGGCGGGGTACATCAGCTTCGCGACGGAGAACCTGTTCAACGGCCCGTACCAGGCGAACGTCGACTCCGGCATCACGAGCGCGATCCTCGCGCAGGCCCTCGACTGGGGCGTGTGGATCGACGGTCTCGATGCGTTCACCGCGCGGCTGGAGAAGATCCTCGACGCCGGCACGTTCAAGGACTCCGACGTGCCCGTCGTCGGCAAGGACCTCTCCGCCGGCGCGCAGGTCGTCCAGGACTTCCGCGACAACGTCGTCACGCCGCTGAAGAACCTCAAGGACACCCTCCAACAGGAGGGGTCGATCCCGAACATCCAGAGCGACATCCAAACGACGCTCTACAACGCGCTGCACGGCGCCGGCCTGCTGCGTCCGTTCGACGCGAACGACAGCGGCGACGGGGCCGCCTCGGACATCCACGTCGACCTGCTGTGCGGCAATGACGAGCACGTGTGCGCGGGCGGTGACACCGTCACCTCGATCAGCGACGCGAGCGTGAGCTTCGCGATCGGCGGCCACGCCGACACGAACTTCAAGTTCGACACCGGGTTGCCCGGCCTACAGCTGCGTATGGACAACCCGATCAATGCCGGCGTCGACTGGCGGCTCGATGTCATGTTCGGCCTCTCGAAGACGCGGGGCTTCTACCTCCGCACGAACGAGCCGTCGGGCATGCACCACGACCAGGAGTTGACGCTCGACGCGACCGTCGACCTGCCTGAGAACGGCATCACCGGCGACATCGCGTTCCTGCGCTTCGACATCTCGAACAACAACACCGCGCTCAGCAAGCACGACCTGCAGCTCGGTCTCTCCGCCGACATCAAGGGCGGCCAGCTCGACTCGGCGGACGGCGGCCACAAGCTCGGCTTCGACGACCTCAACTCGAGCGACCCCTCGAGCGCGGCGGACGTCGCAGTGGAGTTGTCGGGCAACGTCGACATCAATCTGCACGTCGTCACGTCGGTCAACATCCCGGGAGTCGACAACGGCGACGCCGGGATGCCGAAGCTCGACGCCGACTTCATCCTCACGTGGGGGATCGGCGCCGGCATCAGCCTCAACGGCGGGGTCGACTCGCATCTCGACGACTTCAACATCTCGTTCGAGAACATCCAGCTCGACCTCGGCCAGTTCTTCTCCGGCTTCCTCGGCCCGATAGTGCGCGAGGTCCAGCGATTCACGAAGCCGCTGCAGCCGGTCATCGACACCATCAGTGCGCCGATTCCCGGCATCTCGGATCTCTCCGAGCTGGCCGGCGGCGGGCCGGTGACGATGATCGACTTCCTCGAGAAGGCGAGCGGCGCCGACCTGACGCTCGTCAAGCGGATCATCCAGCTCGTCAGGCTGATCAACAACCTGCCGACGAGCGGCACGTCGATTCCGCTCGGCGACTTCGACGTGCTCTCGGATGTGGCCGCCGGGCCGTCGCTCACAGGCGACTCGGCCGACCGGTTGATCGACACCGCTCACGAGGACGACCCGCAGAACGTCTTCGACTACGCGCAGTCCCATGGATCGATCACCTCCAACGCCGACGTCCTGAGCGACTCGCGGAACCAGGGCGGGCTGAGCTTCCCGGCATTCGAGAACCCGAAGCAGCTGTTCCAGCTGCTCGTCGGCAAGGACGTCAAGCTGATCGAGTTCGACGCGGGCAAGCTCAGCGCGACCGCGTCGTTCGACATCACGATCGGGCCGTTCCCAGTTGGGCCGGTCCCGGTCTCGATCATCATCGGCGGCTCGTTCGGCATCGAAGGGCATTTCGCGATCGGCTACGGGACGCACGGGATCCGCCTGGCGGTCAAGAACCTGACCGACCCGACAGCCGATCACAACGGCTGGAACGTCGCGGCGCTGCTCTTCGACGGCGTCTTCTTCGACGATCTCGACGCCGACGGCGTCGACGTCCCGGAGATCAGGCTCTTCGCCGAGGTGCACGCCGGCGCCGAGGTCGACATCGTGATCGCCTCGGCCGGGATCGAGGTAGGCCTCAAGGCCGAAGTCGACCTCAACCTCCACGACGGCGGGCGAGACGCGGCGGATCCGACGAAACCGGCGCCGACAGGGGCGATCGACGGCGTGCTCTACATCGACGAGCTTGCATCGATGTGGAACAACCCGATCTGCATGTTCGACGTCGACGGGAAGCTCACGGTCTTCGTGAAGTTCTTCATCACCGTCGGCATCAGCCCGTTCGATGCGTCCTTCGACGTGACCCTGCTGGACATCACGCTGCTCGACATGAAGGACATCACGGCTCCGATCTGCAGCAACCCGCCGCCGCCTCACCTGGCGGAGAAGCACGGGTCGACACTCGTGCTGAAGATGGGGCCCTACGTCACCAAACGGAACGTCAATGACGGTCACATCGGCGACCTCGTCAAGGACGAGAAGTTCACCGTGCGCCAGCTCGACAACAACGCGGGCTCGACGCACAAGTTCTCCGTCAACGCCTTCGGGATCACGCAGGAGTACGACGGGATCTCGAAGATCTTCGCCGACGGCGGCGACGGCGACGACACCGTGCTGATGCAGCCGGGCTCGCAGCTGTCGAACAACGGCGGCAACATCGACACGACGACGTTCGACGTGACGGTGCCGGTCGAGCTCTGCGGGGGTCCCGGCGTCGACAACCTCCAGGGCGGAACCGCGGCCGACACGATCGTCGGCGACGGCGGCGAGACGAGCCACGCCTCCAACTGGGGCGACGACGGCGTCGCCGGGACGGCCGGCTCGATGACTTGCTCGACCGGAGACAACCCCAGCACAGACGCCGGCGACAAGCTCTCCGGCAACGGCGGCAACGACACGATGTACGGCAACGGCGGCGACGACTCGATCGGCGGCGGTGACGGCGACGACACCGCTTACGGCGGCCCCGGCATCGACTCGATGCAGGGCGGCCAGGGTGCGGACACCTTCTCCGGCGGCGCCGACAACGACTCGATCAGCGGCGGGCCCGAGGTCGATCCGGCCTCGGCCCAGAACCAGACGAACTGCAACGACGGGAATCCCGTGACGCCGTGCATCACGACGGCCATGGTCAGCGACACGCTGAACGGCGACGACGGCAACGACACGATCTCCGCGGAGGCCGGCGACGACCATGTGTTCGGCGGTGCGGGCACCGACACGCTCAACGGCGCGTCGGGCAACGACGACCTGCACGGACAGAGCGACGCCGACACGATCTCGGCCGGCACCGGCAACGACCAGGCCGACGGCGGTCCCGGCAACGACCTCGTCTTCGGCGAGGACGGCAGCGACACGATCAGGGGCGGCCCGGACAACGACCGCCTTGTCGGCGGCAAGGACAACGACAACATCGACGGCCAGACCGGCGAAGACCTGATCTACGGCGACGAGGCGAATGCTGACGCCGGCGGCACGCTGCACGAGACCGGTTCGTTCGCAGGCAACGACACGATCAACGGCGGTGACGACCACGACGTCGTGTTCGGCCAGAACGGCGACGACACGATCAACGGCGGCAACAGCCCCGACGAGCTGCACGGCGAGAACGGCGCCGACACGATGAACGGCGACGCCGGCAACGACACGATGTTCGGCGACGACGGCGTCGACACGATGAACGGCGGCACCGAGGACGACACGATGCGCGGCGGCAACGACGCCGACGTCATGCACGGCAACGACGGCGTCGACACGATGTTCGGCGACCAGGGCGCCGACCAGATGTTCGGCGACGCCGGCACCGACTTCATGCACGGCAACGGCGAGGCCGATGTCATGCACGGCGGCACCGAGAACGACACGATGAACGGCGATTCCGGCACCGATCAGATGTTCGGCGACCCGGGCAACGACGTGATGCACGGCGATGCCAACGACGACCACCTCGAAGGCAACGCCGACGTCGACACGATGACGGGTGACGCCGGCCAGGACGACCTGATCGGCGGGTCCGGCAGTGCTGGACAGGCAGACGCAGGCGACACGATGAACGGCGGCGACGGCGTGACTCCCGGCCTGCCGGCGGACTTCGACGTGCTCGTCGGCGACAACGGCAAGATCGAGCGGCCGGGCGGCACCAAGGTCACCGGCGCGATCGTCCGCGCGGTCACCCTCTACGACCTCAACTCGTCGGATGCCTCGCTCTACGGCAACGACACGATGTCGGGTGACCAGTCAGACGACGAGCTCTACGGCGGCGGCGCCAACGACACCATCCACGGCAACGGGGGCGACGACTACGCCGAGGGCAACCCGGGCAACGACTCGGTCTACGGCGACCAGGGCCAGGACGACCTGATCGGCGGCACGTCGCAGGACGGCGGCGGGCATCCCGACGGCAGCGACTGCCTCCAGGGCGACGAGCGGGCGAACGACTGCGCCGGCAGCGGTTCTGGCTCGGGATCGGCGACCGGCGGCACCGACGGCGGGACGGCGAGCGGCGATGTGATCGCGGGCGACAACGCCGCGATCGCCCGCAGCGTCAACGGCGCCGGCACCGACTGGGTGCGCGACAACTTCGGCTTCGGAGCGGACAGCATCGTGCGCCGCACGGTCACACTCTTCGACGTCGAGACCGTCGGTCACACCGTCGCCTCGACCCTCTCGGGCGGCGACACGCTCTACGGCGACGACCAGCGCGACCTGCTCTGGGGACAGGGCGGCGCCGACACGATCCACGGCGGCGCCGGCGACGACTACGCCGAGGGCAACCAGGCCGGCGACCAGATGTTCGGCGAGGCCGGCAACGACGACCTCGTCGGCGGCAGCGAGCCCGCGGGCCGTCTCGATACGGGCGACACGATCTCCGGCGGTCCCGACTTCGACGTGATCGCGGGCGACAACGCATCGCTCGTCCGCACGCTCGTGAGCGGACACTGGGTGCAGAACACGTTCAACGGCGGCGTGCAGCACGAGCGCCGCGTCCTCCGCGACCAGACCTCGGCCGACGAGGCGCTGGTCAGTGGCGGCGACACGATCACGGGCGACGACCAGGACGACCTGATCTACGGCCAGGGCGGCGACGACTCGATCTCTGGCGGGAACGGCGACGACACGATCGAGGGCAACTCGAACGCCGGCGGCAGCCCCGCGGGCGCGGGCAGCGCGCTGCCCGGCGACACGATCCACGGCGACGCCGGCCAGGACGACATCGCCGGCGGGACGACCCAGCCCGCGATCTACGACGGTCCCGACACGATCTTCGGCGACACCGCCGAGGACGTGATCGCAGGCGACAACGCGACGATCGACCGGCCGACGAACGCAGGCGACGCGGGCCACTGGTTCCGCGACACCCGCCGGCTCGGCGAGACGGTGAACGTCGTCCGCCGCAACATCACGCTGCTCGACGTCGACCTCGCGACACAGGCGGCGCAGCCGGCGAGCCTCTCGGGCGGAGACGCCATCTCGGGCGGCGACGGCTACGACCAGCTGTTCGGCCAGGGCGGCGGCGACACCGTGCACGGCGACGCCGGCGACGACTACGCCGAGGGCAACACCGGAGACGACACGCTCTGGGGCGACCTCGGCGACGACGACCTGGCCGGCGGCGGCTCCGCGAACGACGGCGTGATCGACGCCGACCGGGTCGGAGAGGACCTCCGCGACGGCAACGACACGATCCACGGCGACGCAGGTGACCCAGTGGTGGGTAGCGGCGACGCGATCGCGGGCGACAACGCCCGCATCCTGCGGCCGCTCACTCTCGCCGGCCTCTGGCGGACCGACGCGGAGCGCGGCGCGACCTTGCGCGACGTCATGCTGTTCGACGTCGAGAAGGTCGGCGGTGCGGGCGGATTCACCGCCCCGGCCGCGGCGAGCGGGACCGACACGATCTACGGCGAGGGCGGGCCGGACATCGCGTTCGGGCAGGGCAACGCCGGGCTCGGCAACGACTTCGGCACCGAGTCAGGCGCAGCCGGCACCGCGAACTGCTTCGACGGCGTCGACAACGCCGACGCCAACGACCCGTACAACCCGCTCGCCGATCTGAGCGATCCAAACTGCCGCGCAGCGACGCCGAACGGCGACCAGCTGTTCGGCCAGGGCGGCGGTGACTACCTCGAGGGCAACCAGGGCTCCGACGTGGTTGCCGGCGGCGACAGCGAGGATGACGTAGTCGGCGGCAACTCGTCGAACGACGGCCACATCGACGCGATCAGGACACCCGCCGAGCGGATCGGCCCGCTGACGGCGCCGACCAACCTGCTCGACGGCAACGACGTCGTGCAAGGAGACGCGGAGGACGACACCGTCCTCGGCGACAACGGATTCATCGACCGCTACCTCGGCAGCGGTGGCGAGTGGATCCACATCAACTCGCAGGTAATGCTCGGCGTGACGACGCCGGTGACGACGGCGGACGGCGGCAGCTACGGGCCGTACGACCTCGTCCGGCGCAACGTCACGACGGTCACGACGCCCGAGTCTGCCGGAGCCTTCGGCAGCGACCTCGTGTACGGCGGCGAC
>JBKPRG010000098.1:0-14247 GCA_046765815.1 Actinomycetota bacterium
TGCCGAAGTCTGGCTCTCCGAGCACTTCCTCGGGAGGCATCCCTACGGCTACACGGGCTTCCACTACGACCTGACCCCGCATCTGCGCATCGGCGCCGAGCACGTCATACGCGTGCTGGTCGACAACAGCTCGCAGCCGAATAGTCGCTGGTACTCGGGCTCGGGGATCTACCGCCACGTGTGGCTCTGGCTCGGCGACCGCGTGCACGTGCCGCCGCACGGGGTCGCTGTCGCAACGTCCGACGTCTCCGCCGGCGACGCCACCGTGCAGGTCCGCACCACGGTCGTGAACGAGACCGAGACCGAGCGCGAGGTCATCGTGCGCACTCGCGTTGTCACCCCTAAGGGTCGCACCGCCGACGCGGTCGACCTGACCGAAACGATCCCGCCTGGAGGACGCCTCGAGTGCGAGCAGGAGCTCACGGTGCGGCGGCCGAAGCTCTGGTCGTCGGAGTCACCGCAGCTCTACCGGGTCGAGACCGAACTGCGGGCGGGCAGAGACGTCGTCGATACAGTCACGACGCCGTTCGGCATCCGCAGCCTCGAGTTTGACGCGCAGAGCGGCTTTCGCCTCAACGGCGAACCGATGCTATTGCGCGGCGGCTGTGTGCACCACGACAACGGACCGCTCGGCGCGTCCGCCTACGATCGCGCCGAGGAGCGGAAGGTGGAGTTGCTCAAGGCGAACGGCTTCAACGCGGTCCGTTGCGCACACAACCCACCCGCGCCGGCGTTCCTCGATGCGTGCGACCGCCTCGGCATGCTCGTCATCGACGAAGCATTCGACTGTTGGCGCAACGGGAAGAGCCTTGCCGACTATCACGTGAGCTTCGACGACTGGTGGCGCCGCGATCTCGACGCGATGCTCGTCCGCGGTCGCAACCACCCGTCCGTGATCATGTGGAGCATCGGCAACGAGGTGGTCGAGCGCGCATCGCCCGAGGGAGTGCGCATCGCGCGGATGCTCGCCGAGCATGTGCGTCGCGTCGATCCGACGCGTCCGGTCACCGCCGGCGTCAATCGCGGGCACGACGGGCAGGCGTGGGAGGAGCTCGACGAGCTCTTCGCCGCCCTCGACGTCTGCGGCTACAACTACGCGGAGCCCGAGTACCGTCGCGATCACGAGCGGCTTCCCCAACGTGTCGTCCATGGATCGGAGTCGATGGCTCGGGATGCACTCGAGCACTGGACGAGTGTGCGCACGCAGCCTCACGTCGTCGGCGACTTCGTCTGGACGGCGCTCGACTACCTCGGCGAGTCGGGCATCGGCCGCGTCCACCTGGACGGCGACGGAGCGCCGCATCTCGGGAGCTTCCCCTGGCACCACGCGAACTGCGGCGACCTCGACCTGTGCGGGTTCAAGCGGCCGCAGTCCTTCTATCGCGACGTGCTCTGGGGCCGCCGGCCGCTCTTCGTCGCCGTGCACGCCCCGGTTCCCGACGACCGCGCGCGGACGGTCACCGCGTGGGGGTGGCCGGACGTCTGCCCGAGCTGGACCTGGCCCGGGAGCGAGGGCCGCACGCTCCAGGTTGACGTCTATGCGTCGTGCGAGCAGGTCGAGCTCTTCCTCGACGGCGAGCCACTCGGGTCGAAAGCCCCTGAGCGCCTGATCGCGAGCTGGTCGGTGCCGTACCGCCCGGGGACGCTGCGGGCAGTCGGCTCGGACGGCGTCGCGTGCGAGCTCCGGACGGCGGGCGAACCGACTCACCTGCGCTTGTCGCCTGACCGCGACCGCCTCCGGTCGGACCCGGGCGATCTGAGCTTCGTCACGGTCGAGGTGCTGGACGCCGATGGCGCTCTCACCCCGAACGCGGACCACTCCGTCTCGTTCGCCGTCGAAGGGCCGGGCGCGATCGCCGCGGTCGGCAGTGGCGATCCGGTGAGCACGGAGCCGTACACCGGCAACCGCCGCTCGGCGTACCGGGGACGGTGCCTCGTCGTGCTCCGGTCCCTCGGTGAGCGTGGCGCGATCCGGCTGCGCGCGGCCGCCGACGGCCTCGGCGGAGCCGAAACGTGGGTGCGAGTCGCATGAAGATCACCTCGCTCGAGCCCCTCGTCGTCGACATCGGGTCGCGAAATTGGCTCTTCGTCGTCGTCGAAACGGACGAGGGCGTGAGCGGCGTCGGCGAGGGCAGCCTGCCCGGCCACCCGCTCGCGGTCGCCGCGGCCGTCGAGGAGTACCGGGACTACGTCGTCGGCGAGGACCCGGCCCGCATCCAGCACCTCTGGCAGCGGATGTACCGGCAGCCGTTCTTCCGCAGCGGCGCGGTGACGCTCTCGGCGATGAGCGCGATCGAGCAGGCGCTCTGGGACATCAAGGGCAAGGTCGCGGGGATGCCCGTGTACGAGCTCCTGGGCGGGCGCTGCCACGACCGCGTCAAGCTCTACGCGAACGGCCCAAGCGGTGAGACACCTGAGGAGTACGCCGAGAGCGCTCGCTCACTCGTCGAGCGGGGATTCGCGGCCCTGAAGACCGGCACCGATTCACCTGTGCTTCCAGTGCAAGGCGACGGTGTCTTCAGACGCGCGGCCGAGCGCATGGAAACGCTCCGCGCCGCGGTCGGCGACGACGTCGAGATCGCCTTCGACGCGCACGGCCGCTTCTCGCCGGCGATGTCGATCAAGCTCGCACGTGCGCTCGAGCCCTACAACGTCTGGTTCCTCGAGGAGCCGGCGCTGCCCGAGAACGCGAAGGGGCTCGCACAGGTCGCGCGGGCGACGTCGATCCCCGTCGCAACGGGCGAGCGCCTGTTCACGAAGTGGGCGTTCCGGGAGGTGCTCGAGCTCGGAGCCGCCGCGCTCGTCCAGCCCGACCTTTCCCATTGCGGCGGCGTGCTCGAGGCGCGCGCGATCGCAGCGATGGCGGAGGTCTACTACTGCGGTTTCGCGCCGCACAATCCGCTCGGGCCCGTCAACACGATCGTCTCGGCGCACGTCGGCACGGCGTCGCCGAACTTCGTCGCGCTCGAGATCTGCCTCTACCCACCGGATTGGACGCGAGCGCTGCTGACGGAGCCGCTGGAATTCGAGGACGGATACCTCGTGCTCTCGGACCGGCCCGGCTGGGGTGTCGAGCTCGACGTCGACCTCTGCCGCGCTCACCCCTACGCTCCCTACAAGCTGCCGCTGCTCGAGCATCCGAGCGGCGCGATCGCGGACTGGTAGCGCGTGGCTGCGAAGGTGCGGATTGGCTTCGTCGGTGCGGGCTTCATGGGCCAGCTCGCGCACATCCGCAGCTACGCCCAGCTCACGGACGACTGCGAGCTCGTCGCGCTCGCGGAGCCGCGCCGGCGCACGGCCGAGCTGGTCGCGGCGCGCTACGGCATCAGCCGCGTCTACCGCGATCACCACGAGCTGCTCGAGCACGAGCAGCTCGACGGCATCGTTGCCGCGCAGCGGTTCACGCACCACGCGACGTTGCTGCCCGAGCTCTATCCGCGCGTGGCACATCTCTTCACGGAGAAGCCCCTCGCGCTCGGCCCGTCGACCGGCGAGCGACTCGCGCGGCTCGCGGACGAGTCCGGCTGCGTGCACATGATCGGCTGCCACCGCCGCTCAGATCCCGCAACGCGCGAGGCGAAGCGTGTCGTCGCCGAGTGGCAGGAGAACGGCGACGTCGGCGCGCTCCGTTACGTGCGGATCTGCTACCCCGACGGCGACTGGATCGCGAACGCCCACGGAGCGCTCATCGATGGGGGCGACGAGTGGCCCTCGTTCCCGGCCGAGGAGGCTCCGCCCGAGCTCGCCGACGACGAGGCGTCTTGGGCCCTCCACACCGGCGCGAACGTCCTGGTGCATCCGCTCAACCTGCTTCGCCACTTCCTCGGCGAGCCGTACCAGGTCGCCTTCGCGCACGCTTCGGGACGTCTGTACGCGTTCGAGAGCAACTCAGGAGTGCCGGCGACGATCGAGGTCGATCCGTTCCGGGTCACGGCCGGCTTCGAGGAAGAGCTCCTCGTCGGCTTCGAGCGCGGCTACGTCCGGCTTCGCCCGGCGCCCGCGCTGGCGGTCAACCGGGCCGGCACGGTCGAGATCTGCCGCGACTCCGAGCGGGGCGCGCCCCAGCTCCCGGCGATCGATCCGATGCAGGCGCAGGCGGCGGATTTCCTGCGCGTCTGCCGTGGCGAGACACCGCCGCCGACGGACGCCGCCGAGGCCGCGGAGGATCTCCGCCTCGTCGGCGAGATCGTCCGCGCGCGGCTCGAGCTGCCGGGTGCGCGCGAGCTGATGCGCGTAGAGCGGGCCGAGCAGACGCGCGCGTGGGAGGAGCAACTGCGCGCCTCCGAAGCGAACGCGCGCGTCTAGTTACTCCGAGCCGTAATGCACCCAGAACCTGCTGGTCGCGAAGAGAAGCAGTGTCATCGCGAGCACGATCACGAAGAGGATCCAGGACAGCGCCGCCCCGCTGCCCGGCCATGAGCTCACGAACGTGACGTGGAAGATGTGCGCGGGCAGCATGTCCGCGCCGCGCGCCGGCGTGTAGAAGAACGGTGAGCCGGCGCTGCCGAGCGCCGAGCCGAGCAGGATCGGCTGGATCATCATCTGAGCGGCCGCGATCAGGCCGAGGATGAGCTGGAGGAAGATCACCGGCGTCAGGAGGGGCAGCGTGATCGTGCGCAGGACTTGACGCCGCGTCGCGCCGTCGCTGCGCGCAGCGTCCTGGAGCTCGCGCGAGACGTTCTGCAGACCCGCGAGAAAGACGATCATCCCGAGCCCTGCCGTCGACCAGAGCATGTAGAGGATGAGGACGAGACGGCCCTGCCGGCCGAGCCAGTCGACGTTGCCGTGCGGGGCGAAGAGGTGGTAGACGCGATCGAACGCCCCGTCCGGGCCGGCGATCCCGAGCCGCCAGATGAGCAGGATGCTGACCACGGGCGGGATGACCGCCGGGAGGTAGAAGGCGGCGCAGAGCACGCTCCGCAAGCGCGCACCGCTCGACACGAGAACCGCGAGCCCGATCTGGACGACGAGCCCGAGCGGCACGAAGATCACCGTGAAGATGCCGGTGTCCTCGAGGGCCGCGCGCGCGTCCGGATCTTGGAGCGCGAGCCTGTAATGGGTGAGCCCGATCCAGTGGAACTTGCCGAAGTCGTAGAGCGTGAAGTTCGTCATCGACATGACGAGGCTGATCACGAGCGGCACCGCCGAGAAGAGGAGGAAGCCGACGAACCACGGCGAGACGAAGCCGCAGAAGGCCGCCACCTCGTTGCGATCGCGATTGCGCGAGAGCCGCCCGAACACCGGGCTCAGCCCTTGATACCGCTCGTCGTCAGCACCGTCTGCGCGATGTAGCGCTGGACGAGCACGAAGAAGATGACCGGCGGCAGCGCGTAGAGCGCGAGCGGCAGGCTCGAGAGCGCGCCGCCGTCGACGTCGATCGTGAGCAGGCCGGTGATTCGCGTCAGCAGCGTTCCGTTGCGGTCGACCAGGAAGAAGAGGTCCTGGGTGAGGAAGTCGCCCCAGACGAGGATGAACGCCCAGACCGCGGCGATCGCGATCACGGGCTTCGAGTTCGGGACGAAGATGTCCCAGAAGATGCGCAGACGGCCGCTGCCGTCGAGTGCGGCGGCGTCTTCGAGCTCGCTCGGGAAGGTCGCGAAGAACTGGCGGAAGAGGAAGATCTGCAGTGGCGTTCCCTGGATTCCCCAGAGGACCCACGGCCACGGCGTGTTGATCAGATGCAGCCGGTAGAAGACGACGTACTGCGGGATCATCGTCACGACCCACGGCACCATCAGCGTCGAGAGGACGAAGAGGAAGAGAACGTTCTTCCACCAGACGCGCCTGCGCGCGAACGCGTAGCCGGCGAATGCGGACGAGATCGTGCTCAGCGCCGTGAACGAGGCCGCGATCACGAGGGAGTTGAAGAGCGCCATTCCGAAGGGGAAGCGCGCGAGGTGCGCGAGTCCGACGACGAGTGGGCCGACGAAGACGACAGCGCCGACGAACAGCAGAACGGTGCGGGAGAGTCGCCTCACACGACCGCCTGCAGCCGGTCGGCGAGGTCGGCCTCGTGTGCGAGCAGGCTTCGGCCGTCGTACGGGCTGAAGAAGTGGAACCGCGCCGGATTGACGGTGAGGCTGCAACGCTTACCGGCGCGGGCTTCCGTCGACGGGTCCAGCGTCGCGGAGAAGAGCGCGCGGCGATCGCCGGCCATCAGCGCCTCCTGATCGGCGGCGTGTGAGGCGACGCCCAGCGACTCCGACTCGACCCGCTCGGCGTCGAGCGGGAAGAACGCGAGCGCCTCCGGGCCGAGGTCTTCGACGAGCGCGATCGTGACGTCGATCGTCGGCAGGCCCGTGGGAGCGAAGCGCACGTCCTCGAAGTCCTCCGGCCGGATGCCGAGGATGACCTGGCCCGGGGCTCCGACGGGCGGCCGGCGCACGGCATCGAGCGGAACGCGATGGCCGGCAAAGCGGATCGTCTCGCCGTCGAGCTCTCCGCGCACGAGGTTCATGGACGGCGAGCCGATGAACGAGGCGACGAAGAGGTTCGCCGGGTCACGGTAGAGCGTCTGCGGCCGGCCGACCTGCTGGACGCGCCCGTCCCGCAGCACGGCGGAGCGGTCGCCTAGCTGCATCGCCTCGACCTGGTCGTGGGTCACGTACACCGTCGTCACGCCGAGCTGGGCATGCAGACGGGCGAGGTCGGCGCGGACGCGCACGCGCAGCTTCGCGTCGAGGTTCGAGAGCGGCTCGTCCATGAGATAGACCCGCGGTTTACGGGCGATCGCTCGCCCCATCGCCACCCGCTGCCGCTGCCCGCCCGAGAGCGCAGCCGGACGGCGGTCGAGCAGCTCCGTGAGCCCGAGCAGCTTCGCGACCTCCTCGACGCGGCGCTCGATCTCGTGCTTCGGCGTCTTGCGCACGCGCAGCCCGTAGCTCAGGTTGTCGCGAACGTTCATGTGCGGGTAGAGGGCGTAGTTCTGGAAGACCATGGCGATGTCGCGTCCGCGCGGGTCGAGCTGGGTGATGTCGCGGTCGCCGAGCTGAATCGACCCCTCGTCCACGGTGTCGAGCCCCGCGATCATTCGCAGGAGAGTCGTCTTGCCGCAGCCGGAAGGCCCGACGAGCACCATCAGCTCACCGCTGTCTATCGTCAGGTCGATCCCGTCCACCGCCTTGACGCCGCCGGGGAACGTCTTCGTGACCCCGCTCAGGACGATCCCACTCATTGCGCGGTCTCGACGACGCGCTCCTCGCCGGCCCGCGCGAGCGCGTCCTCGTCCCGCAGCAGCAGGACCTCGAACTTCGGGATCACGAACCGATTGCCGACAGCACCGCCGATGAGATCGCGCCAGGTGCTGTCGGAGAGCGCGACCGCCTCCTCTCGGTCGCCGTGGTTGAGCGCGAAGAGGAGTCGCTCGGACGGGCGCTTGAGTGGGATCAGCTCGACGTCCGGCGGCACCTCCACGAGCGGAAGCGCAAGCCGCTCGCAGAGCGTGCGGAAGAGCGAGTCGAGGACGCTGTCGTCCGCGACGCCGCCGAGGTAGATCGCGAGCCCGGAGCCGGAACGGCGCTCGGAGATCGCCGTCTGGCTCGCGAAGTCTCCGTCCGCGTACGTCGCGAGCGTCGTTGCGTCGCGGACGGCGAGCTCCTCGAACCAGCCGGCGAAGGCGCCGCTGATCGATCCCTCCACGCGAGTGGACTCTTCTCCCGACGCGATGTCGGTTACCTCGACGCCGATCAGCTCGTCAAGGCCCGCCGGAAGCGCGCGAGCGGGCACGGCGCCGTTCTGCTCGCGCACGCCCGCGTGCGGGCCGACGACGAGCGCGCCGCCCGCTTCGGCGTACGCCTGCAGCCATGCGCACGAGGGCTCATCGATGATCGGCATGCTTGGCGCGACGACGATGCGGTAATCGGAGAGGTCGCTGCCGGTCGGCACCACGTCGACTCCGAGTCCGAGTCTGCGCAGCGCCGCGTACCAGCGGTACACGGCGTCCTCGTGGCTCAGCGCCGCGTTCGTCGGCTGCACCTGCAAGCTGAACCGCGAGTCGTAGTCGTAGACGACGGCCGCGTTCGCCTCGACCTCGGCGTCCGCGAGCACGGCGAGCTGCCGTAGCTCCGAAGAGAGATGACGGAGCTCCCGATAGCGGCGGCCGAGCGTTCCGTCGGGCTCGACGATGCCGAACCAGTTCTGCTCGGTACCGTATCGCGCCGCCTGCCAGCGGAAGAACACGAGCGCCTCCGCGCCGTGCACGACGGCCTGGTACGCGTGGAGCCGCATCTGCCCGCGCCGGGCCGTCCGCACGTACTCCCAGCCGAGCGGTCCAACCTGTTGCTCCATCACCCAGACGCGCCGTGTCGTGAGGCCGCGCATCGCGTCCGCGTTCAGCGCCGGGAGGATCCACGACTTTGTCGGCGCCAGCGACGGGTAGTTGTCCCACGAGACGAAGTCGAGCTCGGCGGCGAGCGCGCCATAGTCGATCTCGGCGAAGCCGAAGCCCATCAAGTTGTGGGTGATCTCCTGGCCCTTTTGTGCGAAGGACCGCAGGAGCTCGGCTTGCCGTCGTAGGTAGCGAACGTACGTGTCCGAGACGAAGCGGCGGAAGTCGAGGGCGAGGCCCGGGTTCGGGGCGCGCCGGGAGAAGCCGCCGTCACGGATCGGGTCGGGAGCGGGCAGCCCGACGTCCGACCAGGTGTCGTAGCGCTGGCCCCAGAAGGAGGTTCCCCAGCCGTCGTTGAGCGCGTCGATCGTGCCGTACTTGCGCTCCAGCCAGAGCTGGAACGCCGCCCGGCAATGCTCGCAGTAGCAGCGACCGCCCAGTTCGTTGTCGATCTGCCAGGCGCAGACGCGCGCGTCCGCCCCGTAATGCTCGCCGAGCGCCGAGACGATCCGGTCGGTCGCATCGAGGAACGCCGGCGCGTTGGGGCAGTAGTGCCGGCGGTTACCGAACCCGACGCGGTGCAGGTCGGCCGCGAGCGGGAGGATGTCCGGATGTTCGCGCACGAGCCACATCGGCGGCGCCGCCGTCGGCGTCCCGAGGACGACCGCGAGCCCGCGCTCGGCGAAGACCTCGATCGCCTCGTCGAGCCACCCGAAGGCGAACGAGGCGGCGCGCGGCTCGAGCTCGGCCCAGGCGAATTCGCCCATGCGAACGACCGAGAGCCCCGCGTCGGCCATGAGCTGCGCGTCGAGCCGCCAGCGCTCCCGCGGCGATTGCTCCGGGTAGTACGCCGCGCCGAGCCGGATCCTGCCGTCGCCCGCTGCCACGACGAGGAAACCCCCTTGTGGTAATCAGGTCTTGTGACCAGTAACATTACTCACGTGACATCAATTCCGTCAAGATGACTGATCACACGGCGCTCGTCCGGCACGTCGTCACCCTCAGCTTCGACGATGGGTTCGCGCATTCGTCCCTCCGCACCGCCGAGGTCTTCGAGCGCTACGGCCTCGCCGCCGAGCTGCACGTGCTCGCGACCGGCCATCTCGGCGAGTCGACCGACCCCTGGCACGCGAGGTGGCCCAAGGGCGACTTCAGCCTCTGGAACGAGCTCCGGGCGCGCGGGCATCACGTGATGCCCCACGGCTACCGGCATGCCGACAAAGCCGCACTTCCGCTCGAGGAGGCGACGCGCCTCATCGAGGCGTGCCTCGATGTCTTCGACGCCGAGCTCGAAGGCTTCGACCGCTCGGCCGCGAGCTTCGCCTTTCCCTACAACCGCTCGACGCCGGCACTCGAGGCGTGGCTGGGCGCCCGGGTTCGCGCGTTCCGCACCGGCGGCGACCCGGTGATGCCCCTGCCCCGTCCGGGCCAGCAGCGCGTGACGTGCGCGAGCTTTGGGCCGGAGCGCTGCGACGAGCACCTCTCACAAACGGTCGACGAGCTGCTGGCCGGCCCGCCGGCGTGGCTCTGTTACAACCTCCACGGGCTCGACGACGAAGGCTGGGGCCCGATCGGCTCGGACACGCTCGCTCGGCTGCTCGACAGACTGCTTGCAAACGACGTCCGCGTCCTGCCGATCACCTCGGCGCTCGATCTCGGCTAGCGAAGGGTGCCTTGCGCCTCGCGCTCGGTGGCCCGGCGCATGGCGAGCCCTGTTGCAGGGTCGAAGAGATGCCGCGTATTCCGCGCGGCAGAGCTCGATCCGGAGGACATCGCGCCGCTCTACAGCAGCGCGTTCCTGCTCGAACGCACGGGGCGACTCACCGAGGCCGCCTCAGCCTGGCGACCGATCATCGCGTGGAACGAGTCGCGCGGCTACGCGCTGCACGCCGAGTGGCCGAGACAGGAGCTCGAGCGGGTACTGGCTCGTCAGGACGCTTCGAGAGCTTGAATGCCCCATCGTCCGCGGAATCGCTCACCCGGCTCCAGCCGGATCAGTCCCTCGCCGGTCCGGAACGCATTGGGCGGACACGTCATCGGCTCGACAGCGAGGCCGCGGCGTGCGACGTCCGGCAGATCTCCCGTGAAGAGCTGAACGTACGGAAACGACTCGTCGAACCACACCAGCTTGTCATCCACCTGGACGCGCGCCAGGCGATCAGCCTCACGCTCGAGACCGGTGAAGGTCGTGTCGAGTGCGGCGTCCCGGATCTGTCTCGGCCGCTCGAAGTCGGCGGGCGAGCTCGCCGGAACGTGCAGGACGAGCTCGTCGACGGTCGGAGCTCCCTTCACATACGGATGGAACCCGAGCCCGAACGGACAGGCACGATCGCCGGCGTTCGTTGCCGTTGCGGTCACCGAAAGTCCGTCGGCGTCGAGTCGATACTCGAGCTCGAGGTCGAGCGCGAACGGGTAGCCCGGCTGCGGAGAGAGACGGTGCTCGAGCACGACGTGATCCACGCCGTGCTCGCGCGGCGTCCAGGGCGACCACCGAACCAGACCGTGGATGGCGTTTCCTGCCTCCGGCTCCGTGAGCGGCAACTGATGGGTCTCTTCGTCGAAGGCGTACTCGCCTCCCGAGATGCGGTTCGGCCACGGCGCGAGGATTTGACCTCGCCCGGAGCGACACATCTCGTGCACCTCGAAGCCGTCGAGGACGTCTTCTCCCGCGACGGTGTACGCGCGAAGGCCACCGCCGACCTCGACTGCGCACGCCCATTGATCTTCGAAGCGAAGCTCATACTGCTCGCCCGACGGAAACATGGTGCGACGCTATGCGATGAAAGGGGGCGAGTGTGGCCGAGCGGATGATCGAAGCAAACGGCGTTGCCCTCTGCACCGAGTCGTTCGGCGACCCGGGCGAGCCGCCGATCCTCCTGATCATGGGTGTCGGTGCGTCCATGCTCTGGTGGGAGGAGGGGTTCTGCCGAATGCTGGCCGAGCGCAGGTTCGTGATCCGCTACGACCACCGCGACACCGGCCGCTCAGTCACCTACACACCGGGAGCCCCCGAGTACTCGGGTGCCGACCTCGTAGCCGATGCCGCCGGCGTCCTCGCCGCCTACGGGATCGCGGGCGCGCACGTCGTCGGCGTCTCGGCGGGTGGAGCGTTCGCGCAGCTGTTCGCACTCCGCTATCCCGACCGCGTCCTCTCGCTCGTCCTCATCAGCACGTCTCCTGCAACTTCCGGGGCACGCAATCTTCCCCCTCCAACCCAACGCTTCAACGACTTCCTGGCCTCAGCTGAGGTCGACTGGTCGGACCGAGGCTCGGTGATCGAGTACCTGGTCGCCTACGAGCGCATGCTCGCGGGAGGCGTGCGCCGCTTCGACGAACCGGCCTGGCGTGAGCTCGTTCGCCGCGATGTCGAGCACGCGCGTGACATCGCCGCCTCCGAGAACCACAGCAGCATGGGAGAGGGCGACATCCCCTCGAAGCCGATTTCGTCGATCGCCGTGCCGACGCTCGTGATCCACGGCACGGCCGACCCAATGTTCCCGCTCGAGCATGGACAGGCGCTGGCCGAGGAGATTCCAGGGGCGAGCCTGCTCCTGCTCGAGGGCGCGGGGCATGGTGTCGATCGAGCCGACTGGAGCACGATCGCCCGGGCGATCGTCGAGCACACCGCGGCTCAGTCGGTCAGCGCCGCGCCGAGCTGACGCTCGACCTCTGCGCGCGACGGCGGCATGGCGCCGGCGCGGGTGCAGGTGACGGCGGATGCGGCAACGGCGTAGGACGCGGCCCGTTCGAGAACGGCCTCGTCAACCATGCGGGTCGCGCGAGGTCCGAACGCGCCCTCGTCGACCAGTGCAGCAACGAACGCGGCGCCGAAGCTGTCGCCGGCGCCCACGGTGTCGACCACGGTGACCGCCATTCCCGCCACGTCGACGGAGGCGGCGGGCGAGGCGGCAACGGCTCCGTGTTCGCCTCGAGTCAGCGCGACGATCCGCGGCCCGAGGGCCAGGATGCGCTCGACGACCTCCTCTACGGGAAGCCCCGGGTAAATCCACGCAGCGTCGTCGTCGCTCAGCTTGACGAGATCGGCGAGCTGCGCCAGGCGCTCGAACCTCGACCGGTACGCACCGGCGTCGCCGAAGATTGCCGGTCGCACGTTCGGGTCGAAGAGGATCTTCCGCCGTCCTGCGTCGCGTGCGACCAGCGACTCGTAGGCGGCTGCCGGCGGATCGATCGCGAGTGCGAGCGTGCCGACGTGGAGCGCCCACGCTTCGGCGGGCAGGGCGGGTAGGCCGTTCGGTCCAAAATCAGCGAGCGAGGTGCCGTCGAGGTGGAACTCATACTCGCTCTTGCCATCCGGCTTGCGGTGAACGATGGCACGCGGCGTCGGAGCGGTGGACCACTGGACAAGTGACATGTCGACGCCGGCGTCGACGAGCAGTTCGGCCAGCATGTCTCCATAGCCGTCACGCGAGATGGCGCCGAGGAACGCGACCGGCACGGCAAGCCGGCCGAATGCGATCGCCGTGTTGAACGGGCCGCCGCCGGCCACCGCACGCAACCGGCCGTGCTCCTCGACGAGATCGACGAGCGCCTCTCCGCCGGTGACGATCACGACGCTGACGCGTTCCGCGGAGTGATCTCGCCCGACCCGCGCGCGATCAACTCGACAGGGAGGACGAGATTGACCGCGGGGCCGGTATCACCGTCCAGACGACGGAAGAGCTGATCCGCCGCTGTCCGGCCGAGCGCCTGCGGATCCTGTGCAATGACGGAGACCGCGGGGTCGAGCATGTCCGCCAATGAGATGTCGTCGAAGCCGATCAACGCGATCTCGTGTTCGCGGCGTGCAGCATGGAGCGCGCGCACGCCGCCGATCGTGAGCAGGTTCTGCGACGTGAAGAGCGCTGTCGGCGGGGACGCCAGGGCGAGCATCTCCTCGACCGCCGCCGCAGCCGCGATCGGATCACGCAGCTCTGTCCGCATCAACTTGCGTGTGATTCCGATCCCGGCACTCTCGAGCGCCTCCGTGTATCCGCGCAGGCGGTCCGCTGCTGTGGCGATCGAGAGGAGGTCACCGAGAAAGCCGATTCGCCGATGACCGTGCTCGAGCAGGTGACGCACGGCTTGGCGCGCGCCGCCGACGTTGTCCGAGATGACGGTGTCGGCGTCGAGATGGCTTGCCGGCCGGTCGACGAACACCAGCGCTGTGCCTGCGCGCCGCTCCTCATACAGGTAGCCGTGATCATGACTCGCGGGCACGACGACGATGCCGTCGACGCGACGCTCACGGAAGGTGCCGATGAGCTCGCGTTCCCGATCAGGGTCCTCGTCGCAGCTGCCGGCGAAGACGAGGACGCCTCGTTCCCGGGCCGCATCTTCCACCGCGCGGTGCAGCGCGGAGGAGAACGGGTTCGAGACGTCTTCGAGCACGAGCCCGATCGTCTGCGTCTTGCGGCCGAGGCGTCGGAGCGTGGCCGCGTTCGCATCGCGCCGGTAGTTGAGTTGCTCGATCGCGCGCCGTACCTTCGTCTCGAGCGCTGGGCTCACGCCCGGCTCGTCGTTGACGACGCGGGAGACGGTCTTTAGGCCGACGCCGGCCAGCGCTGCGACGTCGAGCATCGTGGGGCGGCGCGTCGGATCCGCGACAGAGTCCGACAACGATATTTAGCGGCGTGTAGTTGGCACGATGGCGCCGCATTGTACAGCGGAAGTTCGCGCTTGACATCGTTGTCTTGACAACGTTATCGTCTCGCCTTGTCTAACCGTTCAGGAGGAGGCAGCGACCATGCACGAAGCACGAACCGGGAGCATTCGGAGTCGCAGATTCCCGTGGTCGCTCTGACCGTTGCAGTTGCGGCGATCGCGGTGGTGCTCGCCGCGGCTGCATCGGCCAGCAGCACCGCGAAGACGATCAGCGTGGCGATCGTCGCCAATGGACAGATGCAGGACATCGCCAGCCTGAC
>JBKPRG010000099.1:0-26598 GCA_046765815.1 Actinomycetota bacterium
GCGGTCGCGCTCCTCTTCGACTTCACGAACGGCTTCCACGACACTGCCAACGCGGTCGCCACGTCGGTCTCGACCCGCGCCCTGTCGCCGCGGATGGCGGTGCTCGTCGCGGCCGTCGCCAACCTCGCCGGCGCGTTCGTCACGACGGCAGTCGCGAAGACTGTTGGCAAGGGGATCATCGACACGGGGCTGGCGACGCCGAAGACGGTGCTCGCCGCGGTGATCGGAGCGATCGCGTGGAACCTGCTGACGTGGTGGTTCGGGTTGCCGTCCTCCTCGTCCCACGCGCTGATCGGCGGCTTGGTCGGCGCCGCGCTCGTTCAGTCGGGCGAGAAGGGCGTCGAATGGCACGGCATCACGCACAAGGTGCTGATCCCGGCGTTGTGGGCGCCGACGATCGCGTTCGCATCCGCGTTCCTCCTCCTGCTCGCCATCTACTGGGTCTTCCAGTGGATGACGCCGGGTGTCGCGAACAGAACCTTCCGCTTCGGGCAGCTCGCGACCGGAACGTGGGTCGCGTTCACGCACGGCGCCAACGACGCACAGAAGACGATGGGCGTGATCGCGCTCGCGCTCTACACGCACGGCTCGATCGACTCCTTCTACATCCCGACCTGGGTGAAGATCGCGGCCGGGCTCGCGATCGCGCTCGGGACGTACGCGGGTGGGTGGCGGATCATGCGCACGCTCGGGCAGCGCGTCTTCCAGATGGACCCGCCGGCCGGGTTCGCGGCGCAGGCGGCAGCGGGCACCGTCATCTGGGCGTCGACGCACTACGGCTATCCGCTCTCGACGACGCACGTCGTCTCGGGCGCGGTCATGGGCGCCGGCGCGACGAAGCGGCTCTCAGCGGTGCGCTGGGGCATCGCGGGCAACATCGTCTTCGCATGGGTGCTGACGATCCCCGCGGCCGCCGCGGTGGCGGCGCTGGTCTGGTACCCGATCAAGGGGATCTTCGGCGCATGAGGCTCGGCGTCGGCACCGGCTCGGGGGTCGTCTACGAGCTGCTCGACGAGGCGGGGCGGGCGGTGCTCGACGTCGTGCAGCTCGTCGACCGTCGGATTTCGGCCTGGCCGTCGGGGCCGTCGCAGGACGAGGTGAAGGAGCTCGAGCACCGGACCGACCACCTGATCAGCGAGCTGCTCGGGCACGCGAACAGCCTGTTCGTGACGCCCTTCGACCGCGACGACCTGATCGTTCTCGCCTTCGCGGTCGACGACGTCGCGGACGCCGCGGAGAACGCGTCGGAGCTGTTCGGCCTCTACGGCGTAGAGGCGCCGACGAAGCAGGCGCTGCAGTTGAGCGGGCTGCTCGTCCGCGCCGCCGAACGGTTGGCGGCGCTGCTGAGCAACCTCAAGCAGCTGCGCGGGTCGTCGGAGGACATCCGGCTGATCAAGGAGATCGAGGACGAGGCCGACGACGTCGCGCGCGCGGCGCGGGCGAGCCTGTTCAAGGACGACCGCATCGACCCGGTGATCGTGATCCGCTGGAAGGACATCTACGAGACGCTCGAGGAAGCCGTGGATGCGTGCGAGACGGCGGCCCACCGCGTCGGCAACATCCTCGTGAAGAACGCGTAGCGGTTCGGTGACCGGGTGCCGGAAACGGCGCTCGGGCCGGAACACTGAGGGCGTGAAGACCAAGGCGTCGCCGCTCCTCTGCGACTTCCACGCGCACACGACGTGGAGCGACGGCGCGTTCTCTGGAACTGACCTACGACGATCCTGACCCGCTCGAGGCGGCGCACGCCGTCGCCGTCGGCCTGCGCACGTACGTCGACGTCGCAGCGGGAGTCGAAGAGATGTTGCACGCCGCCCGCGCGCACGGGGCGGCGCTCGTCGCCGCCCACCCGTATTCGGCCGCAGAGGTGTCGCGCTCGGCGCGCCGCACCGCGCGCTTCGCCGCCGACCACGAGCGGCTCGCGCCGCTCGTCGACCGCTTCGAGCTCTTCAACCGGCACACGTTGTTCGGCTGGGTCGCGGAGGCGGGCCTGCCGACCGTGGCGAACGGCGACTTCCACCGCGTCGAGCACCTCGGCGGGTGGAAGACGATGCTTCCGTGCGTCAAGGAAGTGGCGGCGGTCGTCGACTACCTGCGCTCGGGCCGGCCGACGTACCTCGTGCGGCTGGACGAACGGCCCGCGCTGCGGGCCGCCTAAGCGAACAGGATCAGTGCGATCACGGCCGCGCCAAGGACGCACCCGGCCGCGACCAGCGCCGCCGGCAGCCGCACGCCGAGCGCCGCGAAGGACGCCTGGTCGAGCGCGTTCTCGACGGCACGCGCACGTGTGTAGCCGAACCAGATGAACGCGATGCCGAGCACGCCGAAGAGAGCGCCGACGGTCTCGTACGGCCACTTGCTCGCGTCCGTGTGGGCCGGGACGAGCCGCCCGACGCCGACGGCGACCGCGAGCGCGGTCAACCCGGTCCGCCACCAGGCGAGGTAGGTCCGCTCGTTGGCGAGGCGCGTGCGGCGGGTTGCGTCCTCGACGCCGGGCTCTCTAGACGGGATGGGAGGCGTCGCTGAACTCGCGGAACTCACCGGTGACGAGATACACGACCTGCTCGCCGATGTCGACCGCGTGGTCGCCGATCCGCTCTACGCAACGCGAGACGACGAGCATCCGCAAGCCGTACTCGCGCTCCTCGGCCGAGGAGCCGAGCGAGAGCACATCCTCGATCGCGTTCCGGTTGGCCCGGTCGATCAGCTCGTCGAGCTCGACGAGCGTCTCGGCCTTGTCCGCGTCACGGGCGGCGAAAGCGTCGAGCGCGACCCTGATCATCTGCTCGGCACGCTGGCCCATGTCCTCGATCGAGCGGCCGATCGCGTCCGCCTCCACGTTGAGGTCGCCCATCAGCTTCGTCAGCTTGGCGACGGTGACGCAGTAGTCCGCCATCCGCTCGAGGTGCAGGTTGACGCGCAGCACTGCGAGCACAAGGCGCAGGTCGGCGGCAACGGGGGTCTGGCGCGCGAGCAGCGATTGCACGCCGGTCTCGATCGCGGCGTACCGCTGGTCGACCTCGTCGTCGAACCTGATCACCTCGTCTGCGAGCTCGTCGTCGCCGCGCGCGAGCGCGTTCAGCGACGAGCGGAGCGCGCGCAGCACGAGGTCGCCCTCCTCCTGCAGCGCAGCTTCGAGCTGCGACAGCTCCTCGGTGAACGAGACTCTCATCCGAAGCGCCCGGTGACGTAGCCCTCGGTGCGCTCGTCGGCGGGCTGCGTGAAGATCTTCTCCGTCGAGTCGTACTCGACGAGGATGCCGTTGCGCGAGCCGTCGTCCTTCACGTCGAGGCTGAAGAACGCCGTCATCTCGGCGACGCGGGCGGCCTGCTGCATGTTGTGCGTGACGATCACGAGCGTGTAGTCGCGCTTGAGCTCGTGCATCAGGTCCTCGATCGAGGACGTCGAGATCGGGTCGAGCGCCGACGCCGGCTCGTCGAGCAGCACGACGTCGGGCTCGACCGCAATCGCGCGGGCAATGCAGAGCCGCTGCTGCTGGCCGCCGGAGAGGCCGAGCGCGGACTTCTTGAGGCGGTCCTTGACCTCGTCCCAGAGCGCCGCGTGCCGCAGGGCACGCTCGACGCGGCCGTCGAGGTCGTCCTTCATGCCGAGGATGCGCAGTCCGTAGGCGACGTTGTCGTAGATCGACTTCGGGAACGGGTTCGGCCGCTGGAAGACCATGCCGACCCGGCGGCGCACCTCGATCGGGTCGACGTCCGGCCCGTAGAGGTCGATGCCGTGGTAGTGGATCTTCCCCTCGACGCTCGCGCTCGGCACGAGGTCGTTCATCCGGTTGAGGCAGCGCAGCACGGTCGACTTGCCGCAGCCCGACGGGCCGATCAGCGCGGTGATCGCGTTCTGGAAGATCTTCAGCGAGACGTCCTTGACCGCCGGCGCCTTGCCGTAGGACACGCTCAGCCCGTCGATGTCGAAGACGACCTCGGGGCTGATCTGAGTAGGCGGCGGGTTGACGGTGATCGCAGGCGTGCTCATCTCGATCATCGGGAGGAGTTTCGCGGGGGCCTTCCAGCCCAGGGGTACACGGGTTGTGAACGTCGTGTGTCGAAGTGGTGACCGCACCCCCACCGGGCCGGCGGCGCTGGAATCCTGACCCACGTGGAAGCCGCTCCCGTCTCGGCACCGCTGCGGCTGCCGCGCACGCGCCGCCGCAGCGACCGCCTCGGCGACGTCGCCCTCTACGGCCTGACTGCGCTGGCGGCCGCCATCGGGCTGCTGATCATCGCCGCGATCATCTGGCGGATTGCCGACGGCGCCTGGCCCGCGATGAGGCACTTCGGGCTCGGCTTCCTCTGGCACAACGAGTGGAACCCCGTCACGCTCAGGTTCGGCGCGCGAGACCTGATCATCGGCACGGTCGTAACGTCGTTCGGTGCGATCCTGCTCGCCGCGCCGGTGTCGATCGCGATCGGGCTCTTCCTGAGCGAGCTCGCGCCGCCCTCGATCCGCGGGCCGATCGGGACGCTCGTCGAGATGCTCGCCGCCGTCCCAAGCGTTGTCGTCGGTCTCTGGGGGATCTACGTGCTGGCGCCGTTCGACGCACGCCACCTACAGCCGTTCCTGCATTCGTTCCTCGGCTGGATCCCGATCTTCGGCGGCGACGCGCACACCGAGTCAACCCTCTTCTCGGCGATGCTCGTGCTGACGATCATGATCATCCCGATCACGTCGTCGATCTGCCGCGAGCTGTTCCTCGGCGTGCCGACGGATCTCGAGGAGGGATCGGTCGCGCTCGGCGCCACGCGCTGGGAGATGGTAAAGACGGTGATCGTGCCGTCGGTCCGCGGCGGCGTCGTCGCCGCGGTGATCCTCGGCCTCGGCCGTGCGCTCGGCGAAGCGATCGCCGTCACGCAGGTGATCGGCAACTTCACGCCGCTCAAGCTGTCGATCTTCTCGCCCGGGGACACGCTCGCGAGCCGCACAGCGAACCAGTACCAGGGCGCGGCCTCGAACCTCCAGGTCTCGTCTCTGATCTACCTCGCGCTGATCCTGCTCGTGATCACGTTCGTGACGAACCTCACCGCGCAGCGCGTCGTCAAGAGGTCGGCGTGGGGCTGAAAGCGACCGGGCGCGCTCGGCGCCGGCTGCTCGTCAACAAGGTCGCCGAGCTGACCGCGCTCGCAGCCGCGCTCGCGGCGATCGCCGTCCTGGTCGTCCTTGTCTGGTCGGTCTTCGCGCGCGGCGTGCACGCGCTCACCTGGGACTTCTTCACCAAGGGGCCGGTGCTGTTCGGCACCGGCGGCGGCGTCGCCCCGGCGCTCGTCGGCAGCATGATCCTGGTGGGGACCGCGACCGCGATGGCCCTGCCGTTCGGCGTGCTGACGGCGATCTTCGTCAGCGAGTTCGCGCCCCGCCGCATCGGTGACCAGGTGCGGCTGTGGCTCGACGTCCTGAACGGGTTCCCGTCGATCGTGATCGGCATCTTCGTGTTCGCGCTGATGGTGAAGGTCAGGCTGCCTGTTGTCGGCTGGGGCAACCATCAGAGCGCTCTCGCAGGCGGCTTCGCGCTCGCGGTGATCATGCTGCCGCTCGTCGCCCGCGCGACGATGGAGGTGCTCGCTCTCGTGCCCGACCACCTCCGCGAGGCGAGCACTGCGCTCGGCGTCTCGAAGTGGCAGACGGTGCTTCGCGTCGTCCTGCCGACCTCGCTCGGCGGGATCCTGACCGGAACGACGCTCGCGATCGCGCGTGCCGCCGGTGAGACCGCGCCGCTTCTGTTCACCTGTGCGCTCGCCGGTCAGACGACCGACTGGAACCCGGCGCACTCGATGAGCTCGATCCCGCTGACGATCTTCCAGTACTCGGAGGCTCCGGATGAGGCGCTGCACCAGCAGGCGTGGGCGCTCGCCTTCGTCCTGATCGCCTTCGTGCTCGTGACGAGCCTGACGGCGCGGTTCCTGCTCGACCGCTCGAGGCGCAAGCTCGGCGTCGCGCGCTAACTCCTTTCAGCGTTCACCACACCGTCACACGACGGTCACACGGTGTCAGCCCACGCGGCAGAGCATCGGGGGCAGCCTGGCGGCATGACCAAGAGCCTCACGATCATTCTCGCGGCCGTCACGGCCGCACTCGTCGCCGTTGCGGCGGCGACCGCGAAGAGCAACGACACGACGATCACGGGCGCGGGCAGCACGTTCGTCTCGCCGCTCGTCGCCGCTTGGACGCCCGCCCTCGGCTCGGCCTACGGCTACGCGGTGCAGTACAGCCCGGTCGGCTCGGGCGCCGGCATCGCGGCGGTCACGAACCGGCAGGTGGACTTCGGCGCCTCGGACGCGCCGCTGACGCCGGATCAGTTCACTGCCTGCAAGGGCTGCGTCCAGATCCCGTGGGCGCTCTCGGCGACGTCGATCGCTTACAACGTGCCGGGCGCGCCGGTGCACCTGCACCTGGACGGCAAGACGCTCGCGAAGATCTTCCTCGGTCAGATCACCAACTGGAACGACGGGGCGATCAAGGCGCTCAACCCGGGCTCGAGCATGCCTGACCTGAAGATCACGCCGATCTTCCGCTCAGACGGCTCGGGAACCACCTACAACTTCACCGACTATCTCTCGGCAGTGAGCGGAGAGTTCAAGTCGAAGGTCGGCAACTCGACGTCGGTCAGCTTCCCGACCGGCATCGGCGCGCGCGGCTCCTCGGGCGTCGCCGGGCTGGTGTCCCGCACATCTGGCGGGATCACGTACGTCGACGTCGCCTTCGCGCTGAAGAACCACATCAAGTTCGCAGCGGTGAAGAACGCCGCCGGGAAGTTCCTCTTCCCGAGCCTCCGCCGCATCCAGGCCGCCGCCGCCGCGTTCACCAAGGTGCCGGCGTCGAACGAGATGCACATCGTGAACCCGCCGAAGTCGGCGACGTACGCGTACCCGATCTCGACCTACACGTACGTGATCCTGCCGCAGCAGACGTCGCACGCGGCCGAGTTGCGGAAGCTCGTCTTCTGGGCGCTGACCCAGGGGCAGCAGGCCAAGTTCACTGCCCCTCTGCTCTTCGTTGCGCTGCCGAAGCCGGTGCTCGTCGCGGCCGAGAAGACGCTGAAGACGGTTCACACCTAGGAAGGGCTGCGCAGGGGCGCTCGGTCGAGCGCCCCTTCGTTTGGCTTGACATATCGATGACTCTCGATATATTGAGATTTGTCGATACGAAAGGAACTGAGGATGGTGAAGTGGTTGAAGCGGACGGAGCGAGTGGTAGTCGAGTTCTGCGACCGCTGCGCGAAGGTCTGCGACGCTGGGTGCCGGGCGATGGCAATTCGCGAGCGCGCAGAGATGCGTGCGCTGCGGCTGGGACCACGCTTCTGATGGCAACCGCCGAAGCTCCAATCGCGTGCTGTGCGCCGCTTGCCGCGCCGGCCCTCAACGAGGACGAGGCGATCGCGACGGCCGAGCTCTTCAAGGCGCTCGCCGATCCGGCGCGGGTGAAGATCGTGAATCTGCTCGCCGGCGCCGACGACCCGGTCTGCGCCTGCGAGTTCGAGCCCGCGCTCGGGCTCGCCCAGCCGACTGTCAGTCACCACCTGCGGAAGCTCACCGACGCCGGCTTGCTCGAGCGCGAGCAGCGCGGCAAATGGGCGTATTTCTCGTTGCAGCGCGACGCCGTCGAGAAGCTCGCGGCGGTCGCCGACCTGAAGGGAGTGTGCTGCTGATGTCGACGACGGCTGACGACCTGCGTGAGGAGGTGCGGCGCCGGTACGCGGAGTCCGCCCGCGCCGTGACCGAGGGGAGTGGCGGCTGTGGCTGCGGCAGCGGCTCGTGTTGCGAAGACGGAAACGGGGTGTTCGGCGAGGCGCTCTACGATGCGGAACAGCGCGACGAGCTGCCCGACGCCGCAGCGCTCGCCAGCCTGGGCTGCGGTAATCCCACTGCTGTCGCCGACCTCCGTGAAGGCGAGACTGTGCTCGACCTCGGCTCGGGGGGCGGGATCGACGTAATCCTGTCCGCGAAGCGCGTCGGCCCGACCGGAACGGCCTACGGCGTCGACATGACGGACGAAATGCTTGCGCTTGCGCGCAAGAACGCCGTCGACGCCGGCGTCCGGAACGTGCACTTCCTGAAGGGTGTGATCGAGGAGATTCCGCTCCCGGCCGACTCCGTCGACGTCGTCATCTCGAATTGTGTGATCAACCTGTCGGTCGACAAGGCAGCAACCTTGACGGAGATCGCACGAGTGCTCAAGCCCGGCGGGAGGATCGGAATCAGCGACGTCGTCGCCGAAGACCACCTCACGCCCGCGGAGCGAAGCGAGCGCGGCTCGTTCGTCGGCTGCATCGCCGGTGCGCTCTCTAAGCGCGAGTACGAGGCCGGCCTCGAGGCCGCAGGGTTCGAGCACGTTTCGGTGCAGTTCACACACCAGGTCGCCGACGGCATGCACGGCGCCATCGTCAAGGCGATCAAGACCCAGCAGCCCGAGCTGAGGGGTCTCCCGACTGTGCACGCGGCGCCTACTAGTGCGGGGTGCTGCTGATTTGAGCCTGCGTGCGCTTGTCGCAGAAGCGATCGGCACGTTCGCGCTCGTCTTCGCGGGCGGAGGCGCGATCATGGTCGACGCGAAGAGCGGGGCGCTCGGCCACGTGGGCGTTGCGATCACGTTCGGGCTCGTGATCATGGCGATGATCTACGCAGTGCGCCACATCTCCGGCGCGCACTTCAACCCGGCAGTCTCATTCGCATTTGCGCTGACGCGCCACTTCCCATGGCCGCGCGTAGCCGGCTACTACCTTGTGCGAAGCGAGGTGGTATGACGAACGTGCTCTTCGTCTGCGTGGCGAACAGCGGCCGCAGCGTCATGGCGGAGCGGATCTTCGGGCAGGCTGCAGAGGGACGCCACGAGGCGCGCTCCGCGGGCAGCGATCCCGGCCCGGAGACCCATCCGCAGGTCGTCGAGGCGCTGCGTGAGATCGGGATCGACGCAAGCGACCACCAACCGCGCAAGCTTGACGACGAGGCGCTGGCGTGGGCCGACGTCGCCGTTTCGACGTGCAGCGAAGAGGTCTGTCCGGTCACGCCCGGTGTCCGGCGCGTGAGCTGGGAGCTGCGTGATCCAAAGAACCTGCCGCTCGAGGAAGTGCGGCCGATCCGTGACGAGATCGAGCGCCGCGTGCGCGAGCTCGTGGCCGAGCTCGGTTAGGCCGGGAACGTGCAGCGGATGCGGAGCCCGCGGCCGCGTGCGCCGTCCGCCTCGACGTCGCCGCCCGCGGCGACGACCAGATGCTTCACGATCGCGAGCCCGAGGCCCGTGCCGCGCGTCGTGCGCGCAGCGTCGCCGCGGTAGAACCGCTCGAACATGCGCTCGAGCGTCCGGTCGTCGACGCCGATCCCGTCGTCGGCTGCCGTGAGGACTGCGAAGTCGCCGCTTCTCCGGACGGAGAGCGTGAACGTCGAGCCGTGTCCGGAGTAGCGGATCGCGTTCTCCGCGAGGTTCTTCGCGAGCATGCGCACCATGCGCGGGCGCAGTGGGAGATCGACGTCGGCGTCGCCTTCGACGTGCAGCTCGACGCCTGCACGCGCGGCCGAGCCGCCGAGCGTGTCTGCGACCTCCTCCAGGATCGGCAGCGCGTTCGTGTGACCGAGCGACACGATCTCCTTGCCACTCTCGAGCTCGGACAGAAAGAGGATCTCATCGATCAGCGCGCCGGCGTTCTCCACCTCGGCACGCGCCTGCTCGATCAGCGCGTTCACATCCGCGCCCGGCAGTTCGGCCGAGTCGAGCAGGACGAGAATGCGCGCGAGGGGCGTCCGCAACTCGTGCGAGACGGCCGCCGTGAACCCGGTCCGCAGCTCGTCGAAGCTGCGGTCGTAGGTCTCGTGTGTCACCAGATCGTCACCAGTCCGAAACCCGGATTGCACCGGGTGCCGGTCTATCGTAGGTGGCGTGGCTCGAGTCCTGATCGTCGAGGACGACAACGTGATCGCGGACGGGATGGCACGCCATCTCGTCGCCGCCGGTTTCGATCCGGTCGTCGTCGGGCGCGGCGAGCTGGGCCTCGCACGACTCCGCTACGAGAACCCCGACGTCTGCGTCCTCGACCTGATGCTGCCCGAGCTCGACGGCTGGAAGCTGATCGAGACGGCGCGCGCGGAAGGGATCGGCACGCCGATCGTCGTCGTCTCCGCGCGCGGCACCGAGCACGACCGCGTGCATGCGCTCGAGATCGGCGCGGACGACTACCTCGTGAAGCCGTTCTCGATGCGCGAGCTCGTCGCGCGCGTCGGCGCCGCCGCCCGCCGCGGTGTTCGTCCAGCGGAGGACAGGCGCGGCGAGCCAATCGAGATCGAGGAGCTCCGCATCGATCCGCGCGAGGTGCAGGCGTTCGTCGGCGGCAAGAGCGCGGGCCTGACGCCGACCGAGTTCAAGCTGCTCTACACGCTCGCGCTCGACCGCGGCCGCGTCGTCACGCGCGACGAGTTGCTGCAGAAGGTGTGGGGGAGGCGCGAGACACATCGCGACCGCACGGTTGATGTGTTCGTTCGGCGGCTACGCCAGAAGATCGATCGGCCTGCGCCGAGCCACTCCTTCATCCAGACGCGCTTCGGCGTCGGCTACAAGCTCGAGCCGCAGCCCAAGTAGTAACGCCCTCGTCACGGGACCGTTACCCACGCGCGCGCGCCGCATCCCCAGAGTTGCGGCCGAGGGTCAACGAACCGACGAAAGGGGAGAACGTGAAGCGCAAGGCGCTCTTTTCGCTGCTCGCACTCGGCGTTGCAGCGGCGATGGCGGTGGTCGCATACGCCGGCCCACCTGACGGTCCGGAGCTCACGAGCGCGCCGGCGGCCAACACGAAGGCCGTCGGCTACGCGCCGGCATCGCGCCTGTCGGCCGGGCTGAGCCAGATCGTGATCGCCCAGGGCTCGACGAAGCTCGAGAACGCTCAGGGGATCGTCACCAACTACGGCTACCAGAACGACGTCTCGAGCCCGGGCGACGCGACTGTGCCGCTGATGGTGCCGTCGGGGGCGAGCGCCACGGAGGCCCAGAAGACGGAGCCGGACAAGAACACGTACCTCGTGCTCAAGGACGGTCAGCCGGGGGCCGACCCGAGCTACGACTACGGGACGCACTTCCTGTACCAGGGCCACGAGGGCGCGGCAAGCGTGAACGGCCAGAAGCAGGGCTACATCACGCGGATCAACCTCGACGCCGACAGCGCCCACCGCGTGACGCTGCTGGCCACGCAGGACACGAACGGGCAGCCGGTGGCGACGATCGACGGCTCGACGTGGGACCCGTTCGCGCAGCGGCTCCTCTTCACGACCGAGAGCGCGAGCGCGCCGACCTACGCGGCGACGCTTGGCTATCCGTCGACCGTCGAGGACGTCTCCGGCGCGCTCGGCCGCGGCGGCTACGAGGGCATCCAAGACGACGGCGCCGGCAACATCTGGATCGTCGAGGACATCGGCGGCTCCAACAAGCCGGGCACCGTCGCGAAGATCCCGAACAGCTTCGTCTACCGGTACGTGCCGCAGACACCGGGCGACCTTCATCACGGGAAGCTGCAGGCACTGCAGGTGCTGAACCACGACTCGCCGATCACGCAGGCCTCGCAGACCGCCGTCAACGCGCCCGACCAGGCCGCGCTGCATTCGTACGGCAACGTTTTCGCGACGCGCTGGGTGACCGTCCACGACACCGCCGTCGACGGCACCGCGCCGTTCAACGCCAACACGGCGGCGAAGGCGAAGGACGCGACGCCGTTCAAGCGGCCCGAGAACGGCGTGTTCCGTCCGGGCACGAAGTTCGGCGAGTTCTTCTTCACCGAGACGGGCGACACGAACGCGACGAGCGTCGAGAACGCGATGGCCGGCGGCTGGGGCAGCCTGTTCAAGCTCGCGCAGTCAGGCCCGTCGGCGTCGACCGGGAAGGTCTCGGTCTTCTTCAAGTCCACGCAGGCCGTGTCCGGCCTCGACAACATCAGCTTCATCTCACGCAACACGCTCGGCTCGGTCGAGGACGCGGGCGACACGCTGCACACGCAGCGGAACGCGCTCGACTCGGGCTACGCGTTCGACGTGAACACCGACTACTCGCAACCGAACGCGCAGCCGGTGCGCTGGCTCGCGGAGGGCCGCGACGCGTCGGCCACGATCGACTCGGGCGCGTCGCCGAGCGGTTTCGTCAAGAACGACAGTGACAACGAGATCACCGGCTTCCTGGTCTCCGACGGGAACCCGGACATCGAGGGCATCCTCGGTGCGAGGAACCCGAACCTCGGCGACCACAAGTGGCGCTGGTTCTACACGCAGCAGCACGGCGACAACCCGACCTACGAGGTGCTCGTCGGCGGTCGCGGAAACGGGGAGGACAACCAGGACTGATGCTAGATCGGCGTGCCGCCCTCTTCGGGGGGCGGCACGTCCGTCTGGTGCCACAGGACGATCTTCCCGCGGCTGACGCGGAAGATGGCGGCAGCCATCGTGCCGGGACCGTCACAACGGTGGCCGGGGCGCTCCTCGAGCCGGAAGACGGCCAGGATCTGCGAGGCGCCCTGCTCGGCGAGCGTCACGATCTTGCCGCCGCACGGCAGGGACGCGTTCCAGCGCACGGCGTCGTCGTGGTTCGCGAGCACGAGCTCGGAGTCCTGGACGACGCGCGCGCCGTCGGCGAAGAGCCGAGCGGCGGCCTCGTTGTCGTTGCGGTCGAGCGCGGCGCTCCAGCTGCGCACGATCGCCGTTGCACTTCCGTGACGATGGCTGCCACCACAGCCGGCCAGAAGCGTCGCCGCGAGGAGGATCGCCGCGACCTTCACGCCGTTAGTCTGCCCGCAGTGGACTTCGAGCTCACGCCGGAGCAGCGCGAGATCCAGGCGCTGGCCCGCGACTTTGCAGCCGCCGAGATCGAGCCGCACGCCGCCGAATGGGACCGCGCGCACGCCTTCCCGCGGACGCTGCTCGGCAAGCTCGGCGAGCTCGGGCTGATGGGCGTCTGCGTGCCGGAGGAGTACGCGGGCGCCGGCGCCGACTTTCTCTCGTACATCCTCGTGCTCGAGGAGCTGTCGCGGGCGGACGCCGGCGTGGGCGTCACGGTCGCCGTCCACACGTCTGCATGCACGCTGCCCATCCTCCGCTTCGGCAGCGACGAGCAGCGCGCCCGCTTCGTGCCGCCGCTCGCGCGCGGCGAGGGCGTCGGCTGCTTCGCGCTGACGGAGCCGGGGTCCGGTTCGGACGCGGGCGCTCTGGCCACGAGCGCGGAGCGTGTCGACGGTGCCTGGCACGTCACCGGCACGAAGCAGTGGATCACCAACGCGGCCTTCGGCGGGACGGTCTTGCTGTTCGCGCGCACCGACGGCGCGACGCGCACGGCGCGCGGCGTCTCGGCGTTCGTCGTCGACACCGACCAGGTGACCGTGACGCGCACCGAGGAGAAGCTCGGCCTCAACTCGTCCGTGACGAACGACATCGCAATCGATGCGGACGTCGACGAGGATCGGCTGCTCGGCGACCTCCACCACGGCTTCCGGATCGCCATGTCCACGCTCGACGGCGGCCGGATCGGGATCGCGGCGCAGGCGGTTGGGATCGCGCAGGCCGGGTACGACGTGGCGCTCGCCTACGCGCAGCAGCGCCAGGCGTTCGGGCAGCGGATCGCCGAGTTCCAGGCGATCCAGCACAAGCTCGCCAACATGTCGATGGAGATCGACGCGGCGCGCCTGCTCACTTACCGAGCGGCGTGGCTCAAGGACCGCGGCCTGCCGCACACGGAGGCGGGGGCGAAGGCGAAGCTGTACGCGTCGGAGATGGCGCGCCGGCAGACCGCGGAGGCGATCCAGGTGCTCGGCGGCTACGGCTACACAAAGGAGTTCCCGGTCGAGCGCTACTACCGCGACGCGAAGGTGACGGAGATCTACGAGGGCACGAGCGAGATCCAGCGCCTCGTGATCGCGCGCGAGCTGCTCCGTGACCCCGCCGGCAGCAGCCATCGCTACAAGAGTGCAACGTGAAGCCGCACTGCGACCCCGCCGGTGGCTGCCATCGTCGCGGAAGTGTGACGTGAGCCGGCGCAAGCCCGACGAGCCCGTTCGTCTCACGAAGATCTACACGCGGGGCGGCGACAAAGGGCAGACGTCGCTCGGCGACGGCAAGCGCGTCTCGAAGCTGCACCCGCTCGTGCAGGCGTACGGGGCCGTCGACGAGCTCAACTCGCTCGTCGGCTGGGCGCAGATCGAGGCTGGCGACGACCGCCTCGCCCGCATCCAGAACGAGCTGTTCGATCTCGGCGCCGACCTCTCAGCGCCTTACGCGGAGGGCGACGGCAAGCTCCGCATCACGCAGGACGCGATCGATCGGCTCGAGACCGACTGCGACGAGGCGAACGCGCCTCTGCCCGAGCTCCGGAGCTTCATCCTCCCAGGTGGGACCGAGGCAGCTGCTCGGTTGCACATCGCACGGGCCGTGTGTCGGCGCGCCGAACGTGAGTTGCTCGCCCGCGCCGCCGAGGCGCCGCTCAACCCTCTCGCCGCCGTGTATCTCAACCGGCTCAGCGATTTCCTGTTCATCCTGGCGCGCGTCGCGAACGCCGGCGGCACGGAACCGCTCTGGAAGCCCGGCGGATAAGGCACGATTTCGTCACGATGGCTGCCACCGAGCCCCGCCAGCAGCAACAAGAGCTCCGGTCGACGATCTCGGGCGTCGAGGTCGAGCCGCTCTACACGCCCGAGACGACGCCGGTCGATTACGAACGCGACCTCGGTTACCCGGGCGACTTTCCGTTCACGCGCGGCGTCTATCCGTCGATGTACCGCGGCCGGCTCTGGACGATGCGCCAGTTCGCCGGCTTCGGCACCGCCGAGGAGACGAACGAGCGCTTCCGCTACCTCCTCGACCACGGGCAGACCGGCCTCTCGACCGCCTTCGACATGCCCACCCTGATGGGCTACGACTCGGACCACCAGCGGTCGCTCGGCGAGGTCGGCCGCGAAGGGGTGGCGATCGACTCGCTCGAGGACATGGAAACACTGTTCGCCGGCATCCCGCTCGCCGACGTCTCGACCTCGATGACGATCAACTCGCCGGCGGCGATTCTGCTGGCGTACTACGTCTGCGTGGGCGAGGAGCAGGGCGTTCCCCGCGACCAGCTCCGCGGGACGATCCAGACGGACATTCTCAAGGAGTACATCGCGCAGAAGGAGTACATCTTCCCGCCCGAGCCGTCGATGCGGCTCGTCACCGACATGGTCGAGTTCTGCGCGCGTGAGATGCCGCTGTGGCATCCGATCTCGATCTCCGGCTACCACATCCGCGAGGCGGGCTCGACCGCGGCGCAGGAGCTCGCGTTCACGCTGGCGGACGGCTTCACATACGTCGAGTGGGCGATCGAGCGCGGGCTCGACGTCGACGACTTCGCGCCGCGGCTTTCGTTCTTCTTCAACGCGCATCTCGACTTCTTCGAGGAGATCGCGAAGTACCGCGCCGCACGCCGCATCTGGGCGACCGTGATGCGCGACAAGTACGGCGCGAAGAACCCGCGTTCGCTGCTGATGCGCTTCCACACACAGACGGCCGGCGTCTCGCTGACGGCGCAGCAGCCGGAGGTGAACATCGTTCGCACGGCGATCGAGGCGCTCGCGGCCGTCCTCGGCGGTACGCAGTCACTGCACACGAACTCGTTCGACGAAGCGCTCGCCCTACCGACGGAGGACGCGGTCCGGATCGCGCTGCGGACGCAGCAGGTGATCGCGCACGAGACAGGCGTCGTGAACACGACGGATCCGCTCGGCGGCTCCTACTACGTCGAGCACCTGACGAGCGAGCTCGAGCGGCAGGCGTACGACTACTTCGATCGGATCGAGAACCTGGGCGGCGTGGTGCAGGCGATCAAAGAGAACTTCTTCCAGCGTGAGATCGCCGAGGCGTCATTCCGCTACCAGTCCGAGGTGGAAGCGCAGCAGCGAGTCGTCGTGGGCGTCAACCGGTACGAGTTGAGCGACGAGGAGCCGATTCCGCTGCACCGCGTCGATCCGGCCCTCGAGCAGAAGCAGATCGGCCGCGTCGAAGCGCTTCGCGCGCGGCGCGACCCGGCGGCGGCTGAGCAAGCGCTCGGTCGGCTGAAGGCCGACGCAGCCCGGGACGACCGGAACCTGATGCCCGGGATCATCGACGCGTCGCGCGCCTACGTGACGATGGGCGAGATCTGCGACGCCTTCCGCGAAGTCTGGGGCATCTGGCGCGAGACGCCTGTCTTCTGATTTAACAAGCGCTCAACAGACGCCTCTAACGACTCGCCGGAAATCGCGTCTACTCTGACGTGGCCGTGGACGCCGAGTCGATCTTCGAGCATCGCGCACCCATCAGAAAACCCGGCTGGCGCAAGGCGCTGCCGTGGATCGTGGCGGTGATCGCCGTCGGCGCGATCGTCGGCGCACTAGGCTGGAAGTACTCGAACACCGGCCACTCGACCGCGACCCCGCTGACGAACCTGCCGGCGAAGGACGTCTCGCAGGTGCCGCCGACGGTCAAGCTGCCGCGGGAGGCGACGCGCATCGCCCGGAAGTTCATCGAGACAGCCGTCGCGCGCAAGAACCTCCCACAGGCATACAGCCTCGTCACGAACGAGATCCGCCAGGGACAGACCCTGAAGCAGTGGAACACCGGGAACATCGCGGTCGTCCCGTATCCGGTCGACGCCGTCCAGTACGCGCCGATGAAGATCGACTTCTCCTACCCGAACGAGGCGCTGATCGAGATCGCGCTATTGCCGAAGAAGGGCAGCAAGGTGCGTGGGCTGCTCTTCCAGATGGACCTGGTGAAGCGGGATGGCAAGTGGCTGGTCAACACCTGGGCACCTCGGTCGTCCCCGCCGGTGCCAAACGGCTCCGAGAACAACGGCGGCGGCCAGTAGCCTTTTGAGGCGATGAGCGGCAGGCTCTCGTCGCCTCGGTTCCGCCGCCGCATCCTCTGGAGCTCCGGCTCTCTCGGCGTGCTCGCGGCCGTAACGGGCGCAGCAATCCTGATCGGGAATACCGGTAAGAAGAACGAGACGCCGCTCAGCAACAAGCCGGCCTGGGTCTACAAAGAGCCGCAGACATCGGCCCTGACGGCCGCCGAGCGACGCGAGCTCTTTGCGATTGCGACGCGGTTCATCAAGACGGCGGTCGCGCGCAAGCACCTCGACCAGGCGTGGGCGATGCTCGGACCGGAGATGCGTGCCGGCCAAACGCGCAAGTCGTGGGACACGGGCTTCAACAACGTCGTCCCGTTCCCCGCGGTCGGCATCGCCGGATGGAACGTCCTCTACACCTACACGGACGACGTGGCTGTCGACGTCGCGGTCGTCGGGGCGAAGACGAGTGACTGGGCCGGCAAGACGTTCACGATCGAGTTCAAGCGTTACCCGGCGCACTCGGGCAACTGGCTCGTCGTGTACTGGGCACCGAAGGGCGTCGGTGGGGCAAAGCAGATCAAGAGCGTCGCGGCGCAGCCGGTGCCGCCGCCGCCGAAGGCCGTGCTCGGGGTCGAATGGCTGCTCGCGCCGCTCGTGATCCTCGGCTCGGCGCTGCTCAGCATCGCCGGCTTGGGTCTCTACACGCACATCAAGCAGCGCCGGTCGGCGAAGCGGTTCGCCGAGGCGCTGGGCTACAGCTCGACTTCGAACCCGTCGTAGACGAGCTCGTCGACCGGCTCCTCGGTGGCGCGATGCGTCAACAGCAGCCGGTGTGCCCCGGCCGCCGCTGCGATCTCGCGCGCCTCCTCCGCAGTGAGGTGCCCATGCGGCTCACCCTCGGGCTCGCTCAGGGTCGCCTCGCAGAGGAAGATGTCGGCGTCGCGAGCGAGCTCGACCAGCGCCGGCGTCGGGCCGGTGTCGCCCGAGTACGCGAGCACGGAGCCGTTGTGCTCGACGCGCAGCCCGTACGCCGGCTCGTGGTAGTGCGTCACGGCACGTGGCGTCACGGTCAGGCCGGCGGCGCTGAACGGCGCCGCGTCGGCGTACTCGTGCACTTCGAAGACCTCGAGAAAGCGGCCGAGCGGCGCGAATGTCGAGATGCGCGCGAGGCCGGCGGGAGGCACGTGCAGCTCCGGGCCTTTCGTCCCGGTGGCCGGGCCGAGCACGTGCCCCCAGAGCCACGGCACGAGGTCGCCGCAGTGGTCGAGGTGGAGGTGCGAGATGATGATTGCATCGACGGTCGGCCAGGATTCCAGCTCGCGCAGCCGCGCCAGCACACCCGGGCCGCAGTCGAGCAACAGCCGCCGACCGTTGCTGGAGACGAGGTAGCCAGAGTGGGCGCCGCCCGCGTTCGGCCATGCCGGCGAGCAGCCGACGACGGTCAGCTTCACGTTCCTATACTGACCGACCGTGGCGGGGAAGATCAGGGTTGTGATCGCGAAGCCGGGGCTCGACGGTCACGACCGCGGCGCGAAGATCATCGCGCGGGCGCTCCGCGACGCAGGCATGGAGGTCATCTACACCGGTCTGCATCAGACGCCGGAGCAGATCGTCGAGACGGTGATCCAGGAGGACGCCGACGCAGTCGGCATCTCGATTCTCTCCGGCGCGCACATGACGCTCGTGCCGCGGATCCTCGAGCTGTTGCGCGGACAGGGGGCCGAGGACGTGATCGTGGTCGTCGGGGGCACGATCCCGACGACCGACGTGGCGGAGCTGAAGCGCCAGGGCGTCGCCGAGGTGTTCACTCCGGGCGCTCCCACCGGCGAGATCGTCGACTTCCTGCAGGCGCGCGTCCCGGTTTAGCGGAGCGCGAGTCGGTCGAGCGTGATCGCGTGGGGCGCGCCCGTCAGCGCCTCGACGGTGCCGGGCGCGGGACGGGTCCAGACGACGACCGGCGCGCCGGGCGTTGCCTCCGCGACCGCGGTCGGATCGGGCACGGTCAGCGTCAGTTCGCGGTTCAGCTTCATCTGCTTCAGGTGCGACGGCCACGATGCGAGCGTCTCGACAGTCAGCGTCAGCTCGAGGTCGCTCGCGTCGACAACGGTCCCGGTGAGCTTCAGCGTGAACCCGCGACCCACAGGCGGCGCGCCGACGAGTGGGTGCGGCGCCTTCTTGATGAACGGAAACGGATCGACTGCCTTACCGCCGTTCGGGTGCACCTCGAAGTGCAGGTGGGGGTGGATGCCGTTCGCGTCGCCCGAGTCGCCGAGGTAGCCGATCACCTGGCCGGACACCACCGGCGTCCCGTCGGGTACGGCGTACGCGATGCCCTGGACGCAGTTCCCCTTGTTGTCGTTCTTCGGGGTCAGGTCGTTGTTCAGGTGGATGTACTCGTACATCGTCCCGCTCGAGCCGTAGAGGTAGAGCATGCAGCCGGCGCGCGCGGAGGTCGTCCAGTACTTGACGGTCCCGTCTTCGACCGCGACGACCGGGGAGCGCCGGTCGCCGACGAGATCGTTGCCTTGGTGCCTGAGCCCGCCGCGTGGCTCGCCGAAGTCGTCGCGGAACGTGACCGCGCCGACCACTGGGAAGAGGAGCGGCGGCACGCTGCTCTCTGCGGCCAACGCTGTCGGCACCGCGAGCGCGAGCGCGGTCAGCGAAAGGGGCAGGAACCGCACGGCGAGCCGGAGGGTAACCGCCAACCCGCGGGTTGCCAACCCCCGGGTGGGTAGAGTCCGCGCGCATGAAAATTGCGGTCTGTGTGAAAGCGGTGCCCGACGCGGCCTCGGGCCGCCACCTCGATCCGGCGACGAAACGGCTCGACCGGTCGGGTGAGCTGACGATCTCCGAGTGGGACACGTACCCGATCGAAGAGGCGCTAACACTGAAGGAAGGCGCCGGCGAGGGCGAGGTCGTGGTCATCTCGATGGGCCCCGAGCGGGCGCTCGACGCCCTCCGGAAGGCGCTCGCGATGGGCGCCGACCGGGCCGTGCTCGTCTCCGATTCGTCGCTCGAGGGCTCCGACCTGCTCGGCACGGCGAAGGCGCTCGCGGCGGCGCTCGAGCGCGAGGGCCCCGACCTTGTGCTGTTCGGCCAGCAGTCGGCGGACGGCGGCGGCGCCTGCCTCTGGGCGGCGGTCGCCGACCGGCTGCGGCAGCCCGTCGTCTCTCAGGTCAGCGAGCTGACGATCGAGAGCGGCTCGCTCGTCGGCAAGCGCCAGACCGAATACGGCTACGACACGATTCGCGCGCCGCTGCCGGCGGTGGTGGCCGTGGCTGACTCGATCAACACGCCGCGCTACCCGTCGCTGAAGGGGATCATGGGCGCGAAGAAGAAACCGCAGGAGACGCTCGCCGCGTCGGATGTGGGCGGCGCGGAGGCGGCGGGGACGACGGTCGTCGCGCTCGGTCCGCCGCCGGAGCGCGGCGAGGCGCGGCGCATCGAGGACGACGGCAGCGCCGCCGATCGGATCGTGGAGTTCCTCGCCGAGAAGAGATTGCTCTGATGGCAAAGACGCTCGTCTTTCTCGAGCATCACGACGACGCAATCGCGAAGGGCTCGCTCGCCGTGCTCTCGAAGGCGGCGCAGCTCGGCGGCGACGTCGACGGCGTCGTCGTGGGATCGGGCGTACGGTCGCTGGCCGCCGGCGCGGGCGCTTACGGCGCGGGTGTCGTCTGGGTGGCGGACGACGAGCAGGTCGGGCCGCCGCTGCCGCAGCCGCGGGTCGACGTGCTTGCTCGGCTGGTGCGAGACGAGGGGTACGACACCGTGCTCTTCGGCCAATCCGTGCTTGCCGCGGATGTGGCCGCCGCGCTTGCGTCGCGGCTCGACGCGGGGCTGAATTGGGGCCTCATCGACTTCGACGGCGAAACGGGCAAGGCGCCGCAGCTTTCCGACACGGTGTTCGTCGACGTCGGCTGGTCAAGCGACGTTCGGCTCGGGATCTTCCGGGCAGGCGCCTTCGATCCCGTCCCCGGGGAAGGGACGGCGGAGGAGCGCGACGTGCCGGTGGAGCTCGAAGACTTCTCGACGCAGGCGGAGATGGTCGAGCGGGCGCACGCCGAGCAGCAGGGGCCGTCGATCGAGGACGCGGATGTGATCGTCGCGGGCGGTCGCGGGCTCGGCGAGCCGGAGAAGTTCTCGCTCGCGGAGGGTCTCGCACAGGCGCTCGGCGGGGCCGTAGCCGCGACGCGGGCGGTAGTCGACGCGGGTTGGTATCCCTACTCGGCGCAGGTCGGGCAGACCGGCAAGACGGTCTCCCCGAAGCTGTACATCGCGCTCGGCATCTCCGGCGCGATCCAGCACAAGGTGGGCATGCAGGGCTCGAACGTGATCGTCGCGATCAACAAGGATCCGAACGCGCCGATCTTCGAGTTTGCGGACCTCGGCGTCGTCGGCGACCTGCACGAGATCGTGCCGAAGCTGACCGAGCTCGTCCGCGCTCGGCGGTCGTGAGCGTCAAGCCGGCCGACTACCCGCCGCCCTGGTCGCCGGCCGAGGCGATCCGGCCGCCCACCGGTCCGGTCGACGAGCGGATCGACGTTGGGTTCCTGATTGTCGGCGCGGGGCCGGCCGGGCTGGCGGCGGCGATCAGGCTCGGACAGCTGATGGAGGAGCAGCCGGAGGTCGCCGCCCGGCTGGGAGACGTCCCCATCGCCGTGCTCGAGAAGGGGAAGGCGCCCGGTTCGCACCTGCTGTCGGGGGCGGTCGTGAACCCGCGCGGCTTGCAGCGGCTGTTTCGCGGCCGCAAGCGGATGGACGAGCTGCCGTTCTACGGCGAGGTCGAGGCGGAGTCGGTGTTGTTCCTCACGCGCTACAGCGCGTTCCGCATCCCGACGCCGCCGACCATGGTCAACGACCGGAACTACATCGCGTCGCTGTCGCAGCTGGGTCGCTTCCTCGCCGAGGAGGCGGAGGCGCTGGGAGCGACCATCCTTCCCGAGACGGTCGGCCAGTCGCTGCTCGTCGACGGCGGGCGGGTGGTCGGCGTCCGAACCGGCGACCGCGGCCGCGGGCGGAACGGGGAGGAGCTGGGGAACTTCGAAGCCGGCTCGGACATCGTGGCGAAGGCGACCATCGTCGCGGAAGGCACACAGGGGCATCTGACGGGCGCGGCGCTCGAACGCTTCGGGCTGCGCGGCGAGAACCCGCAGGTTTGGGCGCTCGGGGTGAAAGAGGTCTGGCGTGTGCGGCAGCCATTGCAACGAGTCATCCACACCATGGGGTGGCCCTTGCGGGCGGGTCGGAAGTACCGCGAGTTCGGTGGGTCGTTCGTCTACCCGATGGGCGAGGACATGGTCACGATCGGCATGGTCGTCGGGCTCGACTACACGGACACCGAGCTCTCGGTCCACGATCTACTGCAGGAACTGAAGACGCATCCACGGATGCGACGGATTCTCGACGGCGGCGAGCGGTTGCAGTGGGGCGCGAAGACGATTCCCGAGGGCGGATTCGTCGCGCTCCCGTCGCGGTTCCATGCGCCCGGACTGCTGCTCTGCGGCGACGGCGTCGGGTTGGTGAACGTCCCCGCGCTGAAGGGGATTCACTACGCGATTGAATCGGGCCGGCTCGCGGCGGAGGCGGCGTGGCGGACGCTGACTCCCGGTGTCTCGGCGCGGTCGGCGCTCGCGACCTACGACGACGCCCTACGTGAGTCGTTCATCTGGGGCGACCTGCAAGAGGTGCGGAACATGCGCCAGGCGTTCGGCCGCGGGTTCTATCTCGGCGGCGCGATGGCGAGCGTGATGACTGCGACCAAAGGCAAGTTCCCACCCGGAGACGCGGACACGGAGCTCGACGCAGAGCAGGAGCTCAGGAAGACACGGCGCGCAGAGTCCTATCCGGCGCCTGACGGAACATTGACGTTCGACAAGCTCTCGAGCGTGTTCGCATCGGGCAACCGAACGCGGGACGACCAGCCGAATCACCTCCGCGTGCAAACGCGCGTTCCACGCGAGCTGGCCGAGATGTGGGCCCGGCTGTGCCCGGCGCAGGTCTACGAGGTCGGCGAGCGCGTCGGCGACGGCCTTGTGGAGGTGAAGCTGGCGCCCTCCAATTGCGTGCAGTGCGGTGCGATCACCGCCAAGGGCGGCCGCCTGACGCCACCGGAAGGCGGCAGCGGCCCGGAGTACACGCTCACCTAGACATCCAGCCGTCGGCGCGCTCGATCACGGTGGCTGCCACCTGCGGCGGCTCGCGATGCATCCTGATACGAACTCCCTGAACCGTGCGACCGCACCGCCGCGCCCGCGGCCAAACGCCGCGAGCAGCTCGTCGGTCGACAACGGCACGTCGGCGAGCGCGAGCCCGATGGTCGCGCGGTAGCTGCTCCAGCGCCACGCGGCGGGCTCGCCGACCAAGCCGGCGCGGACCGGGTTCCGCACGACGTAGCGGCATGTGTTGATGAAGCTCGCGTCGTCGTCCAGTCGATCGCTCCAGTAGCGCTTGCCGAACAGGTGGTTCACGCGGCCGTGACGCTTGTTGTAACCCCGCGCGTAGCCGGTGTGGAGCTCGCAGAACCCGCGCGACATCCCGCGCTCGTCGATCTCGATCACGAGGTGGTAGTGGTTGCGCATCAAGCAGTAGGCGTGGAGCTTCCAGCCGTAGCGCCTGGCGACGCGAGCGACCATGAGGAGGAAGCGGTTCCGGTCGTCGTCGTCCTCGAAGATCGAGCGCTTGTTGTTGCCGCGGCACGTGATGTGGTGAATGCCGGGCGACTCATCGCGGTGCTTGTACGCCATCGTTGTCCACGGTACGGGCGAAGCGGCGTCGATGCAGCCCGCGCGGCAGTATCGGCACACAGTTGTCGCACTCTTGTTGCGATGGCAGCCACCGTCGGGTCACGCGCACGTCTAGATTCGACACGTGATCACGTCGGTCGACAATCCGCGCGTCAAGGATGCGCTGCGGTTGCGGAAGAGCCGGGAGCGGCGGCGGCTTGGGTTGTTCGTCGCCGAAGGGCCGAGGGAGGTCGAGCGGGCGATTGCGGCTGGGCTCATCCTGCGCGAGATCTTCCATGCACCCGAACTGCTGCCGAACTGGAACCCGCCGGCCGCCTCCGCGCGTCGAGACGAGAAGGCAGCCATCGTTACGGAAGTGCGCGCGCAGGAGGTCTCGGCGCGCGTACTCGCCAAGCTGAGCTACCGGGGCGAGCCCGAGGGCGTGATTGCCGTCGTAGAAACGCCCCGCAGGGAGCTCCCGCGGGACGCGACCCTACTCCTCGTCGCGGTCGGGATCGAGAAGCCCGGCAACCTCGGAGCGATGGCTCGTACCGCCGATGCCGCCGGCGTGGATGCGCTGCTCGTTGCCGATGTGGCCACCGATCCCTGGAACCCGAACGCCATTCGCGCCTCGACCGGAGCCGTCTTCACGCTGCCCGTGGTGGCAGCCACCCGCGCGGAAGTCGCGCAGCTGCCGCAGCGGAAGATCGCTGCGGTGGTGGGCGCGCCGACGCCGCACACAGTGGCGGACTACACGTGCCCCACGGCGATTCTGGTCGGTGCGGAGGACACCGGCTTGGACCACGAGTGGCAGGCACTCGCACAGGAAACAGTCGCGATCCCGATGCACGGCCGCACGGCCGACTCGCTGAACGCGAGCGCCGCCGCGGCAGTTCTCCTCTTCGAGGCCGTCCGCCAGCGTGACGCCAGAGGCTAACGTCGCGTGGATGCTCCCGACCCGCGACGACGTCGAGCGTGCCCGCGCGACTATCGGCGCACGACTCAGCCGCACGCCGACCCTCACGAGCCGCACGTTGAAGGCGCGTCTCAAGTGCGAGCTCTTCCAGCGCACCGGCTCCTTCAAGGCCCGCGGCGCGCTGAACAAGATCAGCTCGCTGACGCCGCAGGAGAAGGAGCGCGGAGTGATCGCGATCAGCGCCGGCAATCACGCCCAGGCGGTCGCGTACGCGGCAGCTGTCAACGACATCGACGCGCTCGTCGTGATGTGGACGGGCGCCTCGAGCCAGAAGATCGAGGCCACGCGCGGCTACGGCGCGACCGTCGACCTCGAGGCGACCGACCCCGCAACGGCGTTCGAACGGCTGCATGCGCTCGAGGAGGAGACCGGCCGCACGCTGATCCACCCCTTCGACGACCCACTCGTCATCGCCGGCGCCGGGACGGCCGGGCTGGAGATCGAGGAGGACGCCCCCGACGCGGACGCCGTGCTCGTACCCGTCGGCGGCGGGGGGCTCGTGAGCGGCATCCAGACGGCGATCGGCGACCGCATGCGGGTGATCCTCGTCGAGCCCGAGCGCAGCACCGCCCTCCACACCGGGCTCGAGCGTGGCGAACCGACGCCGGTGAAGCCGGATTCGATCGCCGACGGGTTGAGCGCACCGTTCGCGGGAGCGCTCGCGATCGAGATCTGCAAGACCAACGAGCGGCACCTCGTCACCGAGCAGGAGATCGAGGACGCGTTCCGTTTCCTTTACCAGCGCGCCAAGCTCGCGTGCGAGCCGGCCGGCGCCGTCGCCGCTGCAGCCTGGCTGAGCGGGCGCATCGAAGCCGAAAACCCCGTCGTAGTCGTCTCGGGCGGCAATGTCGCCGCTGAAACGGCCGCTGCTATCCTGGCCCGGCGATGAAGGCCGACATCCATCCCGAGTACGTGATCGCCACCGTGCACTGCGGTTGCGGGAACACGTTCACGACGCGTTCCACCAAGCCCGAACTGCACGTGGAGATCTGCTCGAACTGCCACCCGTTCTACACCGGCAAGCAGAAGCTCGTCGACACGGGCGGCCGGGTGGAGCGGTTCCAGCGGCGGCTCGAGAAGGCCGAGCGCGCCGCGCGCTCGACCGCGTAAGGGCGATGTCGCAGGCCGTCGGCGGGCAGGCCGTCCTCGAGGGCGTGATGATGCGCGGACCCCGCCACTGGGCGGTCGCCGTGCGCAAGCCCGACGGCGAGATCGCCAACGTGGCGAAGACGATCGACCCACTGATGGCGCGCCACTGGGCGCTCCGTCTTCCCGTCGTTCGCGGCGTCGTCGCCCTGGGCGAGAGCCTGACGATCGGCTTCCGCGCCCTGAGCGTCTCCGCCAACTACGCGGCCGCCGAAGAGGCCGAAGGCGACACCGAGCCCGCCGAGATCGGACGCTGGGCGCTCGCCTTCGCATTCCTCGTCGCGATCGGCTTCGCCGTGATGATCTTCAAGGTCGGGCCAGCGCTGCTCACCGACCTGCTCCCGATCTCATCCGGCGGCTGGTTCGTGCTCGTGGAAGGGCTCGTCCGCGTATCCGTCTTCGTCGTCTACTTGACCGTGCTCAGCTTTATCCCGTCGCTGCGCCGCGTCTTCCAGTACCACGCCGCCGAGCACAAGGCGATCAACGCCTATGAAGCCGGTGACGAGCTGACGCCCGAGAAGGCACAGCGCCACTCGCTGATCCACCCGCGTTGCGGCACCGCGTTCCTGCTCTGGGTGATGGTCGTCGGCGTCTTCGTCTACGCGCTGCTCGGGCGGCCCGCGTGGTACTGGCTGATCGTGAGCCGGATCGTGCTGCTGCCGGTGATCGCCGGTATTGCCTACGAGCTCATCCGCTTCGCCGGCAAGCACTCGAAGAACAGGATCCTGATGACGCTCCTCGCACCCGGTCTCTGGCTGCAGCGGCTGACAACCCGCGAGCCGACCCTCGACCAGCTGGAAGTATCCATTCGAGCGCTCAAGGAAGTGCTCGACCTGGAGGGTCGGCAGGAGCCGGCGGACCGACGCGTGGAGGTGATGGCGTAGATGGCGACCGAGCGGAGCGCCCGCGTGCAGTGGCAGGGAG
>JBKPRG010000100.1:0-13857 GCA_046765815.1 Actinomycetota bacterium
GCACAGGGCCGCGTCCGCGAGCGTCGCCACCGCCTGCTCGTCGCCGGTCGCGGACAGGACCGTGAACGCACAGGCGTAGAGGTAATCGCCCGCCGCCTTCGCCGCGTCCGCGCCGTACACCGACCACGCGGCCGGCAGCCCGCGCCGGAGGCGCGCGCCGTCGACGAGGTCGTCGTGCACGAGCGTCGCCATGTGCACGAGCTCGACGGCGACCCCCGGCGACACCGCCGGCTCACCGGTCGCGGTCAGGAAGCAGAGCAGCGGCCGCAGCCGCTTGCCACCCGCGGCAAGCGCCTCGCCGGCCACCTCCTGCGCGAGGCCCGGCTCGGCCGCCACCGCCTGCGCCAGCCCGGCCTCGACCTCCGCCATATACGCGGCCAGCCCCGGCGTCGCGTGCACCTGCGCCAGTTGGCTCATCCGGCGACCCCGGTATGCAGCGCGACAATCGTGCCCCCGAACAGGCGGAACGAGACCTCGTCGAAGCCCAGGCCGCGCAGCTGCTCCGCGAGCTCCTCGGCCGACGGGAAACGCTTCACCGACGCCGGCAGGTAGGTGTACGCGGCGCCGCCGGGGAGCAGCTTCCCGAGCAACGGCACGATCCGATCGAACCAGAGAGAGAAGAACGGCCGCAGCGGGCCGCGCGGCTGCGTGATCTCGAGAATCGCCAACCGTCCGCCCGGGCGCAGCACGCGGCGCAGCTCGCGCAGCGCGAGCTCCAGGTCGGCCACGTTTCGCACGCCGAACCCGACCGTCGCTGCGTCGAACGCGCCGTCCTCGAACGGCAGCTCGAGCATGTCGCCCTGCACCCACTCGAGCTCGGGCGCCTTGCGGCGGGCACGCTCGAGCATCCGTTCCGAGAAGTCGAGCCCGGTCACATGGGTCGCGCCGGCCTTCCGGTCGGCGATCGCCAGGTCGCCTGTACCGCACGCAGCGTCGAGCACGCGGTCGCCCGGCTGCACGGCCGCGCGCGCCGTCAATCGGCGCCAGCGCACGTCCAGCCCCGCAGTCATCACGCGGTTCATCACGTCGTAGACCGGCGCGATGCGGTCGAACATCGTGCGCACCGAGTCGGGTGCGAGGGTCACCCTTGCCCCCAGCGCGGGATCAACGACTGGTCGATGCCAATCTGGTCGAGGACGCGCGCGACGATGAAATCGAGCAGGTCGTCGACCGACTCGGCGCCGTGGTAGAAGCCCGGCGCAAGGAAGAGGATCGTCGCGCCCGCGCGGCGCAGCGTGAGCATGTTCTCGAGGTGGATCGACGAGAGCGGCGTCTCGCGCGGACAGAGGACGAGCTTCCGCTCTTCCTTCAGCGCGACCGAGGCGGCACGGTGGATCAGGTTCTGCATCGCGCCTGACGCGATCGTGCCGAGCGTGCCCATCGAGCAGGGGCAGATGACGTATGCGTCGACCTTCGCCGAGCCCGACGCGTACGGCGCCCGCCAGTCGTTCGGCTCGTAGACGACGACGTTGCCGCCCGTGCCCTCCGTGAAGCGCGCGAGGGTCTCGTCGCGCGAGAGCCGCGCGTCGCCGTACAGCTCCGTGGCGAGCACCTCGATGGCGGCGCCCGAGATCGAGACGCCGATCTCGTTGTCCCCGGAGGCAATTGCGCGCAGTAGCCGGTGCGCGTACGGGGCGCCTGAGGCGCCGGTGATGCCGAGGAAGACGCGCACAACCGAAGGTTATGCGCGAACGCTTATTTGCCGCCCTTGGAACTCTCGAGGAACGTCGCGAGCTGTTTGAGACGTGCGTCACCAAGTCCGCCGAACGACGGCATCGGCGAGCCCGAGTTGACGCACGACGGGCACTGCAGGTGCGAGACCTGGAACGCAATGCCCTTGTTCTTCGAGCCTTCGGCCGTCAGGTCCGGCGCGCCGGGGAAACCGCCGCCGGTGCCTTCGTAGCTATGGCAGTTGAGGCAACCAGAGACGGCGAAGAGATTCGCGCCCGCGATCGCGGTCTGGTTGTTCGAGAAGCCCTGCTTCTTGGCCCACGTCGGGACGAGCGCCTTCAGCTCCGAGCCGAGCGCCTCCTTCGCCGTCGCACCCTTGTACGTGAGCACGCCCATCGAGATGACGACGAGGATCGACGCGATCACCGCGACCGGGCGGCGCAGCAGCCGCCGCTCTGCGCGCAGGTCGATGAACGGGATGGCGAGCAGCAGCACGAGCGCAATCGTCGGGATGCCGATCGTGCCGAGAAGGACCGTGTTCGGCCACTTGAAGATCCGCAGCAGGTAGAAAAGGAAGTAGAAGTACCAATCCGGCCGCGGCACGAAGTTGATCGTCCCCGGATCGGCCGGGTCGTCGTACAGCTTCCCGAGCCAGCCCGCCTCCGTCGTGTGGTGGTCGCCCGGCGTCGAGTACTTCCAGACGATCGCGAGACCGGTGATCACCGACACGACGACCAACGACATCACCGTGTCGTGCCACATCGCGAAGGGGAAGAACGGCTTCCCCCGCTCCTTGACGTCCTCCTTGTACTGCTGGAAGACGCGCCGCCGCTCGACGACCCGGTCGGACGCCATCAGCGCCCTCTCCGCCAGCGGCGGGTCAGGCCGGAGCGACCGCCGCCGTTCTGCGGCGCGCTCCCGATCGGCCCGGTGCCGGCCGCTTCCTTCGACCACGGCGGCGACGTCACGCCGAGGCGGACCACGAGATACAGGTGCAGGCCGATCAAGGCGAAGAGCGCGCCCGGTATCAGCAGCATGTGGATGGCGTAGAAGCGCGAAAGCGTGTCGGCGTTGATCGACGTGCCGCCGTTCAGGAACTGCGCCAGGAACGGCCCGAGGAACGGTGCTGTGCCGTTGATGTTGATGCCGACGACCGTCGCCCAGTACGCGGTCTGGTCCCACGGCAGCAGGTAGCCGGTGAAGCCCTCGCCGAGCCCCATCGCGAGGATCAGGACACCGATGATCCAGTTCAGCTCACGCGGATACTTGTAGGCGCCGAACAGGAACACGCGCCCCATGTGCATGAACAGCAGGATGATGAAGACGGACGCGCCCCAGCGGTGCATGCCGCGGACGAGCCAGCCGGCCCAGAGGTCGTTCGTGATGTGCTGGATCGACGAGTACGCCTCTCTCGGGTCCGGCTTGTAGTACATCGCCAGGATCGAACCGGTCAGCGCCTGCACGAGGAACGCGGTCAGTGTCGCCGAGCCGAGCGTCTGGAACCAGTTGATGTCGCCCGGGACCTTGCGGAAGAGGAAGTACTTCGTCGCACCGACGAGCCCTGACCGCTCCTCGAGCCAGTCGAGCGGGTACAGGATGACCTGCTGGAGCTGCTGCTTGCGTGTCAGCCGGCGCGTCGCCATCGCTTATCCGTGGGGCGGCTGGATCGGGTAGAGCCAGGACTCGAGGCCGTCGACATGCTCGCCCGGGAACGAGTACGCCCACTTGTGGATCTTCGCGCCCGACCCGGTACCGTCGACGTGGGAGACCGAGAACGCCTTCCCGAGGAAGACGTTGCCGTTGCGGATCGAGTACGAGTAGCGATCGAGCGCGCGCACCGGCGGGCCGGCGATGCGGTTCCCCTCCGTGTCGTACTGACCGCCGTGGCACGGGCAGCCGAAGCCGGCAATCGAGATCGTCGGGATCAGCGTCACGTCTTTGATCTGCTTCTTCTGGCTCTCCTCGAGCGGCCCGTTCGGCTGCACCGGACAGCCGAGATGCGCGCAGTGGTTCGAGATGATCGTGAAGCTCGGCTTCCCGTTCAGCTGACCGTTGCTCCGGACGAAGGCCGCGCGGCGCGAGACCTCGCCCTGCTCGGCGTCGAGCGTGAAGGTGACGACGACGTACTTGCCGTCCGGGAAGTTCGACATCGGCCCGATGTCGTGGTCCTTCACGCCCTGCTTCAGGAACGCCGGCCCGATCATGAACCCGATCGCGGGCGCGGTGACGATCCCGCCGATGATCCCGCCGACGCCGAGCGTCGAGAGCTCGAGGAACTTCGAGCGCGGGTACCGCTCCTCGGAGAACGTCAGCGGCCGCAGCTCCGGCGGGGCCGCCGACGGCGGCGCCGGCGCCTCGGGCGGCACCTCGGGCGCCTCCGCGAGGTGCGAGCCGGCGGCGAGGTCGCGAATCCAGAGGAATGCGAAGACGAGCGCGATCACGGCGCCCAGCCCGGCGATGTACCAGGAGATGATCAGCCCGACGAGGAGGACGACGACGCCGAGGGCGAAGCCCACCGGCCACAGGCTCGGGCCCGGAACGTGCGGGTGGTCGTCGTGGCTCGGCTGCAACGGAGATCTAGAGCGGATTCAAGCGGTCGGGGGAGACACCGGTCAACGTCGTAACAAGCGACGCGAACTCTGCCGGATCCGACCGTCGGATGCCGGGGGAACCGCGTCGATGCCGTATTCCGCCCAGCGGCGGTCGACCAGCTCGCGGATCTCGGCACTCATCTCGATCTCCGGCGGCCACTCGCGCGCACCCTCCAGCGGCCCCTTGGCGGTCGCGTCGATCCCGATCTTGCCGCCCACGAACTGCAGTGTCGGCGCGTGGTCGAGATGGTCGGCCGGCCCCTCGGTGAGCATCACGTCGCGCTTCGGGTCGACGTTGGCGCCGACGTAGAACATCACCTCCGCGTAGTCGTGCACGTTCACGTGCTCGTCGACGACGACGATGCCCTTCGTCAGGCTGAGCATCCCGAGGCCCCAGATCGCGTGCATCACCTTGCGCGCGTGGCCGGGGAACGCCTTCTTGATCGACACGATCGCGAGGTTGTGAAACGCGCCCGCGACCGGCAGGTCGTAGTCGACGATCTCGGGCACGGTCATCTTCACGGCCGGCAGGAAGATCCGCTCGGTCGCCTTGCCGAGCCACGCGTCCTCCTGCGGCGGCTTGCCGACGACGATCGACGGATAGATCGCGTCGCGCCGCATCGTCAGCGCCGTCACGTGGAAGATCGGGAATGGCTCGGCCGCCGTGTAGTAGCCGGTGTGGTCGCCGAACGGCCCTTCGTCGGTGAGCTCGCCCTGATCGATGTAGCCCTCGAGAACGAGCTCGGCCGAGGCCGGCACCTCGAGGTCGACGGTGATGCCCTTGACGAGCTCGACCGACTCGCCGCGGAGGAAGCCGGCGACCATCAGCTCGTCGATGTGCTTCGGCAGCGGCGCGCTCGCCGAGTAGGCGGTGATCGGGTCGAGACCGAGTGCGACCGCGACCTCCATCCTCCCCTCGGTGAACAGATAGTCGGCGCGGCCGTCCTTGTGGATCTGCCAGTGCATCGCCGTCGAGCGCGGGCCGAGCACCTGCATGCGGTACATGCCGACATTGCGCGTCCCGGTGCGCGGGTCGCGCGTGATGACGGCCGGCAGCGTGATGAACGGTCCCGCGTCGCCGGGCCAGCACCACTGGACGGGAAGGCGACCGAGGTCGACGTCTTCGTCGCGCAGGACGATCTCCTGCGACGCGCCGTGCCGGACGACGTGCGGCCGCGAGTCGGCGATCGATTTCAGCATCTTGAGACCGCGCACCTTCGCAGCCAGCCCTTCGGGCGGCTGCATCTCCAGCACGTTCGCGAGCTTGGCCGCCACGTCGTCGAGGCGCTCGGCGCCGAACGCGAGGCACATGCGCCGCTCGGTGCCGAACTGGTTGATGAGGAGGGGATGCTCGGCGCCCTTCGGGCGCTCGAAGAGCAGCGCCGGGCCGCCGGCCTTGACGGTGCGGTCGACGATCTCGGTCACCTCGAGCTTCGGATCCACCTCGGCCGTGACGCGCACGAGCTCGCCCTCGCGCTCGAGGAGCGCTATCCACTCGCGCAGGTCGCGGGTCGGCATCGACGCTCAGACTACGGTCTCGGCCGCGGCGAGGAGCGCGTCCACCTCTGCCAGAGCACGTGCATAACCCATCGCCGCGAAGAGCTCGCGCGCCTCGCGCAACGGCCTGGCGGCGCGCAGGCACCGGCCCTGGCCGAAGAGGGCGTCGGCACGCTCCGGAACGTTGCCGAACTCGCGCCAGCGCTCGGCGGCATCCGCGTAGAGCGCCGCCGCCGCGTCGAGCTCGCCCACATCCTCGGCCAGTGCAGCGCGTACTGCGCACGTCGCGTGCTCGGCCAGCGGATAGCGCGATGTCAGCCTGCTCAGGAGGCGATCGGCAAGGTCGGACCGACCGACGGCGAGAGCGGATCGCACGATCCGCGGCAAGCACCGCGCGTAGTACGGCGAGCCGCTCGCCCCTTCGCTGCGTTCGAGATCGGTCAGCACTGCCACCAAGCGTTCGGGCGCGTCCACAGCGAACGCCGCTGCCGCGGACGCAACCGCGTACGGCTCGAGATCGGCCACGAGCGCGAGCTTGGCGCGGGACACCAGCTGCTCGGCCCTCTCTACGAGGCTTTGATCGCCGCGCGCAACGCGCGCCTGCAACTCCACCGCCTCCACCTCGACCGCGAACTGGGTGACCGACCGACCTTCGTATTCGACGCCGAGGCGCTCGGACAGGGCCAGCGCTTCGTCCACGCGCCCGAGCTCGATCAGGAGCCCTGGAATGCTCGCGTTGAGAACCCCGCTCACTTCGACGAGACCCCGCTCATCGCAGAACGCAACCGCGTCTTCGAACGTCCTCAACGACGTCTCCGGACCATCGAACGGATACCGCGCGATCGCCAGGTTGTTGTCGAGAACCGCTAGATCGCGACCCGCGCCGGCTTCGACAAGTCGGTCTCTCGCCCACTGCATTTCCTCGAGACCTCTCCGGTCGCCGCGGTACACCCGTGCGAAGCCTCGATAGCCGATCGCACGCGCAGGCGCCGGCAGACCCAGCTCCGCAGCAACAGATTCGGCTCTGTCGGCCGCGTCGATCGCTTCCGCATAGCGGCCCGCGATCGCGTTCGCGTTCGCCAGCTGCGCGTACGCCTCGACGAGCTCCGGCGTTGGTCCGTCCTCCTCGAGCAACCGGGCCGCCTCGGCAGCCAGCGGGACGTGCCGACCTTCGCCACTGACCAGAGAGACCCGCGACCGCAGCTGCAACGCCCGCGCGACAGCTCGCCGATCGTCTCTCCCTTGGAGCGTCGCGATCGCCTGATCGAGCGCATCGGCAGCCTCGCGCTGCATCCCCGCCTGCCCGGCAGCGTCCGCCCAGCGGACGAGTAGTCGGGCGCGCTCGGGATCAGCCTCCGGCGTGAGGTCGAGTGCCCGCTGCAGCCGCTCCACGGCTTGCGCGACGTCCAGCCCGAGTGCCCGCTCGCCGGCCAATGCGAGGAAGCGCCGAGCTGAGGGCACAACCTCCGCGGCGTGCACCGTGTCGCCGGCTGCGTCCGCCAGCTCGAGTGCCTGCAGATAGTGGTGCGCGAGCACCTCCGCCAGGTCCTCGACCCGCTCGCCGCCCTTGCGTTCGATCCAGGCGGCGGCCGCGCGATGCCGGCGCACGCGCTCCGCACGCGGGATCTGCCCGTACGCGACGTCTCGGACGAGCAGATGCAAGAAGGCGTACTCCGTCTCGCCCTCCATCGAGCTCGTGCGCGCCGGACGGACGAGTTCCTTGCGCGTCAGGTCGTGCAGCGCGAGCTCTACCTCACTCTGGTCGAGCCCCGCGATCTGGGCCACCGTGCTCGACCAAAAAACCTTGCCGACGACGGCGGCGTCCTGCAGCAAGCTCTTTCGCTCAGGTGGCAGCGTGTCGAGGCGTGCGGCAATCAACGCGTGCACCGTCTCGGGCAGTGCTCCCTCGCCGGCCGCAAGCCCGCGGTCGACGAGGAGGCGCACGAACTCCTCGGCGAACAATGGGTTGCCGCCCGCGCGCTCGAGAATCGCGTCGCGGAGCTGCGGCTGGACCAAGCGCCGCGCCGCCAGCGCCGAGACAAGCTCGGCCGTTTCCTCGTCCGAGAGCGGCGACAGGTTGATGGTGTGCGCGTTCCGCTGCCCGGCTCCCCAGCCTGGCCGGCGCTCGTAGAGCTCCGGACGCGCCGTGCAGAGGATGAGGAGCGGCACGTCCTCGGACCACTCGGCCAGGTGCTCGAGAAACGCGAGCAGCGCTTCGTCCGCCCAGTGAAGGTCTTCGAAGACGAGCACGGTGTCGCGCGCGGCCGCGAGCCCCTCGAGGTAGCGCCGCCACGCGGTGAACGACTCCTGCCGCTCGGCGGGGGCTGCTCCGGCGCCGACGAGCGGCGCGAGGCGTTGGATCAGCCATTGACGCTCCGTCTCGTCAGGCGGAACGGCGGCCTCCAGCTTTACCGCCGCGACCTCGGCGGAGTCCGACTCGAGGATCGCAGCCTCGCGTTTCACGATTTCGCCGAGCGCCCAGAAGGTGATCCCCTCGCCGTACGGCAGGCAGCGGCCTTGCCGCCAGCGGATGATCTCCGGCTTCGCGTCCATGTAGACGAACAGCTCCGCGACCATGCGGCTCTTACCGACACCGGGCTCGCCGACGATGGTCACGAGCTGCACTGTGCGTCGTTGCAATGCGCGTTCGAAGATGCCGATCAGCAGCGGCTTCTCGAGCTCGCGGCCGACGAACGGCGTCATGTGCTCGTGGACGTCCGTCCCGAAGCGGATGCGAACGGCATTCGCCCGCCAGAGCGCAAGCGGCTCGGACTTTCCCTTTACGAGCACCGGCGCCAGTGGCTTGTACTCGAAGATGTGACTTGTCGTGCGGTACGTCTGCTCGCCGACGGCGACACCGCCGACCGGCGCCGCGCCTTCGATGCGGTTCGCTGTGTTGACGACGTCGCCGGTCACGAGGCTCTCGCCGAGCTCCGGCCGAGCGCCGAGCGCGACGACCGCCTCGCCGGTGTTGACGCCTACGCGCACGTTGAGGTCGAGCCCGGGATCAGCCTCGTTCAGCTCGCCGATCGCGTCGAGGATCCCGAGTGCCGCACGCACGGCTCGCTCGGCGTCGTCCTCGTGTGCGACGGGCGCGCCGAAGACGGCCATAACCGCGTCGCCGACGAACTTCTCCACGGTGCCGCCGAACCGCTCGATCTCCTGCCGCAGCCGGGCGTGGTACGGCCTGATCCGCGCCCGCACGTCCTCCGGGTCGGCCGCTTCCGACGAGGCGGTGAACCCCACGAGGTCGCAGAACAGCACCGAGACGACCTTGCGCTCCTCGAACACCGGGGAACGCTCCAGCAGCCGGGCCCCACACTCGTTGCAGAACTTCGAGCCCGCCGGATTCTCCGAGCCACAGCCCGGGCAGGTCGTCACGACTCGAGTCTAGGAAGGAACCGCTGTGGCGGCTAGTACGCCTGGCGGCGGGCGCGGCGGCGGTCGGCGCGCCGGTGGCCGGCCCACTTCGACAGCTCGCCGAGGCCGATCACGGCGAGGAAGATGCAGCCGACGATCAGCATGCCGAGGATGACGTGCGTTCCTTCGCTCGCCGCGTCGAAGATCACGGCGCGACTCTAGCGGAGTGGCGCGCCAGCGCGAACGCAACGGCGTCCTCGCCAGGCGTGCCGCCGAGCGCGCGCGCGGCGGCGGCCCACTCCTCACCGTCGCCGGCGGAGCCGTCGGCGCGCAGAGCGGCGCAGCGCGAGATGAGCTCCGCCAGCACCGCCACGGCCTGCACGCCGCCCGCCTCGGCGATGCGCACCAGCCCGTGCGCGTACAGGTAGTCGCCGAGCAGAACAGCCTCGTCTGCATCCGCGACGGCGAAGAGGCGAGGCGTGCCGTAGTGCGTGAGGTAGGCCTCGTACACGGTCTCGAGCCCGAGCGCGAACTGCTCCGGCGCGAGCGGCGAGAAGACCGGTTCCCACTCGGCCTCGCGAAGCGACGCAGCCCAGACGGAGCTCTCCGTCCGCGCACCTGCCGCGATCCGCTCAGCGACCGAGGACATCGCCCACCGCCGCAATCGTCTCGTCGATCTCCGTGTCGCCGTGCGCAAGCGACGGGAACATGCACTCGTACTGGCTGGGGGCGACGTAGACGCCGCGCTCGAGCAGTCCGCGAAAGAGCTCGCCGTAGCGCTCCGTGTCGAGCTGCGCGAACCGTTCGACCGGCGCCTCGCGGCCGGCGAACAGCGTCAGCATCGCGCCGACGCGCTGCACACGCCCGAACTCCTCAAGGCCGGCTGCGAGGCGTGCCGACCGGCGCTCGAGCTCTTTGTAGACCTGCGGCTCGCGCAGCCGGCGCAGCACCGACAAGCCGGCGGCGGTCGCGAGCGGGTTGCCGCTCAGCGTCCCTGCCTGATAGACGTCGCCGGCCGGCGCAAGCCGCTCCATCACCTCGGCCCGGCCGCCGAACGCCGCCAGCGGCAGCCCGCCGCCCACGATCTTGCCGAGCACGGTCAGGTCGGGCGCCACGCCGAAGCGTCCCTGAGCTCCGCCGTACGCGACCCGGAAGCCTGTGATCACCTCGTCGAAGACGAGTAGCGCGCCGCTTGCGTCGCACAGCATCCGCAGCGCCTCGAGGAATCCCGGCGCCGGCGGCACACACCCCATGTTCCCGGCCACAGGCTCGACGACGATCGCAGCGAGTCCCTCGCCCCAACGCTCCACCGCCGCTGCGACGCCGTCGACGTCGTTGTACTCGCAGACGATCGTGTCACGCGTGACGCCGGGGGGGACACCGGGCGACGACGGGATCCCGAGCGTCGCCAGCCCGGAGCCGGCGCTCGCGAGGAACTGGTCGGCGTGGCCGTGGTAGCCGCCGGCGAAGGTGATCACCCGGTCGCGGCGCGTGAAGCCGCGTGCCAGCCGCACGGCGGACATCGCCGCCTCGGTGCCGGAGGAGACGAGGCGCACGCGCTCGACCGACGGCAGCGCGTCGACGATCTCGGCTGCGAGCTCAACCTCGCGCTCGGTCGGCGCACCGAACGACGTGCCGTCGAGCGCCGCGTCGCGCACCGCCTCGACCGTCTCCTCGTCCGCATGGCCGAAGATCAGCGGCCCCCAGGACTGCACCCAGTCGAGCAGCGTCCTGCCGTCGGTCGTCTCCACGTGCGCGCCGCTGCCGCGTGCGACGAAGAACGGCTCGTCGAGGCCGGCGCCGCGCATCGCGCGCACCGGCGAGTTGACGCCGCCCGGGATCAGGCCGAGCGCCTGATGCCACAAGGAAGAACGGACTAGAGCCACGAGGCGAAGTCCTTCGCCCAGTACGTGAAGATCACGTCGGCGCCGGCGCGCTTGATCGCGGTCAGCGACTCGAGCGCGGCCGTGCGCTCGTCCATGTCGCCGGCCGCCGCCGCCGCCTTCACCATCGCGTACTCGCCGCTCACGTTGTACGCGCCGAGCGGCAGCTCGAACCGGTCGCGCACCGCGCGCAGCACATCAAGGTACGGGAGCGCCGGCTTGACCATCAGCATGTCGGCGCCCTCGGCGACGTCGAGTTCGCACTCACGGAGCGCCTCGCGGACGTTGCCGGGATCCATCTGGTAGCCACGACGGTCGCCGAACGACGGCGCGCTGCCGGCCGCCTCGCGGAACGGGCCGTAGAACGCGGAGGCGTACTTCGCGGAGTAGGCGACAATCGGGGTCTGCGGCAGCTGCTCGCGGATCGCGGCGACGCGCCCGTCCATCATGTCGCTCGGCGCGACGACGTCGGCGCCGGCCTCGACGTGCGAGACCGCGGTGCGCGCCAGCAGCTCGAGCGACGCGTCGTTGTCGACCTCGCCCTCGCGGATGACGCCGCAGTGCCCGTGCGACGTGTACTCGCAGAGGCACACGTCGGTGATCAGAAGCAGCTCGGGGAAGCGCTGTCGCAGCGCGCGCAGTGCCTGCTGGACGATCCCGTCATCGACCCACGCGCCGGAGCCCTCGTCGTCCTTGTCCTCAGGGATGCCGAACAGGATCACCGAGCCGACACCGACGCGGACGACCTCTTCGACCTCGCGCACAAGTCCGTCGACCGTGTGCCGCGAGAGGGCGGGGAGCCGCTCGTTCGGCAACGACTCGGGCGCGACGAAGAGCGGCAGCACGAGATCGTCGAGCGAGACCTCGGTCTCGCGGACGAGGTCGCGCAGCGCACCCGTACGGCGCAACCGGCGCAGCCGGGTGACGGGGAACGCGCTCATGGCCGAAGGGTACGCGGCGGATCGACGTCGACGAGCTCGACCTCGGTGGGCACGGGCTGCCCCTGCCACGGCTCGAGCGTGATGCGGTCGGCGAAGAACTCCCAGATCGCGCGGCCGACGGCCAGCAGCGGCAGGGCGGTGAGCGCGCCGGGCAGGCCGTTGAGCTCGGCGCCGGCCGCGAGGCCGAAGATGACGAGCAGCGGATGCAGCCGCAGCGCCGACCCCATGATGTTCGGCACCACGATGTGCCCCTCGATCTGCTGGATGGCGAGGAAGAGCACCGCCACCCAGAGCGCCGACAGCGGATGGACGACGAGCGCGTAGATGAACGGCGGCCCCGCGCCGAGCCACGGGCCGAGGTACGGGATCACCTCGGTGAGCGCGACCCATGCCCCGAACAGCAGCGCGTACTGCTGCCCGTGCGGTAACTGCCCGGCGGCACCGAGGATCCAGATGCCGACTCCCGAGCTGACGCCGATGATCAGCGACAGCGCCGCCTGTCCGCGAACGTACGAGGCGAGCGCGTTCTCCATGCTCCGCAGCAAGGACAGCTCGCCCGGTCGCGGCGGGAAGCGCCGGTCGATGGCTCGTCCAAGTCGCTGCATGTCGAGCAGCATGTAGATCGAGATCACGACGACGAGCACGACGCCGAACAGCGTCTTGCCGATCGAGATCGCCGCGCCCTCGACGAAGGAGACGATCCGCTTCGTGTACTTGCCGACGTCGCGGTTGCGGATCTGGCGCACGAGCTTGTGGCCGCGCTTCTGGATCTGCACCGACTTGAGGTGATGCGTGTTCAGCCAGCGCTGCAGCCGGTCGACGTCCCGGTCGGCCGCGGTCTGTCCGGTCGGCGCGTGACGATGCGTGAAGTACTCGTTGAACCTGTCCGCGGCGGTCTTCGTCTCCCCGGCGACGGCGGTCGCGACCGCCACGATGATCAGCGCCAGCGCCGCTGCAAAGGCCAGGAAGACGACCGCGACCGACAGGCCGCGCGGGAGTCGGATCGCCTGGAGCGCGCGCACGAGCGGGTTGAGCAGGAGCGCGATCAGTCCCGCGACGATGAAGAGGAAGACGACGTGACTCGCCGCGTTCAGAAACAGCCACGCGAGCACGAGCAACAGCGGCAGGCCGACGAGCTGGACCCAGCGCGGGACCACGATCCGCGGCGGCCGGCCGAGGGCGCTCACACGAGCGATCGTACAGCGGTGGTGACACGGATCCGGCCGCCCGATTGGGACTGGAGCTTCACGACCGACGGCGCCCTGGCGTTGAACCCTGATCCGGCGTTCGGTACCTTCCCCCGGATGTCGCCACCGGCGCCCAACCGGCGTGCCCGCGCCACGAGGCGCCGGCACGTGGAGCGCGAGCGCCGTTTACGACGCCTCGCACTGCTTTGCGTGGTCGCGATCATCGCGATCGTGACGCTGTCGATGTCCGCCTTCGGCGGCTCCGGATCGCCTGCGCAGGCACCGGCACCGTCGAGCGCCTCGCGGCTGCTGCCGGCCGGGCCGCCGCAGCCCGAGGTGGTCGGCCGCATCGGCTCGCTCCACCTGCAGCTGCCTGTCTCGCAGAGCCGCGTGACCGCGATCGGCTACCAGGGCGGCAGCGCCGGCGCGCAGGCGATCGACCCGCTCGGCACGCAGGCGAACCAGGGCCTCCTCCGGCGCCTCGTCCGCTCCGTCTTCGGTGGGTCGAACGTCAAGCCGCGCTGGTACCAGCTGCCCGGCGGCGAAGGTCCGGCGACGTCCGCGCTCGAGGTCGGCGCCGCCGCCGGCACCGACGTCTACTCGCCGGTCGACGGCACCGTGCTTTCGATCGGCGACGTGATCATGAACGGGCGCGTCTACGGCTCGCGCATCGACGTGCAGCCGACCGGTGCACCGTCGCTCGTCGTCTCCGTGTCGCATGTTCGCG
>JBKPRG010000101.1:0-18427 GCA_046765815.1 Actinomycetota bacterium
CGGGGATCGAGCTCGCGTTGCGCAAGGGCGAGGGCGGACAGGTCTACAACATCGGCGGGCAGGAGCGCGAGAACCTCGAGGTCGTGCGCCGCATCCTCGACCTGACCGGCGCGAGCCCGGACCTCGTCCGGCACGTCCAGGACCGCCCGGGACATGACCGGCGCTACTCGGTCGACTCGTCGAAGCTGCGCGATCTCGGCTGGACGCCGCAGCACTCGTTCGATGCGGACGGACTCGAGGAGACAGTCGACTGGTACCGCGAGAACCGCGAATGGTGGGAGCCGATCAAGTCCGGCGACTACAAGCGCTACTACGAGCAGCAGTACGCGGCTCGGCTCGAGTAGTCGGCTAACCCGGAGCTCTTCCGAACGTCTGAACGGAGTGCCGTGATCGGCACCCTCCGGACCTCGCACCGCGCCCGCGTTCGCGCAGTCTGGGCCGCGGCGCTCGGCGTTGTCGCCGTGATCGTCGCCACGCTGATCGTGCTCGTGCCCAACACCGGGCACAAGAGCGTGGCGCCGATCGACTACAGCCGCGAGGCCAAGGTCGTGCGCACGCCGCCGACGGTGCGGCTTGCCGCGAGTGACCGCGCCGCGATCCTGGCCACGCTCGACAAGTTCCTCCGCTCAGCCGTTCTGCGCCAGCACCCGGGAGCGTCGTGGGCGCTCACGACCGCGTACATGCACCGGACGACGAACCGGCACGACTGGCTCGTCGGCGACCTTCCCGTCGCGCCATATCCAGTGCGCGCGTTCGCGTCCGTCCAGTACGCGCTCCGGTACTCCTGGCCGCACGTCGTCGGCTACGACATGACCGTGATGCCGAAGGGAAGCTCCGGTCTCGGGTCGGTCAACTACCGCTGCGAGCTCCACCAGCAGTACGGCCGCTGGTTGGTGCAGTACTGCTACTCCGACTCGACGCCGCACCGCGACGGCTTCGCGAACTTGAACAACGCTCGCCCGTAATCTGACGCCTCAGGCGGTAGTCCGAGTCACCTCTTCTTTCTGGGGACGATCGGCTTTCCCCGTGCGGCGGACCGGCTGAAGCGATCCCTCGAGGGACTCTTCTTGTTCAGGAGACGCGGCTTTCTCAGCCCTCGGCTTCGTCTCGGCGTGTGACGTCGATCCCATTCCGTCGCCGACGACGCTGTCGAGCGACGATGCAACGGCCCGAAGGCTCTTGGCCAGTTCGCGAAGGCGATTTTCGGAAGCCGCGATGTTCGCGAGCAGCACGCGGTGGCGCTCGTCCGCGGTGCTTGCGAGCGACGATGCCCGTTGCTCCGCTTCGCGGACGATTTGCGCGGCTTGGGCATCGGCCTCACGCCGGCGCGCGTCCGCATAGCTCTCGGCGTCGGATCTCACACCCTTCGCTGAAAGTTCCGCCTCTTCGATCGTCCGGCGCGCCGACGCACGTTCGGCCTGCGCCTCCTCGGTCGCCCTCGTTCGAATGTCGTCCGCGATCCGAGTAGCCTCCTCGCGAGCCTCGTTCGCCTCCCTCTCGGCGTCCGCGATGAGATTCTTGGCGGCATTTTCGGCTGCAGTCAGGACCCCTGCGATGTGACCTCCCAAATGATTCAGCTCGAGCGGCGCAGGCCCCGCCGCCGCATCGTGTCCGGCGTCCTTCACGGGTGCACCCGCTGAAGCGGCCGCCTCGACCTCGTCAGCGGGACGATAAATACCTGGTTCTACCGTCACCCAGTCACGAGCGGTTTCCGGTCCGGGCTCGTCTGAGTGGTCGTCGCCGTGACGATTGCGTGAGCGAAGAAAGTCAGGCACTGTTGCTCCTCCTTCTGTCGAGGCCGTGAAACGGGCAACTGCGACCAGGACGATCGCGGCGCCCGTCAGTCCGAGGAGCGCGAGCCAAACGGCTTTCGCACCGGCTCCGCCACCACCGGCTGTGTCGTGATGTGCGGTGCTCGAGATCCGCTGTGCTGAGGTCGGAGCTCCTGGTCGATCGGTTCGGGTGGGGACGCTTGGCGTGTTGGCGATCCGCGGCTGGGCAGCTCGCGACACGTGGGGTTGCGCTTGCAACGGATATTGCGCCCAGAGGGTCTGAACACCCGCGGGCGTCCCGTCCCGAGGCGGCGTTGCCGTCGCAGGCGCAGCACATACCGCGGCAGCCAGAGCCGTGGGTAGGAGCGCCGCACGCATTCGCCGCAGGCGCGGAGGCTGTCCTCTGCCAGCCGCCACACAGGAAGTCTATCGCCATACCTTGAAACGAAACCGCACGGGTGGTTGCGCCGGGCGGTCGTCAGTACCGCGGGAAGTGCGCGTCGGTGATCAGGTACCTCGTCCGCCCGACCACGTGGACGCGGAAGATCGCGTCTGGGCCGACGAGAGCATGGTCAGGGAAGGTCGGCTGGGTACAGCGAAAGTGCTTCCAGGCCGGCGAACCAGCGCGGCGGACAGGTGTTCCCTCGCCGGTGCACGCGAGCGTGTCCAGGCGGATGGGCACCCGCTTCGTGCCGATAGAGATCTCGGCCCCGGCCAGGCGTTGGAAGAGGTACCCCTTGGTCCAGTGCCAGGGGCCCGGGTGCGCGTCCGTCGCCGGGGCGCACGCGAAGAACCCCAGTGCCGCAGCGAAGAAGACCTTCCTCACAGGTCGAGGGACACGCTAGCGCAGGTCCTCACGGATGCCAACGGTGTTTGAAGATGCCCGTCGTGGGCGATCACCGAGGCGAGACTCGGGCTTCGGCCCGAGAAAGGGGTTCGATGGACCAGGAGGTTTCTGCGGTACTCCCGGCGTCCGAGTCTCCCGTCACCGGGAAGGGGCGCGCGTTGTCTCGTGCTGGAGCCTTGCGTGCGCTCGCCGGCGGCGGCGTGGCGGCGGCAGGGCTTGTCGGCTTTTCGTCAGCTTCAGCCGCGCCTTCGCGCACACAGGATCAGAAGATCCTCAACTACCTCCTCGTCCTCGAACGGCTGCAAGCGGCGTTCTACGCCAGCGCACGCCGTGCGGGTGGCCTGTCGGCCGAGCTCCAGAAGTTCGCCGCCGTGGTCGGGCGCAACGAGCTGGAGCACGTCCGGCTACTCTCGACGCTCCTCGGCGCGGCGGCGAAGCCGGCGCCGGCCTTCCATTTCGGGTCGGCCGTCAGCGGCGCGTTCGCTCGTACCGCCGTCGAGCTCGAAGAAGCGGCGGTCGGCGCCTACATCGCTACGGGAGCGAGCCTGACCGACCGCGTCATGGCGGACGTGGGCTCGATCTGTGCGGTCGAAGGTCGGCACGCGGCGTGGATCCGCAGCATCGCGGGCGTGCTGCCGGCACCGGCCGCAGCCGACCCGGCCGAATCCCAGCAACGCGTCCTCGCTGTCGTCCGGCGTTTCACGAGGTAGGACGCTGTGACGAGCGACGAGCATGAAGTCGATCTGACCCTGGCCGACCTCGACGCCGACGGCGCGATCGGCGACGCGGTCGCACGCTTGTACGGCGAGACGCGAGGCGGGTTCCTCTGCAAGGCCGCTCTCGGGTCCGCTGCGGTCGCCGGCGCTCTCGCCCTGCCGTCACGGGCCGCAGCCGCGAAGCTCGGCGACACCGGTATTTTGAATTTCGACCTGGTCTTCGAGTATCTGCAGGCCTCCTTCTACACGGAGGCCGATCGGGTCGGGACGGTGCAGCGCATGTCCAAGCCGCTCGAAGTCTGGGCGCGCACGCTGGGCGCGCACGAGCGCGCGCACGTGGCGATCCTCAAGAAGGTGCTCGGTCGCGCAGCGGTGAAGAGCCCGGTCTTCGACTTCAGGGGTGTCACGGACAGCCCGGCCAAGTTCACGAAGACAGCTGTGGCGATGGAAGATCTGACGGTCGCGCTCTTGGTCGGTCAGGCCGCGCGGTTCAAGAACCGCCAGCTCAGCGCGGCCGTGTTCTCGCTGCTCACCGTCGAGGCCCGACATGCGGCCTGGGCTAGGCATCTCTCCGGCTTCACCCCCGTCCTGGCGTCGATCGACCGGCCGAAGACACTGTCGGAGGTGGCGCACATCGTCGCGCAGACCCACTTCATCTCCAGGCGTGCGAGGCTTTCCAGCAAGCGACCACCGCCCTTCACCGGCTGACACCGCGCCGCGCTGGGTCGCGGCGGTGCTCGTGCTCCTGGTGGCGCTGGCAATCGGCGCGATCGCGTTCCGGCACGGCGGTTCGGCATCCAACGTGCGCAATCGGACGCCCGCTGTCGCCGGGCTGCCGCCGCCGATCCGACCGGCGTTCGTCCCGGGCCGCCCGCGGCTGTTGCCGGAGGCGCCGGCGCCGGCGCGGTGGGCACCGGTCCTCGCTCGGACGGAGGCTCGTACGCTGCCGAGCGCTGGAGCTTCGGCAGTCGGTGCGCTCGAGACGACGACGCCCGAAGGAACGACGAACATCGTGCTCGTCTTCGGCACGCGTGAGGATAGAAGGGGTCGCGTCTGGTCGCAGGTGAGCCTGCCGGTGCTGCCGAACGGGACGACTGGGTGGGTACCGCGGTCGGTGCTCGGCGGCTACGTCTTGGTGCGTGAGCGCCTCGTGGTCGACCTCGAGCGCTTGCAGCTCGTTCTCCTGCGCGACGGCAAGCCGGTGTTCCGCGCCCCGGTGGGAGTCGGCCGCTTCGAGACGCCGACGCCGAGCGGACGGTTCTACATTCGCGACCGGCTCACGCGCTATCGCAGTCCCTTCTACGGCCCGCTTGCGTTCGGCACGAGCGCGCGTTCGGCGACGCTGACGGACTGGCCCGCCGGCGGCTTCATCGGGATCCACGGCACCAATGAACCCGGGCTGCTACCCGGCCGGGTCTCTCACGGCTGCATCCGACTGCGGAACGAGGACATCCTCGAGCTTGCTCGTCTGATGCCGGTGGGGACGCCGATCACGATTCGTTAGCGCTCTGCCGTCTCGGCTACCGTGGTCCGGGTGAGTCGGCCTGCGTTCCGGCTCGGCGCCTGTTCTCTCCTGCTGCTGACGGGCGCCGCTTTGTCGCTGCTCGCGGCCGGCCGTAGCGCGGTCCGGGCCGGCACGACAACGACCACCGCGACGGTCACCACTGTGACGAATCCCGCGCCGATCGTGCTCGCGCTCAGCGGCCACGGCTGGGGCCACGGCCTCGGCCTCAGTCAGTGGGGCGCCTACGGCTACGCCAAGCACGGCTGGACGTACGACCAGATCCTCGCCCACTACTACACGGGCACAACGCTCGGCCCGACGCCGATCTCGACCGTCCGCGTGCTGCTGGTGCAAGAGAAGAAGGTGACGCTCGACTCAGCCGATGCCTGGACGATCACGGATACCGCCGGCACGAAGGTCGCGCTCGACCCCGGCACGCTGAGCCTCGGCTCGAAGCTCGCAGTTCCCGACCATCCGGAGCTGCAGCCGCCGTACACCTTCGCCGGCAAGCAGCCGCTCTCGGTCGACAGCAAGCAGTACCGTGGCCGCCTCCTCGTCTCGACCAACGGCAAGAAGCTCCGGGTCGTGGACGTCGTCGCGCTCGAGAACTACCTCAAGGGCGTCGTGCCGGCCGAGATGCCGTCGGCCTGGCCGGCCGAGGCGCTGAAGGCGCAGGCCGTGGCCGCCCGCTCGTACGCGCTCGCCAACTTGCACAAGGGGCAGGACTTCGACCTCTACTCCGACACGCGCGACCAGGTCTACGGCGGGGTCGCCGCCGAGTCGCCCGCGGCGAGCGCCGCCCTCGCGACCACGAAGGGACAGGTCGTGCTCTGGAACGGCAAGGTCGCCGACACGCTCTTCTTCTCCACCTCCGGCGGCCGCACCAACTCCGCCCTCGATGCGACCGGCACCGGGGTGCCGTATCTCGTCTCCGTCTCCGACCCATACGACGCGCTCTCGCCCTACCACGACTGGGGCCCCGTGCTCTTCGACGGCGCGAGCGTCGCGGAGCAACTGAAGCTGCCGCCGCCGATCTCGAGCCTGACGACGGTCACCGGCGCCGCCGGCCGCACGAAGAACATCACCGCCGTCGGCGCGAACGACACGCAGGCAACGGTCACGGGCGCGCGGTTCCGGGAGCTGCTCGGGCTGCGCTCGACCTGGTTCTCGAACGTGCTCTTCTCGCTGCAGCCGAAGGCGAAGACGGTCACGTACGGCGGTGCGGTATCGCTGACCGGCTTCGCACGCGGCGCTGACTCGCTGTCGTTCGAGTCGAAGACGCCCGGGAAGGACTGGACGGCTGCGGGCGAGCTGATCGTGGGCGCCGACGGTTCCTTCGCGACGATCGTGAAGCCCGCGATCGGGACGCAGTACCGGCTTGCCTGGGATGAGGTGCGAGCGGGGCTGGCCAAGATCGCGGTCGCGCCGAAGGTGGACGCCCTGCTCTCGGCCGCCGGCGTGCAGGGCACCGAGCGCCCGGCCGTCCCCGGCGCGCCAGTTCAGCTGCAGCAGCAGAACGGCGCGGCCTGGACAACGGTCTCGTCGACGACGACGGATGCAACCGGGGCGTACACGTTCGCAGGCGCGTTGCAGCCCAGCACCTATCGCATCCGTTGTGCACCCGGCCACGGCCTGGCACCGGGCCTCTCATCAACGCTCCGGGTCGAGTGAGGCGCACCTTTTGGCTGGTGCTGGCGGCGACGGTGCTCGCCTTGCCGGCCGTCGCACAGGGCTTCGACAACACCGAGCCGCTCGCGCAGAGCCAGTGGTACCTGACCGAGGACGAGGCATGGTCGTACTGGTCGACGCTGCCGCAGCTCGTCCCGGTCCGCGTCGCGGTGATCGACTCCGGGATCGACGGCTCGCACCCCGACCTGAAGGGGCGTGTGGTCGCCGCGAAGTCGTTCGTCGGCGGCTCGCCCTATCGCGACTTCGAGGGCCACGGCACGTTCGTCGCCGGCGAGATCGCCGCGAACCCGTTCAACGGGCTCGGCATCGCCGGGCTCGCCTTCAACGCGCGGCTCGTGATTGCCAAGGTCGTGGACGACGAAGGCACCGTGCCGCTCGACGCCGAGGTCGCGGCGATCCGCTGGGCGGTCGCCGAGGGCGCACGCGTGATCAACCTCAGCCTCGGCGGCGTGCGCGACCCGCTCAACTCGAAGCTCGACACGTACTCGACGCTGGAGCAGGCCGCGATCGACTACGCGTACTCGAAGGGTGTGGTGGTGGTGGCCGCTGTCGGCAACGGGACACAGTCGCCGAAGGAGCCGTGGCCGTACGCGCACTATCCCGCGGCGCTGCCGCACGTGATCGGCGTGAGCGCCGTTCGCCGTGACGGCTCGGTGCCCGAGTACTCGAACCGCGACGCGGTCTTCAACGACATCGCCGCGCCGGGCGATCGCATCTTCTCGACGATCCCCGAGAAGCTGGAAGTGCACCGGCCGGGCTGCGCCGACCACCCGTACTCCGACTGCGGCACGCTCGAGTTCCGTGACGCGATCGGCACGTCATTCGCCGCACCGCAGGTGTCGGCGGCGGCGGCGCTCCTGCTCGGCCAGGACCCGAAGCTGACGCCCGAGCAGGTCACCTGGCTGCTCGAGCGCAGCGCGGACGACGCCAACGTCGCCACAGGATGCACCGACTGCCCGAACGGGCGCGACGCATTCACCGGCTGGGGCCGGCTGGACGTGCTCTCCGCGCTGACCATGCTCGACGACGGCACGGGCCTGCCGCCGTCCGACCACTACGAGCCGAACGACGACGCCGGCCCCTGGTCGCACGCGCTGCCGCCGCTGCCGCGCACGGTGGACGCGTCGCTCGACTACTGGGACGACAACGTCGACGTCTACCGCGTACGGCTGAGCGCGGGCGCGCGTCTCTTCACGCATGTCGACCAGAAGACGAACGCGAACGTGCGCCTCGCGCTCTGGGCGCCCGGGACGAAGACGGTCGAAGGGTTGCGGGTCGACACGAGCGCACGGCTCGCCGTCGGCCGCCGCGTCGGGCTGCAGTCGCGGCTCGCCTACACGGCACGCGTGGGTGGCGTCTACTACCTCGAGGTGAAGCTGGTCTCGAAGCCCCGCGACCCGCTGCAGTACCGGCTCGCGCTCAGCCGCCGTTCTCCCTGAGCTCTTCGGGAGCGACGTCGCGCAGCACCCGCGCCGGGTTGCCGACGACGAGCTTGCGCGGCTCCACGTCCTTCGTCACGACCGCACCGGCGCCGACGAACGCCTCCGTACCGATCTCGACGCCGGGACAGATGATCGCGCCGCCGCCGATCCGCGCGCTGCGACGGATCGTCGGGCCGCGCATCTCCTCGCGCCGCTTCTGCGTGCGCCCCATGTAGTTGTCGTTCGTGGTCACGACGCACGGCGCGATGAACACGTCCTCCTCGAGCGTCGAGTAGGCAGTGATGTACGCACCCGCCTGGATGCGTGTGCCGGCGCCGACGGTCGTGTCGTTCTCGATCAGCGAGCCGCGGCCGAGGATGCAGTTCTCGCCGAGCTGTACGCGCTCGCGGATGCAGGATTGGTCGCCGACGATCGAGCGCGGCCCGACGGTTGAGCCGGCGAAGACGACGGCCCCCGTCGAGACGACGACGCCGTCCGCCAGCTCGGTCGGCGGCAGCGGCTTGCGGCTGGCTGTCGACGCGGCGCCGAGCGAGGGCTGCTTGCCGACGACCGCATACTCGAGCACGCGCACGCCGTCGCCGAGCACCGTGCCGGGATAGACGGTGGCGGTGGGGTGGATCTCAGCTGCCAAGGCTCGCCGTCAGCATCTCGAGCGCGCGCACGACGCGGGCGCCGTCGCGCGCGACCTTCTCGCGATCGTGCTTCCCCTCGAGGAGGTCGAGGAAGTACTTGCACTCGAGGCGCAGCGGCTCGTCGGTCGCGATCTTGGGAATCGAAATGTCACCCGAGAAGGCCTCGCCGTTGGCACCGACGGACTTGTCGTAGACCGTCACCTTGCGCTCGGGCTCCATGTCGTCGAAGACGACCATCTTCTCGCGGCCGACGACCGTCATCTTGCGCATCTTGTGCGGGTCGAGCCAGGAGAGATGCATGTGGGCGATCTTGCCGCTCGGGAACCGCAGGAAGCAGAAGACGACATCCTCGACGCCGGGGTGGATCGACGCGCTCCCCTGCGCCGTCGCGAGCTCCGGCTCCTCGTCGACGAGGTAGAGGATCACCGACAGGTCGTGCACGCCGAGCGACCACAGTGCGTTCTCGTTCGTGCGCACGATGCCGAGGTTGACGCGGTTGCCGTAGACGCACAGCACGTCGCCCAGCTCGCCGTCGTCGATCAGCTCCTTCAGCTTCAGCACGCCGGGGTGGTAGAGCAGGAGATGCCCGGGCATGAGCACGCGCTCGTTCGCCGCGGCCAGAGCTACCAGCTCGTCCATCTCGGCGGCATGCATTGCCGGCGGCTTCTCGACGAAGACGTGCTTGCCGGCTTCGAGCGCCTCCTTTGCGAGCTCGTAGTGCGTCGGCACCGGCGTCGCGATCACGACCGCGTCGAGCTCAGGGTCGTCGAGCATCTCCCGGTGCAGGCCGGTCGTTCGGGCAGTGGGGTGACGAGCGCCGAGCCGAGTGAGCCGCTCCACGTCGACGTCGCAGAGCCACGTCAGCTGCGCGAGCTCGTCGAAGTTGCGAACGAGGTTCGGGCCCCAGTAGTTGAGGCCGACGACGCCGACCGTGGCCTTGCGGCTCACAACTTCCAGACCTTGCCGTCGACCTCGTGGCCCTTGGTCGCGTTGCGGAAGTCGACGATCACCTTCCCGCGCTGCACGATGTCTGCGTAGTCGATGCCCGAGTGATTGGTCACGATCGCGACGCAGTCGTAGCGCTCGGGCTCGAGCGCCGCCGAGGTCATTCCGTCGAACTCGGGCACGAAGGGGTCGTGGTACGAGACGTCGGCGCCGGCGGTCTTCAACAGGTGGATCAGCTTCTCGGCCGGCGACTCGCGCATGTCGCCGATGTCGGGCTTGTACGCGACGCCGAGGATCAGGATCTTCGAGCCGCTGACCGACCTGTTGGCGCCGTGGTTCAGGGCCTGCGAGATGATCGAGCGGCAGAAGTACGGCATGTTGTTGTTGACCTCGCCGGCGAGCTCGATGAACCGCGTCGAGAAGTCGAACTCGCGTGCCTTCCACGTGAGGTAGAAGGGATCGATCGGGATGCAGTGGCCGCCGAGCCCCGGTCCCGGTTTGAACGACGCGAAGCCGAACGGCTTCGTCGCGGCCGCGTCGACGACCTCCCAGACGTCGATGCCCATGCGGTCGGTGAGCTGCGCGAGCTCGTTGACGAGAGCGATGTTGACGGCGCGGTAGATGTTCTCGAGCAGCTTCGTCAGCTCAGCAGCCTCGGGCGTCGAGACCTCGTACACGGTGTCGACGGCGCCGCGGTAGACGTCGGCGGCGGCAGTCGTCGACTCGGCGTTGATGCCGCCGACGACCTTCGGCGTCGTCTTCGTCGTCCAGTCCTCGCGCCCCGGGTCGACCCGCTCGGGCGACATCGCGAGGTGGAAGTCGACGCCGGCCTTCAGCCCCGACCCCTCCTCGAGGATCGGCTGCAGCACCTCGCGGGTCGTGCCGGGCCACGTCGTCGACTCGAGCACGACGACCTGGCCGCGCTGCAGCACCGGCGCAAGGCTCGTCGCGGCGCGCTCGATGTACGAGAGATCCGGCTCGCGCTGCTTGGAGAGCGGCGTCGGCAGGGCGATCAGCACGGCTGCGGCTTGCTTCACCTGTTCGTAGTCAGTCGTCGCGACGACGAGCCCCGGCTCGACGAGCTTCCGGAGTCGCTCGGAACTGACGTCTTCGATGTGGCTCTCGCCGCGGTTCAGCGCCTTGACGACGTCCGGCTGGACGTCGACGAGCAGCACGCGCCGTCCGGCCTCGGCGAACGTCGCCGCGAGCGGGACGCCGACGTAGCCCGCGCCGATGACGGCGACGTCGTAGCTGCCCTGGCTGGACACGGCGCTCAAGGGTACAGGGAGGCGGCGATCCGTCCTGCGGCGTGGCCGTCGCCGTACAGCGGCGGTGCGTCGGGCGGAAACCGGGCCGCTGCGACCACTTCGCCGAGACGTATCGGATCGGCCGGATCGACGAGCGTGTTCGCGCCCGCCTCGACCGTGTCGACCCACTCGGTGCTCGGCCGCAGGGTCACGCATGGCACCCGGAGCCAGTAGGCCTCCTTCTGCAGGCCGCCGGAATCGGTCACGACCGCCTCGGCGCCCGTCACCAGCGCGAGCATCTCGAGGTACCCGAGCGGATCCAGGGTCAGCACCTCGGGTGCAAGCTCGATGCCGTGCTCATCGAGCACGTGCCGCGTTCGCGGATGGACCGGGAACGCGAAGCGCCGGCCGGCGCTGTTCACCGCGCCGACGATGCGACGTAGCTGTCCCGGCTGCACATTCGCCTCGCGGTGGATCGTCAGCACGGTGTAGGGCGCGTCAACAGGGACGTCGCGCCGGCGCGCGAACGGCTCGAAGAGCCGGGTCGCGTCGGCCATCACGTCGCCAACGACCTCGCGACGGCCGTGGACGCTCTCCGACTCGAGCTGCCGCGCCGAGCGCTCGTCGGGGCAGAAGAGCAGCGCCGACAGGCGGTCGACCTCGATCCGGTTCCGTTCCTCCGGCATCGAGAGGTCGAAGCTGCGCAGGCCGGCCTCGACGTGCGCGACCGGCACTTCCTCGCCGGCCGCGTGCGCGCCGGCCAGCGTCGAGTTGGTATCGCCCATGACGACCACCCAGTCGGGGCGCTCGCGCTCGATCGCCTCGCGGATCGGCGCGGTCATCGCCGTCGGGTCGGCCGTGCGCAGGTCGAGCCGGTAGCGAGGCTCGGGCAGTTCGAGCTCGTCGTAGAAGACCTGTGACATCTCGGCGTCCCAGTGCTGCCCGGTGTGGAGCCCGATCTCCTCGATCCCCGCCTCGCGGTAGGCGAGCGAGAGAGGCGCGGACTTGATGAATTGGGGCCGGTTCCCGACGACCGTGAGGAGGCGTCTGGGGTTCAAGACAACATCGCGCGGTACGATACGCGGCGCTCTTTGGGGCCGTTAGCTCAGCTGGTAGAGCAGGGGACTCTTAATCCCAAGGTCGTAGGTTCGATCCCTACACGGCCCATACCCGCCGTTCGTGCAGCCGTGTCGGCTTCCCGGCGTCGGACTCCCTGTCGGGTTGCACGCCTATCCGGGGAGGCGTTCTAGACTCATACTCTCGCCGATGGGCTTCTTCCGGAGTCGCAGCGAGAAACAGTTGGAGCAGCTTGTTTCGCGGTTCGACCAACTGACAGCGGCCGGCTGGGAGGCAAAGACCGCACTCCTGAATATCTTCGACCTGGCCGAACGACTCCGTATCTCGCATGAGGTACTAGTCCCACTCTGCGCGTATCCGCCGATTCGTCACGCGATTGAAGCCAACCGGGACGACGCGCAGGTCAAGGCCTTCCTGCGTGGCCCGAACCTGCCCACGCACAACTTCCCCGGCTAGCGCCGCGCACCCGGGAGAGTGGTGGTACCCGATTCTCCGTCTGTCTCAGTAGCGAGACGACCCGCTCCTCCCGGGTGTTGCTCGTTGATTTCGGTCGTTCGGTGATCGTTGCGTCGCCGGTGTCGGCTCGGCATCCACAAGTGGATGCCTGACAACAGCGTTGATCGCGACCCTGGCTCCAGCCGTGGGAGCAGCAGGAGGCTTGGGAGGGCCGCTGCCGCTACTGCCAAAGGAAGCGGCGGAATTGGGCCCACCAGTACGGCAAGTACGTCACTTGGGGGTAACGATCCGAAGGCAGCCAACGCGTCTTACGGGCTGATTGATCGAATCGCTGGGCAACATGGGGCGACGAGACCCACCGAGATCAGCCGAGACGCGAAGGCCGACACGCTGACAATTCCCGGTCCCTTGCGCGCGTTCTCCAAGCTCTACTGAGACCGACCGACAGAGCGGACGGGTTCTCTTAATCCCAAGGTCCTAGGTTCGATCCCTACACGGCAGGTCTCCTGACGGCAAGTCTGCGCGGGCCGCCGCGCATGTCGGGCGCGGCGACGAAGGCTGCCCATGCACGAAGGCTGGTCTCAGTGATGGAGGCGGCCGGTCAAGAGCACCGTGAACGCACCGCTGTCCGGGTTGAAGCTGCCGCGGGCTTTGAGGCGGCCGTGGCGGCGGAGCAGAGTGCCGGAGGTCCCGGTCGCCTCGACCGTTGCCTTCACCTCCAGTTCGCCGCTGCCGGCTGCCTCGTCGAGCGTCGTCTGGGTTAGGCAGGCCCGGCCGGGCTTGGCCAGGTGCAGCTGCAGCGTCCCGGCGGCGGTCGCCAGTTCACCGACGCCGTCGAAGGTCACGCAGTTCGTCTCCACTTGACCGCTGCCGCTCCCGCTCAGGGTCACGCTTCCAAACTGACCGTTCGCGAGGCCGGTGCCGCTCGCCCGGTACGTCCCGCCGGTCCCGGCCTGGGCCGCGTTAGCCGTGCCGCTCACCTGGACCTGCAGCCGCAGCGAGTTGTCGTTGCGAGTGAATAGGAAGAACGCCACGAGCGTGGCGACCAGAACGCCCGCGGTGAGCAGGATGCGTTTCCCCGTGAGCTTCATCTCCCGTGCTTCAACCGTGCGGCTGCACGACGACGTCGCCGAGCGTGCCGAGGCCGAGCGGCGTGCCCCAGAGGCCCTCGACCCAGGGTCTGCGGATGATCTCCCACGTGTCGTACACCGTTGGCACGATCCAGGTTCGCGTCGCGACGATATGGCGGTCGAGCTCGCGGTACAGCCGCAGCCGTTCATCCCGGGAGCGCGACGAACGCCCGCGTTCGAGTAGGTGCGAGGTCTCGGCATCCGTCGGCACCGTCCAGAGATTCTGCTCGAGCATCCCACCGAGGATCCCGTGCGGGTCCGGGTAGTCGCTGATCCAGCCCCACTCGAAGAACGAACCTTCAGCGCCGGCCTCGGCATAGATCCGGTCGAAGGCGACCCATTCCTGTGTCAGTCGCACCCCCAGTTCTCGCCAGACGCCCGCCCACTTCGCCTCGGTTTCCTCACGGAGCCGTTCGCCCAGGCCGGGGTCGGGGTGCAGGAGGGTGAGCTCGAGTCTACGGCCGTCCTCGTAGCCCGCTTCGGCGAGCAGCGCCTGGGCGCGAGCCGGGTCGTATGCCGGTGCCAGCTCGTGGGAGTGACCGGGCATCGGTGGGGGCAGGAGGCCGCCTCGGGCGGCCTGATCTCCGCCGCCCGCAACCAATGAGGTGCGATCGAGGCCGTGCGCCAGCGCCTTCCTCAGACGCTCGTCGTCGAACGGCGGGTGCGGTGGAAAGAGGATGTACTGCGTTGACAGCAGCCGGAGGATTTCGCGCTCGCCCCCGAGCACCCGCTGCGCCTCCGACTTGCGCGTGAACAAGAGGAGGTCGGAGGCGCCCTCGTCCCATTGCGTCAGAACGTCCCCGATGTCGCTCAAGGTGACGAAGATGCGGCCCACGTTTCCGCGCGAGCCGCGCCAGTGGGCGTTGGCCACGATCTCGACGCGCTCGTCGCCGACGCGGGCTATGACGAACGGTCCGCTCCCGATGAGCGCCGCCGGTTGATGCCAAGCCGGTCCGCGCGACTCGACGTGGTGCTGCGGCCAGGGGAAGAACGCCGGCTGCGCGAGCAGGTAGGGCATCTGGGCGTCCGGAGCGTCGAGCCTTAGCTCGACGGTGCGCTCGTCCAGGGCTTCCGCCTGGACGGTTCCGAGCAGGTGGGCCGTGGTGACCGCCTGCTCCCGCATTGCGCGATAGCTGAAGGCGAAGTCGCGGGCCGTGAGGGGCTCGCCGTCGCTCCAGCGCAGCCCCTCCCGCAGCCGAAAGCTGTACGCGCAGCCGTCGGGCGAGACGGCGATGCGCTCGGCGAGGTCCGGCACGACGTTCACGTCACGGTCCAACTGCACGAGACCGCGGAAAAAGTTGACCGCCAGCGCCCACGCGCCGAGGTCATAGCCGTGCCCGGGCACCCAGGTCTCGGGGTGCGTCATCGCCGTCTCGAGCCGCTCGACCGGTTCGAGGCGCTTCGGCGGCGGCTCCGGCCGGCTGAAGGCTTCCGACCACGCCGCATGCGCCGCCTCGAAGTCGAACGCGACGTGGTGGGTGAGCGCGATCCGGAAGAGCACCGACCGGGCGTGTCCCGCCTCACCGAGCCGGTCGAGGAAGCCGAGCGCGCGGCGGTAGTAACGCACCGCCTCGTCTTCGGCGAAGAGCGACCGCGCTGCGTCCCCGGCCTCGAGGAGATACCGCGCCGCCCTGGCGGGCTCGTCTGCCTCGGAGAAGTGATGGGCGAGCAGTCCGTACGCCTCCGACAGCTCGTCACGCCCGAGTTCCTCGAGCGCGACGCCGACGAGCCGATGGACCTCGCGACGCCGATCTTGCAGGAGGCTCGCGTACGCCGCCTGCTGGACAAGACCGTGGCGGAACCGATACTCGCGCGTCGGGCGTCGGCGCTCCTCGACGACCAGGTCGAGCCGCTGGAGCTCGGACAGCGCCGGCCGAAGCCGCTCGGTCGGCACGAGCCGCTCGAGCAGCGGCATGCCGAAGCTGCGCCCGACGACAGAGGCGAACGACGCGACCTCGCGCACCTCGGCGGGGAGCCGGTCGAGGCGCGCCTGCAGCGTCTCCTCGAGCGCGGCGGGAACGAGCGCGCCGTCGCCGCGCTCGACGGCGTCGCGGGCGGCCTCCTCGAGAAAGAGCGGGTTGCCGCCGGTGCGCGCGGCCAGCTGTTCGACCAGCCCCTCGGCAAGCTCGCCTTCTGCCGCCGACGCGGCCAGCCGCGCGCAGTCGCCCGGCTCGAGCGGGTCGAGCTGAAGCTCCCGGAAACGGTGCCGATACCGCCGGCGGGCCGACTCTCCGAGCGCCCAGGAGGGCAGGTCCGGGTCGTTGCGGTAGAGGAGGAGCACGGCCGCAGCTTCCTCGTCGGCCAGCGAGAGGAGCTCGTCGATGAGCTCGAGCGTCGGCTCGTCGGCGAAGTGCAGGTCCTCGAGCACGAGCGCGAGCGGCTGAACTCTCGACAGCGCGCGCGCGAGCTCGACCACGGCCTCGTGCGTCTGCCGCTGCACGGAGTCGCGTGCGAGGCCGCGCATCCGTTCCTCGTCCTCCGGTTCCAGAGCGAGTCCAAGCAGCGAGGCGAGAAACGGGTAGTAGTGGCCCGCGCGATCACCCAGCGCCGCGCCGAGCTGAGCCTTCAGCTCGAGCCTCACACGAGCCTCGGGGTCCCCGACACCGAGGCCGAGGAAGCTGCGCAGCAGCTCGCGCAGCGGGTAATAGGGCTCCGCCTGCGCGTAGGAGACGCCCTGTGCCGTCAGATAGCGAACTGCGTCCTGCCAACGGGACCGAGCTTCGGCCACCAGGCGGCTCTTGCCGATGCCGGGCTCGCCGGTGATCGCGACGATCGCCCCACGCCCGTCCGCGAGCTCGCCGAAGACCTCGTCAAGCGCGGCGAGCTCGTGGTCGCGGCCGATCAGCGGCGTGAGGCGCCGGACCACTCGCTCCCGCTCGCCGACGACCCGGAACGCCGCCACCGGCTCCGCCTTTCCTTTGAGCTCCAGGGGCCCGACCGACTCGAGGTCGAAGGCGCCCTGTACTTGCGCCGCCGTCGCCGGGCCGACGACGATGCCGCCGTCGCCGGCGTGGGCCTGCAGGCGTGCAGCCGTGTTGACGGTGTCTCCGAGTGCGTTGTACCGCTCCTCCGCCGGAGCCTCCTCGGCAAGCACGACGACGGGGCCGGTGTTGACGCCGATCCTCGCGGCCAGCTTCACCCCGTACGCCTCCGCCAGATCCGCCGCGTACCCTTCGAGCGCGGTCTGCATAGCGCGCGCCGCGCGCACGCTTCGCTCGGCGTCGTCATCGTGAGCAGCGGGGACACCGAAGAGTGCGTAGAGGCCGTCGCCGGTGAACTGCGCGACGGTCCCTCCGAATCGCTTCACCTCCGCAGCCAGCAGGCGTACGACTTCGTCGAACAGGAACTTGGAGCGCTCCGGACCGAGCTGTTCGCCGATCCCGGTCGAGTCGGCAATGTCGACCAGGAGCGTCGACACGATACGCCGCTCACCGAGCGACTCGACCATTCCCCGATTATCGGTGCTTCCGCGACTGCGCGAGTATCAGGGTCGGCCGTCGCGACGGACTCTGGCGAGAATCTCGGCTCCGTCGTTGATGTCGCGGACAGCCTCTTCCAGGCCGTTGTCGGCAGGTAGGGCGATCGAGGTGGCGGTCACTGCCGCCGGCATCAGGACGACGGTCGCATCGAGCCGCAGGAGCGGAATTCCGAGCAGGCGTGCACGGACAGACGCCTGGACGAGAGAGCCCTCGGCCAGGCGCCTGTTCCGGTCAGCCGCCACCGCGAGTGTGAGCGGAGCAGATGACCTCGCGCCGCGCATCTTCACGATTTCGATCCGGCCCGGCGGCGAAGCGACGAGACGGCTGCGCTTCCGGCAGTGAGCGCCGTCGCGCCGGCGGCGATCACCGCACCCTTCAGCACCGTGCGCCTGTCCGACGCATCACGAACGGCGGAGAGCGAGTCGGTGACCGTGCCGAGAAGCCGCTGCGCCCCGCTTTTCCTGCCCGGGAGCCTCATGATCTTGCTCCTTGTCTGGATTGCCTTGCCCGTCGACGCGCCTCCTTCGTGATGGCGTCAACGAGCTCATCCTTCGTCATCTCTGATCGTCCTTCGATACCGATGCTCGCGGCGAGGTGGACGAGCTCGGGCTTCTTGTAGGAGTCGAGGCCTTCCACTGCCTCGCGATCGAGCTCGAGCGCCGTTCGTTTCGCGGTCGCCGCTGCCTGTGCCTGGAGCTTCTCGGCCGCGTCGATACGCGACTCGGCATCGCGCGCTCGCTGTCTCGCATCGTTCTGAAGCTCCTGCGCCTGCCGATTGGCGTCCTCCGCGGCCACGCGCGCGGCTTCTGCAGCCTCATCTGCTAGCCGCCTCGCGTCCGCCAGTTCTTCGGCTGCGTCCTCGACCAGCTGCTCCGCCCGTCGTTGCGCTGCTTCGGCATCGCTCTCGGCGCGCGCGATCTCATTCTCGACTTCTTCCTCGACTTCCTCGCGCTGCTCTTCTGCCTCCGCCTCGGCGGATTCGCGCTCGCGACGCACCAAGTCGTCCGCTTCTTTCTCCGCCTGCGCGATCCGCTGCTTGATCCGTCGAGTCAGTTCGCGGTCGAGTTGCTGGAGACGACCGTGGCCACGTTCGCTAATCACGCGAGCATGGTCGGCGAGCGCTTTGGACTCCCGAGCAGCCTCGACGGCGCGCCGCTCAGCTTCCCGGGCACGCTCGGCCGCCTCGCGTGCACGCCGCGCACGGATCTCGACGGAGTCCCCGTACGGGGCTGCGTCGACCAGAGCGGCCGTCACCATCCGCCCCCGATCGCGGACGCCGGCAGCGGCGCCTCCGGCAGGCTTCGCGACCCGGGACAGTAGCCAGGCCGCGTTCGAGGGCATCTCGCAGGCCAGTTCGCATCTGCTCCAACACCAGCATCAGTCCCTTCCGACGACAGGAAATGGCAACGAAAACTCTCTCGGGCCGTCGACATCCCCCGTGCCCGCCAGCCCGGTGAGGCCTGACTCGTGCTCGAGCGCGCGGTCGAGCTC
>JBKPRG010000102.1:0-5726 GCA_046765815.1 Actinomycetota bacterium
CTTGACGGCATCGAGGAGCTCAACGAGAGGCACGGGCTCGGGCTCGCCGCCCGCGCGGCGGTCAACACCGGCGAGGCCGTGGTCACCCTCAACGGAGGCCGCGGCGAGCCGCTCGCGACCGGCGATGTGGTCAACACCGCCTCGCGTTTGCAGGCGGCGGCGCCCGTGGGGCGCGTCGCGGTCGGTGAAGCGACGTATCTGGCGAGCCGCGATGCCGTCGAGTACGAGCACCTTGGCTTGGTCGAGGCAAAGGGGAAGACGGACGGGCTGCGCGTGTGGGTCGCCGGGGCGCCGAAAGCGGCGCCTGGTGAGCGGCGGTTGCGGCGCGCGCCGATGGTCGGGCGCGACCACGAGCTCGACCTGCTCCGGTCACTGTGGCGACGGGCGGTCGACGAGCAGCGCCCGCATTTCGCCACCGTTCTCGGTCCGCCCGGGATCGGCAAGTCGCGTCTCTGCCGCGAGCTGGAGCAGGACGTCGCGGCCGCGGGCCGAGTCCTCCGTGGCCGCTGCCTGCCGTACGAGGAGCGCTCGGGCTACCAGGCGTTCGGCGGCATCGTCCGGTCGTTCGCCGGAATCCTCGAGTCGGACAATCCGGAGGTCGCGCACGTGAAGCTGTTGACCGCGCTCGAGGGTCTCATGCCGCCCGACGAAGCGGCCGAGATCGGCAATCGCCTCGGGTTGCTGCTCGGTCTTCAGACCGACGCCGACCTGGAACAGTCCACGATGGCGTTCTTCTACGCGCGGCGACTGTTCGAGAGCCTGGGTGCGGAGGGACCGACGCTCGTCGTGTTCGAGGACCTCCATTGGGGGGAGCCGACGGAGCTCGAGTTGCTCCAATACCTCGGCAGGCACCTGCGGGAGGCGCGCGTGCTCCTCGTGGCAACCGCACGGCCCGAGCTTCTGGACCAGCACCCAGAATGGGGCTCAGGCGTTACCGCGCAAACGACGATCGGGCTCGAGCCACTGCGACCGGAGGACGCCTCCCGACTCGCATCGCACTTCGTCCCCCCGGACGAGGCTGCAGAGCTCGCGCTCAAGCAGATCATCGAGACAAGCGGCGGCAATCCACTCTTCCTCGAGGAGCTCGCTGCCGGGCTGCGTGACCTTGGCGATGACCTGCCGATGAGCGTGCGCGAGGCGATCGCGGCGCGGATCGACGCGCTTCCGGCCGAGGCGCGTTCGGTGCTGCTCGCAGCGGCCGTCGTCGGCCGGACCTTCTGGCGCGGCGCTGTGGCCGCGGTCGGCGTCACGGGCGACGTCGACCGTGCGCTGTCGACGCTCGAGCAGAAGGACCTGCTGCGGCGCGACCTGCCGAGTCGGATTGCCGACGAAGAGCAGTTCACGTTCAAGCACGTGCTCATCCGCGACGTCGCCTACAGCACCGTCCCGCGGGCCGAGCGGCGGAGGGCGCATGCCGCAGTCGCCGAGTATCTGGAGAGCGCCGTCGCCGCGGCCGAGGCGACGGTGCCGACGATGCTGGCGCACCACTGGCGCGAGGCGGGCGAGCCGGCACGGGCGATTCCGTATCTGACGGCGGCCGCCGAAGCCGCGCGGCGAAGCTGGGCTCAGGACGCCGCGATCGACCTCTATTCGCTGGCCATCGACCTGGCCGAAGATCCGGAGCTGCAGCGAACGCTCCGGCTGCGCCGCGGAATCGCACTCGTCGGATGGTGGGAGATGGACCGTGCAGCGGAGGAGCTCGCATCACTCGCGCCGGAGCTCGAAGGGCAGGAACGTCTCGAGGCCCTGATCGCTCTGGGACACGCGTACATCTGGACGGAGCAGGGCGACGAAGCCTTCGTGGCAGCACATGAGGCGGCCGCTCAGCTCGACCTCGTCGGAGACGAGACGGCACGGCCCGCGGTGATGGCGATGGAGAGCCAGGCGCTCGGAATGCGTGGCGCCGAGGGGGATCTCGAGCGGGCCTACGAGCTCGGAGAGCGTTCGCTGGAGTTGTGGACGCCGGACACGCGAACCGTCGACCTTACGCACCAGCTGCATCTGCACTGTGACACGGCCTACTGGATCGGGAACTACGAGCGCGCTCTCGAGCTCGCCAACAAGACGCGCGAGGCGGCATCCGACGTCCGCGTCGCGGAGGCGTTCCTGCGCGGTGGCGGTACCGGCGCGTTGAGCCTCGCAGGGCTGGGCCGACACGAAGAGGCGATTGCGATCTGGGAGGAACTGCTGCCTCTCGCCGACGAGCTCGGGCGCACGCGGCGCAGCATCCTCAACTACTCCAGCCTCGCCTACCGTGAGCTGTACGACGTCGCCGAGGCGCGGCGCCAATCGGAGGAAGCACTCGAGCTGTCGCCGCCGAGCTATTTCAACATGCCGCGTCAGTTCGCAGGCTCAGATCTCCTCCAGACCGAGCTGCTCGCCGGCGAGCAAGGACGCGCCGAGAGCCTCTGGCGGCAGCGATGGGACGAGGCAGACGACGCAACGGGCTGGACGCTCTGGCTGATCGCCGGCCGCCTCGAATTGGCGCGCGCCGAGCTCGAGCTCGCAGCCGGCGATGACGAAGCCGCGCTCCGTTGGGCCGACCGTTCGCTCGCGACCGCGCGCCGGACGCTCCGACGGAAGTATGAGGCGCGCTCCCTGACGGTTCGGGGCCTTGCCCTGGCGCGTCTCCGCCGCAAGGCGGATGCACTCGAGTCGCTGCAGGCGGCGGTCCCGATCGCGGACGCGCTCATCGGACCGCCGGCGCGTTGGCGGGCACGCGCCGCACTCGGTCAGGCGGCCTACGCGCTCGGCGAAGACGACGCGTCGCAGAGGGCGTGGCATGAGGCCGCGGCACTCGTGCAGGACTTCGCCGCCACGCTGTCGGACGAACGTCGCAGCCGATTCCTGGGCACGCCGCAAGTCGAGTCGCTCCTGCGCGCGAACGCGGACGTCCCGGCTTAGGAGGGCTTGGCGAGCTCGGTCGTATCGAGCGTGTAGAGCCGTTCCGGCTCCTCGTCGTTCGTTGCGCTTCGGCGGAGGGTCACCCGCGCGCCGCGCCCGTTGAGCTCGAGTTCACCGATCGAATTGTGAAAGCTCGGTCGGCGGATCAGCCGCCAGTCGGTTCGCGAAGGAGACACGCCTGCGCGGCGGGCGAGCATGCGCAACAAGGACTCGGCGGGCCGTGCGTTGACGAGACGAATCACTCGTCGCTGCATCGCGCTGAGCGGGTTCCGGAACGGCGAACAGACCACTTGGAACACACGGCTGTGAGCTTCGCTTCGCGAAGGCAGGCTCACCTGTTGGACGTAGGCGTTGTGGACATCGCCGCCGAGCAACACGATCGTCGCGGGAGGCCGGTTGGTGTCGACACCGTCGGCAACGCGCTCGAGCCACTCGCACAACCGTTCGAAGGAGTCGTGGAAGGCACTCCAGTGCTCGAGATCGACTGCTCGCCGCAGCTTCTCCCCGAGCCTCGCCGCCCAACCGCCCCACGCGCCTGCGCAGACGGCCTCGTTCCAGGCCTCGAGATGGTGGATGCCCTTCGGCATGAAGACCGGGAGCGTGCTCGCAATGATCACGTGATCGAACTCGCCGACCGAGTGGTCGACGATCCACTGCCACTCCTCTTCGTCGATCATCTCCCGGCGCTGCTCGTCCAGGACCCGCGCCGCGCGTGAGTCGATCACGAGCAAACGCGAGTCTCCGAAATCGCGATAGTACGCCCAGCGGGATGCGGCCGACTCTCGATCCCAGCGGCGCCCCGCCTCGCGAAGCCGCGGCCCCGCGTCCTCATCGGCCTGGACGAGCCGAAGGAGCTCCTCCTCCTGCAGTTCCGGCGGGGACAGGTTGCCCAGATGCTGATAGAGCCAGTACGACATGAACGCGCCTGTGATGCGCGCGTCCCACCACGGCTCCGCGCGCATCTCGGCGATCCAACGCGCAGAGATGTTCCAGTCGTCGTTGACGTCGTGGTCGTCGAAGATCATCACGCTCGGCACCGTTGACAGCAGCCAGCGAATGTCGGGGTCAGACCACGATTCGCGGTAGAGGTGGGTGTACTCCTCGAAGTCGGCCACCTGTTCGCCGGGTGGCTCCTCTACGTCGCGCCGCCCGCGGATGAAGTCGAGCGTCTGCGGCGAGACCTCGTCGGCGTAGACCTGGTCGCCCAGGAGCAGCAGCGCGTCGGGCCACTCGACCGAGCCCTGCTGCAACTGCCGCGAGTACGCCCAGAGCGCGTCGATACCGGTGGACGGCATCTCGCCCGGGGCGGGCTGCGGATCGCCGACGCGGCATGAGCCGAACACCAGCCGCAGCTGCCGCTCCCCGCTCCGCGTGTGGACCGCAGGCCGCGGGCGGTCGTCGGCCGGCGGCCAAACGACGCGGCCGTCCAGCCGGACGTCGTACTCGGTGATCGATCCCGGCTCGAGATCGTCGACGAAGACGAGTGCGTAGTGGTGCCCCTCGACCGCGAACGTCGATGCCCGGTGACCGAGTACCTCGACCTCACAGGGGCCGCTCGTCTCGACCCAGAACGACGCGCTCTCAGTACCTGCGTAGCGCAGCAGTGGCCCGACGACCAGCTCCGACCCCGGCACGGTCACCACCGCGTCCTGCCCGGCCCGACTGATCCGAACCCCGTTTCAGTACGACCGGGGCATCTGGAGCACGTGCTGGCCGAGGTACGCCAGGACGAGGTTGTTTGCGACCGGTGCGACCGTATAAAGCCGCGTTTCGCGGAACTTGCGCTCGACGTCGTACTCAGCGGCGAAGCCGTAGCCGCCGTGGGCATCGAGGCACGCGTTCGCAGCCGCCCACGACGCTTCGGACGCCAGCAACTTCGCCATGTTGGCCTCGGGCCCGCAGGGCTCGTGCCGGTCGTACAACCACGCCGCCTTGAACCGAACGAGCGAGGCGGCCTCCACCGCGGCGTACGCGCGCGCGATCGGGAACTGCACGCCCTGATTGGCGCCGATGGCACGCCCGAAGACCACTCTCTCCGACGCGTACCGGCTCGCCTTGTCGACGAACCAGCGGCCGTCGCCAATGCATTCCGACGCGATGAGGACGCGCTCGGCATTCATGCCGTCCAGGATGTGCCGGAAGCCCTTCCCTTCCTCACCGACCAGCGTGTCCGCCGGCAGCTCGACGTCGTCGAAGAAGACCTCGGTTGTACCGTGATTCATCATCGTCTTGATCGGACGGATCGTCAGGCGATCGCCCGCGGCTCTCATGTCGACGAGGAACGTCGACAGCCCCGCGCTTCGCGTCTCGACACGATCGAGCGGCGTCGTGCGCGCGAGGAGAAGCATCAGGTCCGAGTGCTCAGCGCGTGACGTCCAGATCTTCTGCCCGCGGACGACATAGCCATCGGCCGTTCGGTCTGCAGTCGTCTGGACCGACGTCGTGTCGGAACCGGCGGTCGGCTCGGTGACACCGAACGCCTGCAGACGAAGCTCACCGCTCGCGATCTTCGGCAGATACCGCTCCTTCTGCTCGGCGCTTCCGTGCCGGAGAAGCGTTCCCATCGTGTACATCTGCGCATGGGCGGCGGCCGAGTTGCACCCGGATGCGTTGATCTCCTCGAGAATGACGCACGCGGCCATCAAGTCGAGGCCGGCGCCACCGTACTCCTCCGGGATCAGCGCGGCGAGCCAGCCATCGTCCGTCAGTGTCTGGACGAACTCGGTCGGGTAACGATCCGGCTCGAGACCGCGCCAGTACTCCGCCGGGAAGCCGGCGCAGAGCTCGGCGACCGCTGCCTTGATCTCGGAGAGCTCTGGCGG
>JBKPRG010000103.1:0-10004 GCA_046765815.1 Actinomycetota bacterium
GTGGCGCTCTTCATCGTCGGCATTGCCGCGGTGAAGTTCCTGATCTGGGTCGCGATCATCCTCGCGATCATCTGGCTGATCGGCTTCTTCGTCCGCGGTGTCGAAGGCGCCCGCTGGTATCGCTGGTAACTAGAGACCGAACGTCTGACCGAGCAGGAAGATGTTCAGCGCGACGATTGCCGCGGCGATCACGCTCGCGGCGATCGTCGTGATCCGGCGGTTGACGAGGCTGCCCATGAGGTCCCGCCGCGACGTGAAGTAGACGAGCGGGATCAGCGCGAACGGGATCCCGAACGAGAGCACGACCTGCGAGATGACGAGCGTGCGCGACGGATCGAGTCCGATCGCGATCACGACGAACGCCGGGATCATCGTCACCAGCCGGCGCAGCTGCAGCGGGATCTGGCGGCGGATGAAGCCCTGCATGACGACCTGGCCGGAGAGCGTCCCGACCGCGGAGCTCGAGAAGCCGGACGCAATCAGCGCCAGCGCGAAGAGCGCGCTCGACGCGCCCCCGACGATCGGCTGCAGCGTCCGGTGGGCGCCCTCGAGCGAGTCGACGTCGTGCATGCCGGAGCGGAAGAACGTGGACGCGGCCATCACGAGCATGGCGACGTTGATCAGGCCCGCGATCGACATCGCGATCACGACGTCGATCCGCGTGTAGCGCAGCAGCGTCTTCGCATCCTCGTCGCTCTGCGCCACGATCCGGTCCTGCGTCAGGGCCGAATGCAGGTAGATCACATGCGGCATGACGGTCGCGCCGAGGATCCCGACGGAGAGTAGGACGGCCTCGCTGCCGCCGAACTGCGGCGTTACCGCGTGCTTCAGCACCTGGCCGTAGTCCGGGTGCGCGAAGCTGAGCTCGGCGACGTAGCAGGCGCCGATCACGCCGACGAGGACGGCGATGACCGACTCGAGTGGCCGGAAGCCGTATCGCTGCAGGCCGAGGATCGCGAAGGCGCCGATGCCGGCGATGACGGCGGCCGGAAAGAGGCCGATGCCGGTGAGCAGGTGCAGCCCGACCGCGGCGCCGAGGAACTCGGCGAGGTCGGTGGCCATGGCGATCGCCTCGGCCTGCAGCCAGAGGAAGAACGAGGCCTTGTGCGGCAGCCGCTCGCGGCAGACCTCGGGCAGGTTGCGCTGCGTGGCGATGCCGAGCTTCGCGGACAGCGTCTGGATCAGCATCGCGAGCAGGTTCGCGGCGACGATCACCCACACCAGCCGGTAGCCGAACTTCGACCCGCCGGCGATGTTCGTCGCGAAGTTCCCCGGGTCGATGTACGCGACGCAGGCGATGAATGCCGGGCCGAGGAACGGGAGGATCCGGAACCGCGTCCGGTGGAGCGCCTCGTCGACCGTGCGCAGGCCTTCGGGCAGGGGCTGAGGCTGGGCGTCGGCGACCATCCGGCGCAGTTTAGCCGGACCTAAAACTCAGGCGGCGCGGCGGACGAGACGCAGGTCCGGCAGGTTCCGGAACCGCTCGTCGAGCTCGAAGCCGTAGCCGACGAAGAACTCGTCCGGGATTGTGAAGCCGACGTAGCGCACAGGCAGGTCGTCGACGAGCCGCCGATACGGGCGGTCGAACAGGGTCGCGATGTGCAGCGAGCCCGGCTGCCGCAGCGCGAGCGACCGGACCACGTAGTGCATCGTCAGGCCGGTGTCGATCACCGCGTCGACCAGCACGACGTCGCGGCCGACGATTTCGGCATCCAGGTCCTTCAGGAAGCGGATGCCCTGGTCGCCCTCGCCATAGCCGGCCAGCTCGAGGAAATCGAGCGCGTGGAGGGCGTGGATCGACATCGACAGGTCGCAGATGAAGGGGATGCACGACTTGAGCGAGCCGACCAGCAGCGGCTCCCGCCCCGCGTAGTCCTGCTCAATGGCGGTGCCGATCTCGCGTACCCGCGCCCGGATCTCCTCGGAGTCGAGGAAGATCTCGCCGATCCGTTCGTCGGCTTCGAGCGGGGATCGCGACGCCAGGCTGCTCAGGATGCCTTCTGCAGCCCGAACCGCGCGGCCAGCCGCTCGAAATCGCGTTCGTAGAACAGCTTGATCTTGACGTCGGGATACAGCTCGCGGAGTTTCCGCAACTTGCGGTTCTTGCGGGTGACCAGCGACTGCTTCATCACCGTCACCTCGAGGTAGAGATCCTGGTCGGGCAGGTAGAAGTCGGGCGTGAACGCCTCGACGATGCGGCCCTCCTCGTCGCGCTCGAGGACGAACGTTCTCGGCTCGTAGTCCCAGGGGATTCCGTACCAGTCGAGCACTTTCGCGTACTCGAGTTCGGCCGGGTTGGCGAAGCGCGGCGGTTCAGAGCCGCAATATGCCTGGAAAACTGGCGTTTCCAGCACCACTGGATTCAGGGTAGCAATCGGCTCGGATGCTCTAAAGTCTGCCGCGCGTGTCGCTGACGCTCGCCCAGCTGTCGGACCTTCATTGCGGGTCGCCGCATTTCGTGCCGGACCTCATGGAAAGGGCGATTGCCGAGATCAACGACCTGAAACCCGACATCGTCGTCTGCTCGGGCGACCTGACGACGTTCGGCTTCAAAGAGGAGTACGCGGCGGCCAAGCGCTACCTCGACCGCATCGAGTGCGACGCACTCGTCGTGATCCCTGGCAACCACGACTCGCGAAACGTCGGCTACCTGCATTTCGAGGAGCTGTTCGGCGACCGCAACTCGGTCCTCCGGCGCGGCGGGGCGACCGTCGTGGCCGTCGATTCGACGGAGCCCGACCTCGACCACGGCCAGATCGGGCGCGGCCGTTATCGCTGGATCGAGCAGCAGTTCGCCGACGAGCCGTCCGATTTCCGCGTCTTCGTGCTCCACCACCACCTGCTGCCGATCCCCGGCACGGGCCGCGAGCGCAACGTCGTCTACGACGCCGGCGACGCGATCGAGTGCCTGCAGCGCGCCGACGTCCACCTCGTCCTCTCGGGCCACAAGCACGTGCCGTACGCGTGGAAGCTCGAGGATCTGTTCGTCGTCAACACGGGCACGGTCTCGACGCTGCGCCTGCGCGGCAACACGCGCCCCTGTTACAACGTCGTCGAGCTCGAGGGGTCGCACGTCTCCGTCTGGCGGCGCTACCCGTTCCACGGGCAGGAGCGGATCATCCAGTTCGACATCGCGACCGGCGAGTACGAGAAGTACACGGGCCGGATCGAGCGCGAGGTGACGTCGCAGAGGTGAGGGCGGTTGCGCTTATCGACGGCGAGCACTACGCGCCCGTCGTCCGAGACGCGCTCGCCGACATGCCGTACGACTGGGTGGGCGCGATCCTCGTCGGGGGGACGGAGAAGCTGCGCGAGGGCGCCGATTACGGCGTGCCACTCGTCGACGGCTTCGGCGACGCAGAGCTCGTCGTCGACCTCTCGGACGAGCCCGTGCTCGGACCTGCGGACCGCTTCCGCTGGGCGTCGCGTGCGCTCGCCGCCGGGCTCCCCTACGTCGGTGCCGACTTCCGCTTCGACCCGCCCGAGCTCGAGCCGTTCTCGCTGCCGTCGATCTCCGTGATCGGCACCGGCAAGCGCGTGGGGAAGACCGCGGTGACGGCCCATCTCGCGAGCCTGCTGGCGCGTGACCGGGACGTGGTCGTGGTCGCGATGGGCCGCGGCGGCCCGCGGGAGCCGGAGGTCGTCGAGTCGCCGCCGTCGGTCGACGAGCTGCTCGCCCTGTCGCGCGCGGGGCGGCATGCCGCGTCCGACCACCTCGAGGTTGCGGCCCTGACCGGCGTGCCGACGATCGGGTGCCGCCGGGCGGGCGGCGGCCTGGCGGGAGCGGTCTTCAGCTCGAACGTGTCGGCGGGCGCGCGCATCGCGGCGGCGCGCGCGCCGGACGTCGTCGTCTTCGACGGGAGTGGCGCCGCGATCCCGCCGGTCGAGACGGACCGGCGCGTGCTGGTCGTCGGCAGCGGCACCCAGCCCGACGGCTACCTGAACACCTACCGGCGGTTGATCTCGGACGTCGTGATCGCCGTCGGCGTCGACATCCCGGGCGCCGTTCCGGCCGAGCTGCGGCTGCGTTCGACGGCCCCGCTGGAGGGCCGCGTGGCCGTGTTCACCGCGGGCGCGACCGATGTGGCGCATCTCGACGCGGATGTCGTGCACGTCTCCGCGAGCCTCGCCGACCGGGCTGCGCTGCGCCGCGAGCTCGCCGCGACTGACGCGGACACGTACCTCGTCGAGCTGAAGGCGGCGGCGATCGACGTCGTCGCCGAGCATGCCGCCGCGAACGGCAAGCGGTTCGTGCTCGCCGCCAACGACGTCGTCGCCGAGGGGCTGGACGAGGTGTTGCTGTCGCTTCTTCCGGAACGAGCGGCGGCGTGAGTCAGAAGCGCCACGGCGAGCCGCTTCCGCTCGGCAGCGCCGACCTTCCGTACTCGAAGGGCGTGATGGCGCGCGCGCTGATTGCGGCCGGGGTTCCGGCCGACCGCGCCTACGCGCTCGCCGTCCGCGTCGAGCTCGATCTCGCGGAGCGGGCCGAGCGCACGGTCGACCTCGACCGCTTCCGCTCGATCGCGAACAAGACGCTCGGCGCGGACGAGGGCGAGCGGGTCGTCGACCGGCTGCGGCGGCTGGCCGATCTGCAGCGCCTCGACGTGCCGATCATCGTCCTGATCGGCGGCTCGACCGGGACCGGCAAGTCGACGGTGGCCGCCGAGGTGGCGCACCGCCTCGGCATCACGCGCGTCGCCTCCACCGACTTCATCCGGCAGACGATGCGCGCGTTCTTCTCGCACGAGTTCATGCCGACGATCCACTACTCGAGCTTCGAGGCCGGGCAGGCCGTCGATGCGGACGTGACCGGCGACCCGACGATCGTCGGCTTCGTCGAGCAGTGCCGGCACGTGTGCGTCGGCGTCGACGCGGCGATGGAGCGCGCGCTCGCCGAGGGCTGGTCGATGGTGCTCGAAGGCGTGCACCTCGTCCCGGGCCTCGTCCGCGCGGAGCTGCCGGGCGCTCTGGTCGCCCACGTCGTCGTCGAGATCGAGGACGAGGACGTGCACCGTGTCCACTTCCACGTTCGCGACCTGACGACCGGCGGCATCCGCGCGATGGACAAGTACCTCGAGCACATCGACGACATCCGCCGCATCCAGACCTACGTGGTCGGCCGTGCCAGGCGCCACGGGGTGCGCGTGGTCGAGAACACGAACGTCGAGCGGACGATCGACCAGGTCATCGAGCTCGTCATGCAATCCGCTGAGGCGCTGCGTCAACCCGTATGAGCTCCACCGACGGCCGGGCCCAGTGCCTGTGCGAGACGTTTGCGCGCGTCACCGAGCGGTCTGCGCTCGCCGGTGCCCGCTGGCTCGGCCGCGCCGACCAGGAAGCGGCCGAAGAGGCCGCATTCTCCGGTGCGCGTATTGCGCTGGAGCAGCTGCCGATCAGCGGCCACGTCGTCATCGGGGCGCACGAGGAGGCCGAGCAGCTTGCGACGGGGACGACGATCGGCGCGGGCGGGGAGGAGTACGACCTCGCGCTCGATCCGCTCGAGGGACGGTCCGTCGTGGCGCGCGGCGGCACGAACGCCGTCTCGATGATCGCGGCGTCGCCGCGCGGCTCGATGCCGTCGCTGCCCGAGATGTACATGCGCAAGATGGCCGTCGGCCCGGTCGCGCGCGGCCGGATCGCGTTGGGCGACACCGTCGGCGACAACATCCGCTCGATCGCAGACGCGTTCGGCCGCATGGTCAACGACATCACAGCGATCGTGCTCGACCGGCCGCGGCACCACGACCTGATCGAGGAGATCCGCGCCGCGGGCGCGCGCATCAAGCTGATCCAGGACGGTGACGTGACGGCGTCGATCAGCGCCGCCGTACGCGGCACGAACGACCACCTCTCGATCGGAATCGGCGGCACGCGGCAGGCCGTGCTGGCGGCAGCGGCGCTCCGCTGCCTCGGCGGCGAGTTGCAAGCGCAGCTCTGGCCGACGCGCCGTGCCGAGATCGAGGAGGCGCGCGCGAACGGCATCGAGGACGTTGAGCGCGTCTTCACGATCGACGACCTGGCCGCGCAAGAGGTGATCGTTGCGGCTACGGGTGTCTCCAACGGCGACCTGCTCCGCGGTGTGCGCTTCCTCGCCGACTCCGCGCGCACGCACTCGCTCGTCATGTGCACGCGCTGCAACTGGGTGCGGTTCGTCGACGGCATCCACTTCTTCGCCCGCGAGCGCCGCGAAGAGGTGCGCCTCAGCTGAGCGCGAACCGGTGGCAGGCACTTTTCGAGGTGCCTGGCACCCTTAGGACGAGCTAACAGCGCGCGGTACCTGGCACCGCGGGTTTCGTCTACCCTCGCCGTATGCCCACCAAGGAAGACGTCGTCGAGGCGCTGCGCCAGGTCGAGGACCCCGAGCTCGGGATGGACATCGTCGAGCTGGGGCTCTTCTACGACGCGGAGGTCGAAGGCCCGAACGTCAAGGTCACGTACACGCTCACGTCGATGGGATGTCCCGCCGGGGCGATGATCCAGGAGGACATCGACCGCGTGCTGTACGAGATCCCCGGCGTCGAGGGCGTGCAGAGCGAGCTGACGTTCGACCCGCCGTGGACGCCGGAGCGGATGTCCGACGACGCGAAATTCATTCTCGGGTTCGGGTAACGGTTAGGAAGGCGGAAGCGGGTCGGGCAGCCGGATGAGATCGTGGTCCTCGTGCTCGGCCACGATCCCCAAGAGCCGCTCGACAGCCTCCTGATCGCCGATCAGCAGTACCTGCCCGTAATCGCGCAGGTTGAGTTGCGCCGTCCAGAAGTGCCGTTCCATGGCCAACGTGCGGATCGTGTCCATGAGGGGCCTTGGGTTGTATCGCGCCAAGCACGGTTTGCCTAGGGGTCGGGGCGTTAGCTCGTCGCGCGCACGGTAGGAAGAGGTGTATCCGAGCTCGGCGATGTTGGACCGGCTCGAGGAGCGGCTCGAGTCGTACGACGACGTGGCCGCATACGACGTGGCCGCATACGCCGAGAGGCTCGGCGGGAGGGTCGAGGCGACCCGGTTCCCGAGCGTCGACCTGATGCAGCGCATCGACCGGCTGGCCAAGCGGCTCGAGGGCGCTGAGCGCCGCTGCCCGACGACGGCCTAGGGGATCGAGAGCACGATCTTCCCGAGCTGCTCGCCGGCCTCGAGCCGCTCGTGGGCGGCTCGCGCGTCGGCCAGCGGAAAGACGCGATCCACGACCGGCCGCACATGGCCCGTGTCGATCAGCTCCCAGACGGCCCGAAAGTCGGCGGGCGTCCCCATCGTCGAGCCGAGGATCGAGAGCTGCTTCCACCAGACGCGGTGCAGCGCCGCCGGCGGGTTCGGGCCAGTCGTCGCGCCGCAGACCACGACGCGCCCTTCCGGGCGCGCGGCGTCGAGGGTACGCCGCCAGGTTGCCTCCCCGACGTCGTCCACCACGATGTGGGCACCACCTGCGGTCACCTCCTTGACCACCGCGACGACGTCATCGGACGAATGATTCACCGTCGCGTCGGCGCCCAGCTCGCGCGCCCGCTCGAGCTTCTCGTCGCTCGACGAGGTGACGACGACCCGTGCGCCGAGCGCCTTGCCGATCGTCAGCGCCGCCGTGGCGACACCGCCGCCGATGCCCCAGACGAGCACCCACTCGTCCTCCTGCAGGCGCGCCCGCGTGACGAGCATCCGATACGCGGTCACGAACACGAGCGGGAACGCCGCCGCCTCCTCGAACGAGAGCCCGTCGGGAATCGGATGCACATAGTCGCGCGGGATTGCGATCAGCTCCGCGTGCGTGCCGTTCATCGTCTCGCCGACGATGTGCGTCTTCCCGTCCGACCCGATGATGCCGGGGTTGATGACGACGCGTTCGTCGGTCCCCGCGATCACGCCCGCGCCGTCGGCGCCGAGGATGCGCGGCTTGGGCACGGAGGGCAGACCCTTGCGAATCCAGACGTCGAGGTGGTTCAGCGACGCCGCGCGCAGTTCGATCAGGACGTCGCCGTCGGACGGCTCAGGGTCGGGCGCGTCCTCGTAGTGCAGCACCTCTGGCCCGCCGTCCTCGTGGATCCGGATCGCCTTCACGAGGGCAGAATCCTCGCATGAACACTGCGGCGGTCGTCAGCATGGGGGAGGAGCTGGGGCTCGACGCGGTCGGCGTGGCGCGGGCCGAGGCCTACGAGGCGACCGAGCGGCACATCTACGAGCGCCGCGAGCGCGGCTTGTTCGCCGACATGAGGTTCACGATGGCGCAGCCGGAGCGCTCGTGCCATCCGGAGTCGCTGCTCGACGGCGCCCGGACGGTGATCTCCGCCGCGCTCTGCTACTGGCGGCCTGAGGCGCCGCTCGAGCCGGGCCAGGGACGGCTTGCCCGTTACACCTGGGCGGACGGCTACACGGAGCTGCGCGAGAGGCTCGACACGCTCGGACGGCGGCTCGGCGGCGCGTACCGCGTGTTCGTCGACGCGAACCAGCACGTCGACCGGGAGGCAGCCGCACGCAGCGGCGTCGGCTTCTACGGCAAGAACACGATGCTGATCACGCGCCGCCACGGCTCGTGGGTCGTGCTCGGCACGCTCGTCACCGACGTCGAGCTCGAGCCGACGGCGCCGTTCGACGCCGACTGCGGCGACTGCCGCCTGTGCATCGACGCTTGCCCGACCGGCGCCCTCGACGAGCCGGGGACGCTCGACGCCACGAAGTGCCTCTCGTACTGGACGCAGGCGCCGGCTCCGATACCCGCCGAATTTCGTGCAGCGCTCGGCGCGCAGGTTTACGGTTGCGACATCTGCCAGGACGTCTGCCCGTGGAACCGAGGCGTGCAGAAGCGCCGGGCCGGCGAGCCCGAGTCGGCGGCCGGGCACGTCGATCTGGTCCGCTGGCTCGAGCAGGACGGTCGCGAGCTCGTCGACGAGTACGAGCGCCTCTACGTGCCGCGCAACGACCCGCGCTGGCTGCGGCGGAACGCGATCGTCGCGCTCGGCAACGTCGGCACCGACGACCACCGGCCGCTGCTCGAACGCGCCGAGGACGATGAGCACGCTGAGTGGGCGCTCGCGCAACTGGGAGCGCGGGCATGAGCGTTCGCCACTGGGTGAGCGCGCGGCGCGAGGCAGAGGCGATGCGCGACGAGCTCGGACGGCGTGCCGACCTGCTGGAGGCGGCGAACCGCTGCGCGCGGGCCCTCGCCTCGTCCCTCGATCTCGACGAGGTGGTCGGCGCCTTCACGCGCGAGCTCCGCGGGCTCGTCCCGTTCGACCGCATGGCGATCGTGCTGGCCGAGGACCAGAACGCTCGCGTGCTCGCGACCGCCGGCGAGCGGGCCGAGGACGTCATGCCGCCGGGGACGCTGCTGACGCTCGACGACAACGTGCTCGCCGACGTTGTGGCGCGCGGCCAGACGCTCGTGCGGCCGGACCTCGACGAGCCCGAGTACGCCGAGGAGCCGCGCCTGCGCGAGCTGGGCATCCGCTCCCGTGTCGTAGCGCCGCTGACCGTCGGCGCGCGCACGATCGGCCTGATCTCGGTGGGTCGCCGCCAGCGGGACGCCTTCCTCGAGCACGAGGTCGAGCTGATGAGCCTGCTCGGCCGGCTCGTCGGCTCAGCCGTACAGAACATCCGCACCTTCGAGGCGGAGCGGCGCACCGTCGAAGAGCTGCACCGGCTGTCCGCGCTCCGCGCTGACTTCGTCTCGCTCGTGTCGCACGAGCTGCGCGGGCCGATGGCGGCCGTCGTCGGCGCCGCCCGCACGCTGCAGCACCGCTGGCGCGAGCTGAAGACCGAGCAGCGCGAGGCCTTCCTGACGCTGATCGGCGACGAGACGACGCGGCTCGCCTCGCTCGTCGCGGACGTGCTCGACACCTCGCGCATCGAGGCCGGCACGTTCACCTACACGTTCCGCGAGATCGACCTCGCCGGGCTCGTGCGGGCAGCGACAGCGGCCGCGGAGTCGGGTCAGGACGAGGTGGCGGTGCGTGCCGACGTGAGCGGCGCTCTGCCCTCGGGGCGAGGGGACGCCGAACGCCTTCGCCAGGTCCTCTCCAACC